>NZ_JBHMFT010000084.1:0-7873 GCF_051433195.1 Falsiroseomonas sp. E2-1-a20 | reverse complement strand
CCTACCAGGGCAGCCGCATCCGCCTGCGCGGCGCCATGCTGAACCTGACCGACATGTGGCAGGCCGCCGACCGGCCGCCGAACCGACGCCCCTCCGACTGGCTCGCCCTCGAGGAGACCGCGCGCTTCCGCACCCATGCAGGCACCCACCGCACCGACGCCACCGACCTGTTCGCGCCAAATGCCGGCCTCGCCGGCATTTGCCACCTCGACAGCGACGGCCTCGTCGCCACCGTCCGCGGCAATCAGGGCGGCACCTGGGCGCACTGGCAGCTCGCGCTGACCTACGCCCGCTACCTCTCGCCGCCGTTCCACCTCTGGTGCAACACCGTCGTCCGCACCGCCATGCAGCGGCCGGACGAGGCACCCGCCGCGGGCGATGACCCGCTGTGGGCGAACCTCGACCAGCAGTTCCAGCGGCTGCATCGCCGGCTCGACATCCTCGATGTCCTCGACCGGCATGCCGCCGACCAGATGTTCCTGACGCTCTCGACGCAGGATCTGCTGCTCGGCACCAGGCGGGATTTCTCGCCGGCGAGCCAGGCGGCCATTCGCCGCACGGTGGCGGCCGAGCCCTATGGTGGCCAGTGCCCCTGCTGCGACAACGCGCCCGTGCTCACCCGAGCGGGCGGGTCGGCAGACGGCGCCGAGTTCGACCACTTCTTCCATCGCGGCCTAAACCGACCGGAGCATGGTTGGCTGATCTGCGCGGACTGCCACATCGAATTGAACCGCGGCGGCTACCTGCTGCGGTTTGGCCACATGCCCAGGTTCCGCACCTTCCAGGCGTTGGTACTCGCGCAGCGCCGCCGCGGCCGGATTGGCCACGGCGGCGCGGCGGAGTAGCCGCCCATCCCAGCCCTCCCCAGCGGAGGGCGCCCAGAGCCCCATGATCTCACCACGAGGTCATGGGGCTCTTCGCGTTTCGGCTCCTCAGAGCCGAATGGTGAGTTGGCGGGATGGCGAAGGCGTAGCGTCATTTCGCCTCAGGCTGGCGTGGCTCATAGGGGTCATGCTTCGCGGTCGGCGCCTTGCAGGCATCGTTCAGCGCAACAACGTCCTCCATCGCCCAGTGATCTCCTACGGACTGCCAAGTGGGAAATCAGGGTGCGGCGATGGCTTCGGCACGATGGCGGCGTCTGGCGTTCCGGATCTCGGCTGGGATACTGAAGCGCTCGGTGACGATGATCCTGCCTTGGGCAACGCTGACTGGCGTGCCGTCGGTGTCACGCAGTTCGTAGGCCAGACCGGTACGAAGCACCCTGCCGATGCGATTGATCAAGCGCGTCGCCACGGCACAGAGGGCCTGCTTGTGGTGGTGACCCTT
This sequence comes from Falsiroseomonas sp. E2-1-a20, assembly GCF_051433195.1. Taxonomy (NCBI): domain Bacteria; kingdom Pseudomonadati; phylum Pseudomonadota; class Alphaproteobacteria; order Acetobacterales; family Roseomonadaceae; genus Falsiroseomonas; species Falsiroseomonas sp. E2-1-a20. The sequence goes on along the minus strand of NZ_JBHMFT010000084.1, from coordinate 6,547 downwards.
GCGGACCATGAGGCGCCAATAGACCGCGGCGAGCTCGGGATCGACGCGCCGCGCGGCATCGGCGGCAAGGTAGAGCGCACGCTTGATGCGGTTGTTGCCCGACTGCGTGATGGTCTGCCCAGGGTGATCAGCGCCGCCAGAGGAATTGCTGCGCGGAAACAGCCCGCAGAAGCCTCGAAGCTGATGTAGGCCTGAGAACCTTCGTGCCTCGTGCAGTACGCCGAGCACAAGCGGCCCAATGGCTGCGCCGATACCGGGAATACTGCGCAGCGCATTGGTTGGATGGAGTTTGCTGTAGAGCGCTTCGACTTCCTGGCCGAGACGGCTCAGCTGCATTTCGATCTGCCGCAGGCGGTCGATCTCGAGCGCAACCTCGAGCTGCAGCAGGACGAAGTCGACGGCTTTGCCGTGCAGGCGCTGCGTTTCGGCAGCTGCCGCCTTAAGGCCATCTACCAGAGTCTCGGCAAACGGCCCGCTATGCGGGTGGTTTCCACTCGCATGCTCCGCGACAAATCGGAGCAGCGTCGTACGACGCGCCTTGATGACCTGCGCGGGATCAAGCAGGTCGTGCAGGACAGCGAGCGCCAGATTGGTCCGGAAATCCGGCAGTACAGCTTCGAGTGCAGGACAGGCCCAACGTACCAGGTCGAGCAGGCGGCGCTTTATGGCCGAGACTTCGTCTTCCAGTCGCTCGCGTTGACGGGTCAGGCGCTGCAGCGCGTGCCGCTCCGCGTCGGGAACGTAGAGCGTATCGGCGGGTACGCCGCCGAACAGCGGGATGGCGCCGAGCACATAGGCATCGGCGGCATCGGTCTTGGCGTGCTCGCTGAGATAGCGGCGCAGGGCGCGGACCCGCTGACCTTTAACGCGAATGACCGTGATCCCTGCGCCCTGAGCCAGAGGGCGACCGGGAACCAGGACATTCCAGTGGGCTCCATGACTGCGGTAATGGCGCTGCCCGGCGCTATTCCATCACGTAGCCGCGTGACCAGACCAGTGAGGCTGTCGGGCGTCAACCGGAAGCGTATCGGCTTACCAGTAGGGCGTCCGTCGTCGGGAATGCGCGCGACATGATCGCCGCGGATGGCGAGGTCGATGCCGACAGTTCGTTGACCCATGAGGCTCTCCCTTGTCGATGCGGGCGAAGTCCTGGGCTGCGCAGCCATGTGCTTGATCCGTAGCCGGTCGTGCCGCCACAATCTCCGTACTCTCGCCTACCCAGGCCGGGTCCGAGGCTCGTCGTCACGTCGTCGAGACGCTGGGGAGCTCTCACTGCTGGATGACGCCCACGGAGCCGTTGCCCGGCGAGAGAATAGCGACGGTCCGGCACCGGCGCGCCGGTGCCGGACCCGAGCCGCGATCACTTCGTCTGGTCAACAACAAGGCGTTCCAATCGTCTTTCCCCTCGGCCTCGGATCCGGCCCGCCGTGGATACAAGCGTCTTGCTGATCCCGCCGCCATCAGAGGACTGGCTGCGACCGTTGGGCCCGCAGTGCTGGCGAATTTCGGCCCACCTGCCGTGGCTGAGGCCGAGCCTACGGATCGAAGGCTCCGGATAAATTTGATCAAATCGCTAATCGACTACCGTGTATTGACAAGTCTGCCCTGTTTCTCTGCAATCCGCCGCGCTCGTCAAAGGATCCGCCTTGCAAGCCCTCGCCATCCAGGAATCCGCGCCCAGTCGTCTGCCCTTCGGAAGCACTGTTTATCAGCGGCTGCATGAGCGTCTGCGCGACGAGATCCTGGACGGCACTCTTCCTCCGGGCCTGCGCCTGAAAATCACGGAGATCGCCGCCCGCTACGGCCTCAGCCAAATGCCGGTGCGCGAGGCGCTGCAACAGCTCCAGGGTGAGGGGCTGGTGGTGCTCTCGCCCAATCGCGGTGCCGCCGTACGTCGCGTCGATGCCCGTTTCATCGGCCATCTCTTCGCCATTCGTGCCGCGCTGGACGGCATGCTGACGGAGGAAGCGGCGGCGCTGATCGATGCCGCCACCCTGGTCCGGCTGCGCCAGGCCCAGCGTGCCTTTGAGACCGCCGCCCACGCCGGCAACCAGGCGGCCTGCGCCCTGCTCAACCACGAATTCCACCGCATCATCCTGGCCGTGCCGGGGAATGACGAGGCGCTGCGCCTGCTGGAGGCCCACGCCGGCCTGATCCGCGCCATCCGCATCCGCTTCGGCTATCGCCCCGGCCGGCTGGACGCCGTGATTCGGGACCACGCCCTTTTGCTGGAAGCGTTGGAGGCCGGCGACGGCGCGCGGGCCCGGCAAACCGCCGTGACCCATATGCAGACCGCACGCGACGATCTGGTCGCAGCCTTGGTGGCGGAAGAAGCCGGTCCGTGAATGAGCCAGGCCTCAGCAAGGGGCAGGCGAGGAAGGAGGAAACCAAGATGCAAAGACGTCATCTGCTGGCCGCCGGCATGGCCGGTCTCGCCCTGGCGCCCCCGAGCCAGGCACAAGATTTCGCCAGGCAAGGCGTGCCCACGGATATCCGCCTGTTGGTCGGCTTCGCCGCGGGCGGTGCCACGGATCTCCTGGCGCGCCGTCTGCAACCGCTATTCGAACGCCGGGGCCATCGGCTGGTGGTAGAAAACATTCCTGGCGGCGGATCCGCCATCGCATTGTCACGGGTGGCGCAGGCTCGTCCGGATGGTCGCACCCTGGGCTTTGCCTCGGGCGGGCTGATCTCCCTGATCGCCAGTGCGGAGGTGCCGCTGCGCTTCGACCAATTCATCAATCTGGTGCGGGTTTCGCAGGATCCCGCCATTCTCGTGGTCGGCGCCAAGAGCCCGATCCAGACCCTGGAGCAGGCGATAGCCGCCATGCGCGCGGGGGCTGGTGGCTTCTCCGCCGGAGCGGCAGGACCAGAGGGTACGCTCGGCCATCTGACGTTGAATGCCGTCGCCGCGGCGGTCGGAGCCGAATTCATCTATGTCGCCTATCCCGGCGCCTCACGTGTCGCCAATGAGCTGATGGGCGGGCATCTCGGCCTGGGGCTGGTAAAGCCCGCCGACGTCTTCGGCCAGGTCCGCAGCGGCGAACTGCGCCCGATCGCGGTCTTGGGCGAGGCCCGGCTGGCGCAGTTGCCGAATGTGCCGACCGCGGCCGAACGCGGCATCAACGCATTCCCGGATGGCCGCATGCTGCAGATGACCTATGCGGTGGCCCCCGCCGGCCTGCCGGATCCGCTGCGCGCCGGGTTGGTGGCGCTGTTCCGGGACGCCGTGCTCTCGCCGGAATTCCAGGCCACCGCAGCCTCCGAGGCCTATCTCGCCGATGGCATTCATGGCGCGGAGCTGGAGGCTGCGGTGGCCGAGATGTTCGACGGATTCCGCACTGCTTATGCGCGGATGAAGCGCTGAGAGCTTGTGAATTGGCTTTCTGCAGGCTCTGAGGGGGACATACCAGGTGAAGGTCAGGGGGGTTAGCGTCTACCGGGCGGCGCTCGGTGCGATGAAGGAGGGCGCGGCGCATGCCGTCCTGGTGGTGCAGGTCGAGACCGATGCGGGCATCTCCGGCGCCGGCGAGATCGGCCTGGCCTATGGCACGGGCGGACGCGGCGCGGTGGAGGTGTTGCTGGAACTGGCGCGCGGCCATGTGATCGGCCGCGACCCGTTCCGCACCGAACAGATCTTCGACCAGATGCGCCGCAAGACCTTCTGGGGCCATGTGCCTGGGCCGATCTTCGGCGCCGCGATCAGCGCGCTGGATCAGGCGCTGTGGGACATCAAGGGCAAGGCGCTGGGCCAGCCCATCCATGTGCTGCTGGGCGGCGCCTGCCGTCAGTCCCTGCGGATCTACTGCAACGGCTGGTACCGCAGCCTGGGCGCGCCGGAAGCCTATGCGGAGGCTGCCCGCAGCGTGGTGGCGCGCGGCTTTGACGCCATGAAGTTCGACCCAATGAAGCTGAACCGGGAGGGCCATAGCGCCTATCCCGACCGCCGCATCGAGCGCGGCCATGAAAGGCTGGCGATCGCCCGCGTCGCCGCGGTGCGGGAGGCGGTGGGGCCGGATGTCGATATCCTGGTGGAGATGCACGGCAATATGTGGCCGATGGATTCCATCCATTTCGGCAAGCAGGTGGCGGCCTACGACCCCTTTTTCCTGGAGGAGGTCGCCGATGCCGAGGATGCTGACGCTGCCCGTCAGGTGGCAGAGGGCACCGGCCTGCCGATCGCGGCTGGTGAAAGGCTCTGCACCACCATCGAGTTCCGGCGCTTCTTCGAGCTGCGAGCGATCTCGGTCGCGCAGCCGGATATGGGCATCGCCGGCGGCTTTACGGGCGTGCGCGCTATCGCGGCGCTCGCGCATGCTTATGGAGTCTATGTGCAGCCGCACAACTGCGGCGGCCCGATCTCCACCGCCGCCTGCGTGCAGCTCTCCTTTGCCATCCCGAATTTCCTAATCCAGGAAGTCTTCCCGGTCTGGCCGGAGGATGACCGGCTGGCGCTGGTGGACGACCCGTACGAGCGGCGCATCAAGGACGGGCAGATCGCGCTGCCGGATCGGCCGGGGCTGGGGGTGGAACTGAATGCGGATTACCTGGCGCACTGCGAGCGGATGCAGGCCTGACAAGGCGGGCCTCACAAGGCTCGACCTGCGCTCCAAGGAGACCCGGGCAGAGCCAGTGCTATTGGCCGAGGAGGCACGGGTGCATGTCCTTACCAGCGCATGCTAGGCCCGGCCGCCCGCCCAACGGGCCGCATAGGGCACCGTACTGGTCATCTTACAGGCTGTCGTTGCATGGTGATCCACAGCATGAGACTGCCTTGCCATTGCAGCCTGTTCGTCTTTGGGGCGAGGCTGTCTGAGCCGTCCAGGCGCTGGATCTGGCCAACGCCCCGGCAACGAGGCTGCCGGCCATCCGGCGCTGCTCCTGCTTTGGCAGGGAAAGGGGTGCTGGCCTCTCGCCACCCCTGTCATCCCCACCTCGGCGGGCACAGGCCGCGTCATGTTGACGCCGCCCATGAGAGCTTACCCCTGCCGAATGGCTCGGCCTGCTGCTCGACCGCGAGATCGCCGATCAGCATGGCTGGCTGGTCTGCGCGGTGTGCCACAGGCGGATAGCCGCCCATCCCAGCCCTCCCCAGCGGAGGGCGCCCAAAGCCCCATGGCCTCACCACGAGGTCATGGGGCTCTTCGCGTTGGGGGCGGGCGAGGCGTCCCGGCTCCGGTCGCAGTCTCGGCTCCGCCCAACCCTATCGTCTCATTGGAAAGGCGGTTGCTATTCGAAACTGGGGTTGGGCTAGCCCAGCTGCCATCCGCCTTGCCCAAGATGTGCCGTGCCTGCGCCGACGATCTTGGAGATCCTCGAGCATCAGAGGCCTGCGGGTTGAGTGCCGCTGCACAATCCAGACCATTTGCCTCGGTAGCCAGGTTCGACGGCGCCGCCGCCTTTGGACCGGCTGGCGGTGTCGGGACAGCAGGCCACCCCATCTGCGGCCCGATTATCTCTGCGACCCTCTGCATTGTCTCCAGCTCGTCCGTCGTGAACTTGCTGAAGTCCACCTTTGGCGAAGTGCTATGGTTTGCGTTCTGAGTTGGCCCGCTGTCCGGCGCTGCCAGCGGCACCTGCATCGCCGGTTCATCGGCGCCCAGCGCCTTCCGGGTCTGCACCTGGATGGCCCCGGCCAGCTTGGCCAGCGCCAAGACCGCGCCGATCACACTGTCCTTCCGCCCAGCCAAAAGTATGTCCCGCGCCGATGCCCGTCGCTTCCATCCCGCCTCGTCATCCTCGGCCGGCGTGGTCAACACATCCGTCAACAACTCGTCGAGCCGCTCGAAGAGGCGGCTCAGCTGATCAGCCTTGGCCAAGGCCCTGAGGTTGGCTTCGGCGATGGCGTCAGCGGCAGCGTCGATCTGCGCCTCGCGGAGCCGCTCACGGTAAGCCGGCGCCAGACCATCTCGCATCTCATTCCCGCACCCAGCCTCGCGCGCGAGGCCAGGCCGCGGGAATGGGGGGCGGGATGCGGGAATGGGGCGGCCGGACCACGTGCGGGCCTGAGCTGCTGAGCGGATGCGCTCGCGGGCCGTCCTGTCTCTCTGCCAGTTCCTCGTGCTCGCCCTGTAGCGGATCGTGCTCTCATCCACCGCGTATTCGGCTGCGAGTGCGCGGCCCGGGCGGCCAGTTTCCCACGCGGCCTGTATAGCGTCCCATTGGGCCTCGGTGATGTTGGCCTTGGTGGTACGGCTCATGGATGGCTCCGGGCTTGTGGGGGATGACAGGCTCTGATGGGTGGTGGAGCAGCCGGCTTGTCATGGAGCCACCCCCCTTGTCCTGCCGTCGGGGCGCGCAGGGCCGTCCAGCCTAGTCATGGTGAGCCTGCCTTGCCACTCGATCTGTTAATTGGGTCCGCCGCTTCGCCCGCCCCCTGGTTGCATCAGTGGGTTGTCGGGATCGATCAGGCCGTTGGAGCCGGTTAGTGTCTGTCTCTGAATGAGCGCGCAACGTCCGAAACGGGCGGGGAACGAATCTTCGCGGACATGTCCTGATGCAGCCGGTTGTCCTTTGGTTACCGGAGTGGGCCCGCGGCCTCGACGGGAGC
>NZ_JBHMFT010000083.1:0-8050 GCF_051433195.1 Falsiroseomonas sp. E2-1-a20 | reverse complement strand
GTCAGTCTATACTTCATTTGGGACAATCAATTACGGCACAACCCTGTCCTCTGCCCACGGCGATGAGGCATCTGGCCTCCGGCAAGGCTATTCGCGGAGCGCGTGGTGTGACGCATTGTCGTCGGACACCGCGACATCGAAGCCGCCCGGCAGACGCCCTCCCGCGCCTGTAGGGCCTCGGAAGTCGTGGCCGGGTCATGGGTGGCCGGCGGGTGCGGACCGCGAGCACCCCGCCATCCAGGTCGCGCGCCTGCCACCCACCGTAGTCGGCGCCAAGGCGGGTCCCACAAAAATCCAGACCACGCTCGCACTCAGTGCATGCCCGCGACCGGCAGGTCGCGCCGCCTCGCATCCAGCTGTAGTTAGAGACCGCCGGTCAACGGGCTTCCATCGGCCATGATCGGCTGCAAGGCATCGAGCTTCGCCTGGTTCACGGTGATCCAATCATCCGCGAGAATGCCGCCGGTGTCGCCGGAGTTCGGGTTCCAGGACCACCAGGTCCAGCTCACGCCCTCCTCATCCGCCGGAATGTTCAACTGGCCATCGGCGTCAAAGTCGCCAGCCAGGTAGGGAACAATCCGCTCCATCCAGGCGATATCCTTCGGGTCCGTCAGCCTGCTGCCGAACTCGCCCAGCAGCACGGGGGCGATGTCCTCGCGGTAGATGTAGCCCCAGTACTGGTCGAAGATCGCCTCCAGATTGTTCGGGAAATTGGCATCCTGGAACCAGGGCTGCCCGTAGATCGAGTTCGGGTAGTCGTGCGGCGAGTAGACCACGCGGTTCGGCACATCCAGGGTCACCGGGTTGCTGGCCACGCCGGTCAGGTTGCCGCCCCACCAGTAATTGCCGCCCACGCCCTCGACGATGATGAGCAAGTCCGGGTTGACGGATTGGATGGCGTTGCCGGCACGCGTCGCCGCGGCTTCCCAGTCATTGCCGCCGCCGCCGCCCCAGGTTGCCGCGTGCGGTTCGTTGGCGAGGTCGGCGCCGATGACGGTGGTGTTCCCGGCGTAGTGCGCGCCGAGCATCTTCCAGTTCTCGATCCACTTCGCGTCGCCATAAGCCGAATCGTACCAGAGGCCGTTGCCGTTGGGGCCATTCCCGGCGGAGCTGCGATGGTGATCGAGGATGATCTTCAGGCCGATGGCGCCGGCATAGTCCACGATCTTGTCCATCAGCGCGAGCCCGCTCAGGCCCTGCAGATCCGGGTTCAGGTTGTAGTTGATGCCGTTCGGCGTGTTGCGGCCGGGGTCGAGCAACTGATCGGAGAAGGGCAGCCGGATGGTGTTGAAGCCCAGCTCCTTCATCTGGTCCATCATGTCGGTGTAGCTGCGCGTGTGCAGGCCGTACGGTGTGAAGTCCGTGGTCTCCATGCCGAACCAGTTCACGCCGGCGATCTTCACCGACACCCCGGCGTCGTTGAGGATCTGGTTGCCCTTGGTATGGAAGTAGCCGGGCTGCGGGGTGGCGGGGGGCGTTGGGCCTGCCGTGTCGGTATCCAGGATGGTTCCACGCGCCGTGCCATCGGCAATCGTGGCGCCGGAGGGTGCGGAGAGGATGACGGAGTAGGTCTCCGTCGCTTCGGGCGTGGTATCTCCCAGCACCGCCACCCTGACGTTCTTGCTGGTCTCGCCGGGGGCGAAGGTCAGGGTGCCGGTGGCGGCGGTGAAGTCGCTTCCTGCCAGGGCGGTGCCGTTGCCGGTGTCGAAGCGGACAGTGACGGTCGTGGCGGCCGCCTCGGACAGGGTGACGGCGAAGACGGCGTCGACGCTGCCGAGATTGCCTTCGGTCACGCTGGCGTCGGCGATCGAGATCGCCGGCAGGGCGGCCGGCGGCGGCGTGACAGGCGGCTGGGGCGTGCCCACGCCTGCTCCGTTGAGCGTCAGCTGGCTGATGTCATGCCCGCCCGTGGTCGCCGCCTGGAAACCGAAATTCACGGTCTGCGAGGGCGCCACGGTGCCGTTGTAGGCGGCGTTGCGCAGGACGTACTGCGTGCCGACATGGGAGACGATCTCCGCACCCCAGATATTCGTGATGTCGAAGCCTGCCTCGAAGGCCACCGTCCAGCCGTTGAGCCCCCCCGTGGCCGCTGAAACCCGCACATCCGCGACGAAGCCGTTGCCCCAGTCATTGGGCACCGCATAGGTCACCGTGCCGCCCGCGGATGGCGGGGGCGCTGTCGCCACGTCGTCGTTCCGGATCGTGGCGGCGGCACCGGACCGCGCCAGCGTCGCACCGACCGGGTTCGAGAGCGTGAGCCGGAAGGCTTCATCCCCCTCCACCATCGTGTCTCCGAGAACCGCGACCGTGACGCTTTTGCTCGTCTCGCCCGCTGCGAAGGCCAGGATGCCGGATTTCGCGATGTAGTCGGACCCCGCCGCGGCCGTGCCATCCTGGGTGGCGTAGCCAATGGTCACGGGCCCCGCCGCGGCCTTGGACAGGGTGACGACGAAGGTCGCCAGCTTCTGGCCGCTGTTGCCCTCCGTCAGGGAGATATCCGCGATGGTCGCCGCCGGTGGCGTGACGGGCGCCGGATCGTCGTTCTGGATCGTCGCCAGGCCGGTCGCCTTTGCCAGGGTCGCGCCCACGGCATTGGACAGCACCAGCGTGAAGTTCTCATTCGCCTCGAACAGCGTGTCGCCGATGATTTTGACGACGACCGCCTTGCTGGTCTCACCGGGGGCGAAGGTCACCGTGCCGCTGGCTGCCAGGAAGTCCGATCCGGCCGCAGCGGTGCCGGCCTGCGTGGCGTAGGCCAGCGTCACGGGAACGGCGGAGGCCTTGGACAGCGTGACCTGGAAGACGAGTTCGGCCTGGCCCGAATTGCCCTCGGTGATGGCCACATCCGCCACGCTGGCCGCCGGAGGCTCGACGGCGGGCGGAGGCGCCGTGCTCCCCACGGGCTCGCCGTTCAGCACGTAGCCGGCGGGTGCCGCCCCCGGGGAGGCAATGAAGCCGAACGACACCGATGACCCGGCCGGAACAGAGGCGTTCCAATCGAGGTTCCGGATCACGTAGTGGTTGCCGACATGCGATACGATCTGCGCGTTCCAGATCTGCGTGATGTCGTAGGCGGCGTCGAATTCCAGTGTCCAGCCGTTCAGGGCCTGGTCGGGGGTCAGGGAGAGACTGGCCTGCAGGCCGCTGCTCCAGCTGTTGGTAACGGCATATCCGACACGGGTCGCCATGAAGTGCTCCTGATTAGGCCGCTGGGGCGGGCCATCGTAAATCGTTGCCGTCTCGATGGTAAGCCGCCGCGTCCGGCCCTCCCAATGTGTACGGATGGTCGAGGATGCCCTGCAGCAGGCGGCGAGGGCGATCGTGATGCGCCGGCGTCAAGCCTGCGGTCGCCCCTCCGCCTCAGCGTCAGCCAGGCTGCCGCCGACGCCCTGAGCCGTACACGCGGCTTCCGCCTCGCGGATCAGGGCATCGAGGTCGGCGACGATGCGCCGCGCCTGGCCGCGCAGCCTTTGCCCGGCGATGGCCTCGGCGCTGCGGCGCCCGTGCTTCCACGTCGCCTTGCGGCACCGCTCCAGCCCCTCCGGCGTTCGCGCGCCGGGCCGGTGCGGGATGCCGGGCGGGAGAGGGTCGCTCACTTTCGACCCCCCCTCCCCCGCTTCATCGTGCCGGCGACCACCGCCTGCCCGCCGTCCGCCACCGTGATGTGCTGCACAGTGACCGTCTGCCGGCCACCATTCCGCAGGCGATCCAGGACCAGCGCGCCGCGCTGCGAGCATTCGAGCACCCGCGCCGCCGCCCTCGCCATCCTGGCCGCCTCGATGCTCTGCGTCTGGCTTCGCTCTTCGGGCACCCAGGGCGCAGCCAGCATCGTGGATGCATGCGCCTTGGCCAGCATCTCCATGCCGAGCACCTGCGTCGCCGCAATCTGCTGGACGAGATTGCGCTCCATCGCAGTCTGCGCGCCGATGCTCTCCCCCAGCTCCAGGGCCAGCGTGAGCGCCGATTTGGAAACTCCTGCCGTCATCATCATCCGCCGCTCGCTGCCCTCGGCGGCCAGCATGTCGGGGGGCTGCTGCACAGCCTTCTGGAACACGTCCGGTCCAAACTCTGGTGACGGCGCCACCACCACCTCGCCGCTGTTGCCCTCGACCAGAGGGGCCCCGGCGGCGAGCAGCGGATCGCATTGGCGGTCCGACTGGCGCTCGAGGTAGTCCGCATCATGGTCCTCGCGGTCCGCGCCGGCCCCGTCGCCTGCATTCCGCATCTGGCGGGCACGGTGGCGCCGCGTGGTGGCTGTCGCCCTCAGCACACGGGAGAACACACCGCTGCCATCGCGGATGGGCTTGCCGGCCAAGCGGGGCAGGTTGGGATCATGGGGGATATCCGGATCGTCGCTCACGCCTGACCACTCCTTGCCCTACAGGACCTAAAGTAGATCTTTCAGGGCAAGACATCCACCTTAACGCCTGTTTCCATTGGCAATTAGCCACGGAAGCTGAGATGGCGTCACCTTGGTGGCGCATCGCTGCCGAAAGAGGTGAGCCGCGGGTTGCGAACGAGGACGCAGGAGTCGAACCAGGCGCCGCCGGTGAACTTGGTCGAGAAGGTGCTTACTCCTCCGGCTCCTCGGCAAGCTCCACCACCCAGGCTGGCAACGGCTCGCCCAGAACGCGGAACACCCCGTTTGCCAGGTTCCAAAGGTGGACCTCGTCGCCACTCGGGTGGCGCGAGTGCCAGAGCAACACCTGGGCCTGGGCCAATAGGCCGGCGGGGGTGGTGACGTGTGCATGCGTAATCACAGCCATTCGCTCGTGATAGCCTGTAGCGCTCGCAGAATAGGTTTCGAGTTCGCGGCGATCAGCAGCGGACCATGGCTTGGCCATGCCGTAGAACCGGACCAGTTTCCGCTCTTTTGCCAGCTCATCTGCGATGAACCTTTCCGCAAGCTGTACCACCTCAGCGTCTCCCGACAGCGCCGCGACGCCGCCCGCCACGAGCTTCTCGGCGGACGGGCTCAAGACGTTGATGCTTGTATCAGGCATGATGCGGTCTTCCCGTGGCCGCGTTGCACTCAAGCCGGGCGAAGCTGTCTGGTCCCGCGCGGTATATTACCTTAAGCGTTACTTACCGCTATGCGCAATGCGGGATATGCCCTAGGTCTCTACCAACCTCCAATTGTTCTCGTGGATGATAGATGAAGATCCGTGAGCTAGGGCTGGATGAGGGCATCACCCTCCAATGCGACGCCTGCCAGTCGACCGTCAGATGGTCAAAGGCCAACCTGGAGAGGGTATTGGGAGCCTGGGCGGACCTCCACCACATCGACCACCATGAGCGGCTACGCTGCCGAGGGTGCGGCCGGGCGCCTTCCAACGCCTGGCCGTCGTGGCAGCCACGGTGAAGCAGCCGCCGTGGGCGATCCGTTAACGCCATCGGTTTCCCGTGCCTCTAAGTTATGTATTCGGCTCTGTGGCGCAGGGAGCGCAGGTAGGCGACGAACGCCTGCAGGTCGGCGGGGTCCATCCTGGCCCAGACCGGGGCACGCCCACTCATGGGCAGCGCGAGCCGCCGCCCGTCGGCCGAGACGCCGCGCGTGATCGCGCCCAGGATCTGCTCGTCCGCTGTCCCATCATCATCATGCACCCCATCCGCGGATACCGTTCGCTTAAGGGCTGCCTCAATCAACCTTGGGCGGAGAAACGTCATCCAATCGCTTGGTCATCCACAGACGATCCACAGTAGCAGTCGGCTCGCGACCTGTGATGGAGTAGCCCAGGCGTAAGTACAACTCGACATTCTGCTGCATCACCACCGCCGTGGTCAGCTTCACTTCGCGGTAACCCCGGCGACGGGCCTCCTCTTCAACAAAGCGCATTAAGCAGCGGCCGAAGCCGCGGTGCTGCGCATCTGGCGCAACCGCAATGTTGTGTAGGAACAGGTACTCCTCCATGTCTTCGATGATAACGACACCTATTGACTTGCTGTCCGCTTCCAGCAGCCAGGCTTGACCTTTTGCGCATCGCGCCTCGTAGTCGTCGTCCATCGGTCTTGGTCTTCGGCCGACTGCCGCGATCCATCGGGTATATGCCTTGTCAACGATTGCCGCGATGTTTCCCACATCGTCCGGTCGGGCAAGGCGGATGCTCTCCGAGAAGTTTGGCTCACGCTGCAACACTACGGCTCCTTCCAGAATGATCGGCGGCTGAGGATTGCGATGGGCACGCTCAGGGGCCGCCGAGCTCCCTGCGGATCCACAAGCCGATTCGCTCACCCATCATCATCACTGTCAGGTTTGGAGGCACGGTTAGACCGCGCGGCATGAGCGAGGCGTCCGCGATCCATAGGCCGTCTATGCCGTGGACGCGGCCGCGTTCGTCGGCCACGGCGAGTGGATCGCCCTTCGGGCCCATCGGGGCCGTGCCGCATGGATGGCTGAACGATCTCAAGTTGGCGATGATGTAGTCACGCAGCAGCGCGTCCGAGCGGACGACTGCCTCGTCCAGGCCCGCCACCCGCCGGCTCTCGGCCGCGACGGGCGCCGCGCGCGCAATGCGCCAGGCGAGCCTCACGCCTTCGGCGAGGGCGCAAAGGTCCGCTTCCTCGCGGTCGAACCCCAACTCGACTACGGGGGCGGAGAACGGGTCAGCGCTTCGCAGCCGTAGCCGGCCGTGGCCGCGGGGGTCCATCAGCGCGACGTTGACCAACGCAACCACCGACGCGCCACCGGCTTCGACGACTAGCCCTGGGGATCCGCTGATGTCGAGGAAGCTGACGAGGGCGAGGACGAGCGGCGTGCCATCGAGCGCGCTCACGCGCGCGACCATCTGGAAGCGCGGATCGCGCAGCGGATCGCACTGCCCGGGCTTTGGCACCAGCAGCACCGGAACCGCGGGATGTTCCCACAGCCGCGCCCCGACTCCGGGCCGGTCGAGCTGCGGTGTGATCCCGAGCACGGCCAGCTGCGCCGCCGGGCCGATGCCCGAGCGCAGCAGGATTGCCGGCGTGCCCAGCGCGCCGGCGCAGAGCACAACGCCGCGCCGCGCCACTAGCAACTCGCCGCTCGCCAGGACCACGCCCTCCGCGCGTCCATCCTTGATCAGCAGCCGCCCCACGGTGGCCTCGCCGCGGATCGCGAGGTTTGGCCGCCGACGCGCCGGCTCCAGGTAGGCGAGCGCGGTAGAGATCCGGGTATTGTCGGCGCGGCGGTTCATTGGCCAGGGCCCGACGCCGCCGCTGATCCGGACATCGTTATGGTCGGCGACGGCGGGGAGACCGAGCGCTTCGCGGCAGGCCGCGGCGAAGGCTCGCTGCAGCGGGATCAGCTCCTGCTCGCGGTACCGGCGGATCTCGATAGGCCCGTCCCGGCCATGTGGGCCGAGGTCGGGCGCGTCGACGTCGGCTTCGGTACGGCGCAGCCAGGAGCGGACTTCCGCCCAGTTCCAGGCGAGATTGCCCAGCGCGGCCCAGCGATCGAGGTCCGCCGGGCGCGGCCACATCGCCGCAGCAGCGTTGATGGCCGAGGTGCCGCCGACCACCCGGCCGCGGCGGTATGGCATGGTCTGGCCCTCGGCGGGGATGGCGCTGTAACCCCAATCATGCGCCATGCCCGCTAGCCGCCCGGCGTCGAGGAGGTCCGGAGGCATGGTCCCCTCAGTGCCGTGGTCCACGCCCGCTTCCAGCAGCAGGATCGACAGCGCCGGGTGCTCGGCGAGACGCGCGGCGACCGGCCCGCCCGCCGAGCCCGCACCGACTACGATCACGTCGGGAATGGCCATGCCGAACCCTCCAGTCGCGCCCCACCTTAGGCGGGGCGGGAGGACGAAAGCACCGCAAACCTCAGCTGATCCGCGCTATGGCTGCTTACTGTGAGTGGAACCCATATGCGGATCTTGGAGTTTTGCAGCGCGCGGGTTCAGCCAGTGGTCTTGCCGCACGCCATCCCGCCAACTCACCATCGGGCTCTGAGGAGCCGAAACGCGAAGAGCCCCATGACCTCGTGGTGAGGTCATGGGGCTCTGGGCGCCCTCCGCTGGGGAGGGCTGGGATGGGCGGCTACTCCGCCGCGGGGGGGGGGGGGGGGGGAAAAAAA
>NZ_JBHMFT010000082.1:0-8560 GCF_051433195.1 Falsiroseomonas sp. E2-1-a20 | reverse complement strand
GGCGGCGAATTGGTCGAACTCGACCTCGGGGGGCGTATTGAGGATCGCGTAGCGGTGCAAAGCTGCCGAACGGGCCTTCTCGGCCTCAGGTGAACCTGGAGAGCCGTGGGATGCGTGTGGGTCTTGATCACGCTCAACGACAAGAGACACGGCTTGCCCCACCGCGATTTGAATTCATTGTTCAGTAACATGCGATATCGGCTTGGATATTCCACCTCTAAATGAAAAGAACGAGAGGCGGCAGAACTCTCCGGGCTACCCGTTCCTTCTTCTTTCCCGGTCGTGGTCCTCATGGGCGTGCTCTTCGATCGCGGCACCGGCATCTACGCGGCTATCCTCTCCAGCATTCTCGCCACCTGGCTCTTCGTGCCGAGGCTTGGCAGCCTGGAATTCGATCCATCGGTGGATCTCCTGGCCACCGGCGTCTACCTCGCGATCACGCTCCTCGTGGCCTGCCTGATGGAGGCGCTGCACGTCACATTGGCCGCGGTCGCGCGGTCGCGCCAACAACTGGCGATCGACGCACAGAGGCTGGCGGAGGCCAACCGGCGGCTCGCCACCAGCGACGCCGAGAGGGAAGTCCTGCTGCGCGAGGCGATCCACCACGCCCGCAACGACCTCCAGCGGCTCGCGGCCACCTTACACCTCCAGATTGCCATGGCGGACGACACCACATCCGCACGCGAGGCCCCCGATGGCCTTTCAGGCCGCCAGGCGGTTCCGCCGCATCCGCAACGTGACGATCAGCCCTTCTGCCGACCAGTCGAAGGCGATGCTGCCGCCGAGCTGATGCGCCATGCTGCGCCGGATGAGCTCGCTACCGTAGCCGGCCGGAGCGGAGGGCTCAACGACCGGCGGGCCGCCCCGTTCGATCCAGACGAGGACGACATCTTCGTCCGGGGCAGTGCACCCCAGGTCGAGCGTGCCGCTCTCCGCCGAAAGCGCGCCGTACTTCAGGGAGTTCGTCGCCAACTCATGCACCACGAGGGCGAGGGTCGTGGCGGCCGCCGCGCCGATGTCCATCCGCGGCACCGAGACCCGGATGCGCCCCGAGGCGCCGTCGGTATCGTCGTAGGCCTGCAGCAGCACCGCCAGCAGGTCGCCAAGCAGCGCCGCCTCCACCGGACGGCCGCCCCTCGGGCGAACAAGGTCATGGGCACGCCCCAGAGCGGTCAGCCGCTTCGTGAGATCCTTTGCCATGTCCGCCGTCGTCGCCGCCGAGCGCGACGTGATCTGGGCCAGCTGCGACGCGACAAACAGCAGGTTCTTGACCCGGTGGCTCATTTCACCGGCCAGGAGCTGATTGGCTTCCTCGGCCTGCTTGCGTCCGGTCACGTCGAGGAAGATGCCGCGCATGACATCGTGCCGGATATCCGCATCATTGCCCTGACCGCGCGCGGAGACCCACCGGATGTCATCGCCGGACAGAATGCGGAAATCGATCTCGTACGGTCCCACAATCGCCCGCGTCGAGGTAAAAGCTGCCCGCACCCTGTCGAGATCCCTCGGATGGATCTTCGCGGACAGGTCGGCGAAGGTTGCCACGCCCCCCTCCTGCAAATCCCACAGCGCGTAGGCGCGCCTGTCCATGGCAATCTCGTCGCTCTCGACGTTCCACCACCACAGACCGACGCCGGCGGCATCTATGGCGGCGTGCAGGTGCTCCGGATCCCAATCCAGCGTGCGTGATCGTGTAGACATCAAAAGGTTGCGTTCTCGTGCTTCCTGTGAGGATGACCTGGGGTAACCGTCGCCAGCTAATCGGTTCTGCAGCGCTTCAAACTTCGGGACACCAAACGGTTATCATCTTGGGAACACTTCCGCGAGCGTTTCCTCGGCCAGCAACGCGTCGTCGGGACGGTCCGTGGGCTTGGTCTCAGCAGGCATGGGTCACCTCACAAGGGCTCCTACCCTATGGAGGGAACATGGTCCTCTGGCCGGAGATCGGATAAAGGCGGCTTCCTCTCTTCTGCCCGGCCGCGGGGGATGGTGGCTCCGCAAACAGCAGAGACCACTGGGCTTGTGCGGCGGGAAGAGGAGCGTCCACGACCGTGGTGCCGGCCATCGACCAGCGGCAATCTCCCGCGTTCATTCCGGCACCCGTTGTTATTCCCGCACCCTGCCTTTCGCTTCGCCGCCTTTTGAGGCTTGGTCCGATCACCAACCAGCTGAAATTGCACTATTCCTTCTTCCGCACCCCCTCTCCCGCACCCGCCATTCCCGCACCCATTCCCGCGGCTTTTCGGCCTTCGCGAGGGTGCGGGAATAGGAATAGGCGCGCGGGAACATGGCGCAGGTAACTCGTTATCAGGCCGGTGCGTGGGCCCGGCTCCGCTTCACGATCCCGGCCACCGTGTTCTTGCTCAACCCCACCTCGCGGCCAATGAGGCGATAGCTCTGGCCCTCGGCGATGAGGGCGAGGACCCTTGGCGCGAGGCGGTCCGACTTCGGCCGCTGCCCGGGCTGCCGGCCGAGCCGCTTGCCGCGCGCCTTGGCCGCGGCGATGCCGGAGCGGATGCGCTCCTGCGTCAGCTCGCGCTCGAACTCGGCGACGCCGGCGAGCACGGTCGCCATCATCCGCCCGTGCGGCGTCGAGAGGTCGAAGGCCATGCCGTTCAGCGCGACGAGCGAGACGCGCTGCGCTTCCAGCTCGCGCAGCGTCGCCAGCAGGTCGGTCGTGCTGCGGCCCCAACGCGACAGCTCGGTCACCAGCACCGCGTCGATCTCGCGCCGCTGCGCAAGAGCCATCACCTTCCGCCGCTCGGCGCGGTCGAGCCGGACGCCGGAAGCGGTCTCCTTGAACACCCCGACCACCTCGTAGCCGGCCCGGGCAGCAAAGGCGGCGAGATCCCGCTCCTGCCGCGCACAGGACTGGTCGGCGGTCGAGACCCGGCAGTAGAGGGCGGCGCGCTGTCCCACTTGAACTCTCCCTGCTCAGCGGGCCGCAAGCCGCTGTTCCGGCTATGCCCTGAACCGTAGCAACCAGTCTATACCTCAACTGGGACAACCTGCACGCTGGAGACGGCTCGCGCTCGCCAGACGCAGAAATCCAGTTCTGGCCGGCGGCGGCTCGTCCACTTTTCGGCGTGGCACTGGGGATCGCCTTGAGCGGCAGGCGGGGTTCGACTGAGGCGGCAGGGCGAATTTTACCGCGGTGACGCAAGAGACCGCACTGTCACGCGTTGTGCGTCCTTCACCCGACAGGTTGATCCATGACGCCCCTGAACCCCCGCCTCCTCGATACCGGCAGCCCGCCCATTCCCGAGATCCAGGACTGGGGTGCCCGCTATGTCGGCCAGGATGGCCTGCTGAACATGTGCCAAGCCGTGCCGTCGCATCCGCCGGCGCCCGGCATGCTCGAGCGCCTGGCTCGTGCGGCGGGGGATCCTGCCTGTGCCACCTATGGTCCGATCATGGGCGATGCCGCGCTGCGGGAAGCCTATGTCGCCGATCTCGGCGCGCTGTACGGGGGCCGGCCCGACGCGTCGGAGGTGGCCATCACCGCCGGCTGCAACCAGGCCTACTTCGTAGCCATGATGGCCCTGGCCCAGCGTGGCGACGCGGTCCTGCTGCCTACGCCCTGGTACTTCAACCACAGCATGACGCTCGACATGCTCGGGATCGAGCCGCGCCCGCTGCCGTGTCGGGCAGAGCAAGGCTTCGTGCCCGATCCAGAGGAGGCGGCCACGCTGCTCGACCAGCGGGTGCGGGCTATCGTGCTCGTCACGCCCAACAACCCGACCGGCGCGATCTACCCGCCCGAGGTGATCGCCCGCTTCCACGCCCTGTGCCGGGAGCGCGGGATCTGGCTGGTGCTGGACGAAACCTACCGGGACTTCCTGCCGCCGCGCCAGGACCGGCCGCACGGGCTGCTCGCAGGCGACACCTGGCCGGAGAACCTCGTGCAGCTCCACAGCTTCTCCAAGTCCTTCGCCATTCCGGGACACCGGCTCGGCGCCCTCGGCGCGCCCGCCGCGCTGTTTCAGGAACTCGGCAAGGTGATGGATTGCGTGCAGATTTGCGCGGGGCGGGCGGGGCAGGCCGCGTTGGCGTGGGGGCTTGGGGCGCTGTCGGCGTGGCGGGCAGCGAATCGCGGGGAGATGCAGGTCAGGGGAGCAAGCGTCCGTGCCGCCTTTTCCCGCCTGCCGGGCTGGGAGCTGCAATCGCTCGGGGCCTACTTCGCCTACGTGCGACACCCTTTCGGCGAGACCTCCGCCTGGCACGTGGCGGAGCGGCTGGCATCTGAACAAGGGCTGATGTGCCTGCCTGGCCCGGCCTTTGCCGGGGAGGAGGCGCACCTGCGCATCGCGTTCGCCAACGTGGAAGCCGCCGGCATCGTGTCGATGGAGGAGCGGCTGCGGGCGGCATCCGGCTGACCTTGGCCGGACTCGCGCCGGCCCTCCAAACGGTGCCCGCCGGCGCTCGGTGGGTGTCGGTCAAGCCAGCGGTAGGCCCTTCGCCTCAGCATCGGCCAGGCTGCCGCCGATACCCTGAGCCGCACACGCGGCTTCCACCTCGCGTATCAGGGCGTCGAGGTCGGCGACCATCCGCCGCGCCTGGCCGCGCAGCCTTTGCCCGGCGATGGCCTCGGCGCTGCGGCGCCGAGGTTTGGCTTGGGGCGGAAGAGGGTCGCTCACTTTCGACCCCCCCTCCCCCGCTTCACCGTGCCCGCGATCACCGCCTGCCCGCCTTCCTGCACGGTGACGTGCTGCACCGTGACAGTCTGCCGGCCGCCGTTCCGCAGCCGATCCAGGGTGAGTGCGCCGCGTTGCGAGCATTCGAGCACCCGCGCCGCCGCCCTCGCCATCCTGGCCGCCTCGATGCTCTGCATCTGCTGTCGCTCTAGTTCGACCAGCCACACGCGGTGGCGTCACCTTGAGGTCGCCTTCCTGCCGAACGAGGTTTGAGCCGCGCGAGCGAGCGAGGACGCAGGAGTCGAGCCAGGCGCCGCCGGTGAATTCGGTTGGGAAGTCGTCTACTCCTGCGGCTCCTCGGCAAGCTCCGCCACCCAGGCCGGCAGCGGCTCGCCCAGGACGCGGAACACCCCATTCGCCAAGTTCCAAAGATGTACCTCATCGCCACTCGGGTGGCGTGAGTGCCAGAGCAACACCTGGGCCTGGGCCAATAGGCCGGCGGGGGTGGTGACGTGTGCCTGCGTGATTGCAGCCATTCGCTCGTGATAGCCTGTGGCGCTGGCAGAATAGGTTTCGATTTCGCGGTGATCTGCAGCGGACCAGGGCCTGACCATGTCGCAGAAATGGACCAACTTCAGCTCTTTCGCCTCTTCATCTGCAATAAACTTCTCTGCAAGCCGCACCACCTCGCTGTCCCCTGTCGCCGCCGTGACGCTGCCTGCCAAGAGGTTGCCGTTGGACGGATCCAAGGCGGCAAGGTTCGTGTCGGGCATGATGCGGTCTCCCCAATGGCCGCGTTGCACTCAGGCCGGGTGGAGCATGCTTGTCCCGCCGGTATTTTACCTTAAGGGTTACTTACTGCCAGGCGCAACGCGGGATATGTCCCAAGCCGCCACAACCTCTAATTGCTCTCGCGGCGTACGGCCGGAATTGCTGATGGGCGCCGCCTCGCCGCAGCATGCGCCGATGGTGGACTTCATCGAGGGCGCAACGGACGACCTCGTCGAGCTGGTGCAGGTGTTCTCTACCATCAACGATCCGCGCCGCCGCAGCGCCCTGCTGGCCTTCGCCCGCGCCGTTGCCCGCGGCCAGCCGCTACAGGCCGCCGGCCAAACCACGGAATAGCGGCCTACCCGGTCAGCTTCAGACGGAGGTCAGGCTAACTTTTCGGGACGCCGAGCCCAGCAACCTCAGACGAGCAACTCGACGCCGCACTCGGCCGACATGCGGCGCAGCCCGACCAGAACGGCTTCCGGCGGCGGGCCGAGCGGCGTGACGGGCTCAGTGGCCTGGCTCACCGGCTCACCGAGCGTCGAGAAGAACGCTTCGTGCTGCCGGCCGGGCCAGTTCAGGACGAGCATGGAGGCGGTCTCGGTGCCAACGTTGCGGAAGTGATGGGGAGCACCGTTCGGGATCGGCACATAGTCGCCCGGCCCGACATTCCGGACCTGGCCGTCCACGCTGAACTCGTAATGCCCCGACAGGATGTAGAAAGCCTCGTCGTCGCCCGGATGCCGGTTCGGCGGGGCGCCGGCGCCCGGCGCTGACCGAGCCTCCGTGAGGAGAAAGCGAGAGCCCTCCGACGGCTTGGCCCGGAAGGTCAGGACGTTGCCGAACAGATGGTAGCTTGGTGCGGGGTCTTGCATCGTCATCTCCTGTCTTCCGCAACGTCCCACGCCTTAGCCACGCGGGCGACTGTCAATCCGGTGAGGGACGCGGGTGGGCGTGCAATGCCCCGGGATGACCTGACTGGCGATCAGGTGATGATGGCCGCTCTGGCAGGGGGAACGCCGATGTCCACGGAACGGAACAAGCAGATCATTCGTGGCTTCATCGAGCGGGTCATCAACGATGGTGACCTGGAAGCCGCGGGAGACTACTTCGCAGAAGACGTCGTCGAGCTCGAGCCCTTTCCCGGACAGCAGCCCGGCCTTTCGGGAGTAAAGGATGTCGTGCGGGGCCTGCGGAGCGCCTTCCCGGATCTGCGCTGGACCGTGGAGGAGCAGATTGCCGAGGGCGACAAGGTCCTCACGCGCTTCGTCTGGACCGGAACGCACGAAGCCGAGTTCTTCGGGGTTTCGGCCACACGCCGCCAGGTCTCGGTCCGGGGTATGGTGATCGACCGGATCGAAGCCGCGAAGGTGAAGGATACCCGGATCCAGATGGATGTCTTTGGCCTCATGCAACAGCTCAGTGCATGATCGCGTAGCGCGTCTTGATGCCAGCTTCCGCAATGCAGGGATCAAGAGTGTTTGCCATACGAGGTCGTCATGGCGGCGCATTCCGGCAGATCCGGGAGCGGTGAGCGCGGCGAATTCGAATGGCAGCGCCGAGCACGCCAACCGCAACAGCGTGGTGCGACGGCTGCCGGAACTGCAGCGGCCCGGAACGCAAAGAGCCCCATGACCTCGCAGTGAGGCCATGGGGCTCTGGGGCGCCCTCCGCTGGGGAGGGTTGGGATGGGCGGCTACTCCGCCGTGCTGCCGAGGCGCATGCGGCCGCGGCGGAAAACCGCACGTCTATGCCGACCATTAGCGGCATTAAGGTAAGGGCCGCCGCAATGGCCTCGCCAGTGTCTAGATCGCGCCTGAACCGCGTCATGATTTTGGTGTTAAATGAGGATGAAGCGGCAGGCGCCCAACAAGGCCCGCCGCACAGGAGCCCTCACCGTGCGCTGCCTCCGCGCCCTTGTCCTGCTGCTGCCGGTGCTGCTGTTCGCGCCTGGCTGCATTGTTGCCGCCGATGTCACATCGGTGGGCGGCTACGGATATGCCCAGCCCTACTACGCACCGCCGCCGCCCCGCTACTACGCGCCGCGCCCCGTCTATCGCCCCTACTATGCCCCGGCGCCCCGCTACTACGCGCCGCCGCGTTACTACAGCCATCGTAGCTGGGGCGGGCATGATCGAGGACGCGGCTACGACCGGGGTCATTACCGGGCCCGTGGACGGGACTGGCGCTAGCCGTTCCAATTATCTGAGGTTCGCTGCCCGCAACGGCATAGCTGGAGGGACAGCGCTACGCATCGAACTGACGGTAGCTGAGCGTGCCGCGTTGACGTCGCGCCTGCGTCGCCGGAAGGTCGCCCGTGGCAATGCCGTGCGGGCCGAGATCGTGCTGCTCGTTGAACGCTGCTTCAGCAAGCTCAAGCAGTTCCGCCGTATCGCGGCTCGATACGACCAGACCGTCGATAGCTTCTCCTGCTTCGCTGCTCTCGTCTTCATGCGCTTCTGGATCAGGTTTGGCGGTGCAGCCTGATCCGCGTCGGAAAGGCGATCTACCGGCTCTGCGGTGGGAGGGAGCGCAGGTAGGCGACGATCGCCTGCAGATCGGCGGGGTCCAGGGCTGTTCAACGCTGTGCGGCATCCGGGGTGAGTCCTGGACGCCACAGGTGCTGGTAGAGCGGCGGTGACGGCTGATGGCGGGATTCCCAAGCGGGCAAACCTCTGACTCATGGAGCGGCAACCGAGGTGGAGGTTGCCGTGACCGCATTCTCGCCGCTGCTGGGCCTGCTGGAGGAGGTGCCTGACCCGCGCCGGGCGGAGGGTAAGGTCTACCGGTTGCCGCATGTGCTGCTGTTCTCGATCCTGGCCGTCGTCAGCGGCGGCAACTCGTATCGCAGCATCGCCACCTTCATCGACGTGCACCGTCGGCGCCTGAACCGGGCCTTTGGCCTGACGTGGCGGCGCGCACCGGCGCACACCGCGATCCGCTACATCCTGCAAGGCCTGGACAGGGACGCGGTGGAGGCCGCCTTCCGTCGTCACGCCAGCCGGCGACCTCGCGCCGGCCGGGGACATCCTCAACTCAGAGTAGGAGCTGTATAGAACCAATATCACCTTTGGAACCGCGCGTTGCGGCCGGCGATATATGCATGTCCTGAAGCACAAATTTTATCCTGAACTGGCCCTGGCACCCCCCGCCGG
>NZ_JBHMFT010000081.1:0-8656 GCF_051433195.1 Falsiroseomonas sp. E2-1-a20 | reverse complement strand
GCGGCGCCGGCCGAGCTGTTGCGTGGCGACGATCTGACCGGCTTTGAGCCGAGCAGCGTGCGGCAGGCCTGGCTGTGCGCGGTGGAGGGCGGCGCCTCCGCCGCCGCCGCGCGCTACCTGCTACGCCGCCTCAAGCGCCGCTTCCCGGAGGCCGCAGTCGCGGCGCTGGTGGTGGGCGCGCCGGAGAACCGCCTGCCGGAGGCGCTGCGTGCAGAAGGCGCCGCCGCGGTGGAGCGGGAAGTGGGCGCCGCAGCGCAGGTGGCGCTACGGCTGCTGCCCGAGGTGGCTGGTACCGCGTAAAGGTGCCAGCGCCTCGAGGTGGCCGGTGCCAGCTGAACGAGCGGGGAGGCTGCGGCCGGGCGGAGGAGAGGGGGGCTCCCAGCGCGCAAACGCTGACAAGCTGGTGCCCGCCCCTTCTCGCCAATCTCGACGTCATAAGAATCCGGCAGGAGGCGCATTGACCAGGGGTTGCAGCAGCAGGAAGTAAGTCAATAAATCTAGGTGTAAGCCTGCCTTGCATGCTATCTTTGGTTGCAATGATAAAGCCGGTACCCATACTGGTTGTCCTCTCGCTGGCGCTTGTCGTCGTCGTCATTGCCCTCGTGGGTCTGGGCACGACCGCGGAACGCGTGGAGCAACTGCGGCCTTTTGACCTGCTATTTTGATACCAATGGGCCAAGTCCAGGTCAGCGACGACGCATCTGCGGAAGCAGCATGTGAGATCCCGATATCGGCGGTAACGTGGTCGACGCCTGCATCATTCGGCGCCGCGTAAGGCAAAAAGATTCGGTGCCGGCGGCACCCTGGCGGTGTGACTGCGTTGCGCCACCGAACGACAGAGGCCTTTGCGCATGCCGGACGATCAAGGAACCGCCCGCCAGGGCGGCGGATGGATGGTTGCAGCCGCGGCGCTGACCGGATTGCTGGCGGTAAATGCGAAGCGCGGCGGCCCGCAGCCTGTCCTTTCGCGGACCCGCCGCGATGCTGCGCGCCAACGGCGCGCGGGCCAGGACGGCAACGGGCGGCCCAACGCAACGGCGGGACGCGAGGCAGGTGGGCAAGAAGCCGGCGGGCGTGGCCGGAACGCCACCACGCCCTCAGAAATTCCGGGGCGTGGCTGGTGGCAGGTGGCGAAGCGCACGCTGTCCCAGGCCAGCGAGGATCGGCTGCTCACGGAAGCCGCCGGCATCACCTTTTACACGCTGCTGGCGCTGTTCCCGGCGATCGCGGCGCTGGTTTCGCTGTACGCGCTGGTGGCCGACCCGACCACGATCCAGGGGCATCTGGAAGCGCTCGGCGGTGTGGTCCCCGGCGGCGGCATGGACATCATCAACGAGCAGGTGAGCCGCGTGGCAGAGACCGCAAGCGGAACATTGGGCTTCGGTGCCATCGCCGGCCTGCTGGTCTCGCTGTGGTCCGCCAACCAGGCGGCAAAGGCGGTCTTCGACGCACTGAACGTGGTGTACGAGGAACAGGAAAAGCGGGGCTTCATCAAGCTGACGCTCACCACGTTAGCCTTCACCCTCGGCTTCATCGTCTTCGCCATCCTGACCATGGTGGCGGTGGTGGCACTGCCGGTGGTTCTGGGCTTCATCGGCCTGGGCGGGACCGTCGAGACCTTGCTGCGCTACGGCCGCTGGCCGCTCCTGCTGCTGCTCGTCTCCCTTGTCCTGGCGACGCTGTATCGCTGGGGTCCGAGCCGCGCGACGGCGCGCTGGCGCTGGGTGACCTGGGGCAGCGGCTTCGCGGCGCTCGCCTGGCTCGCTGTGTCCGCCGCCTTCTCCTGGTACGTCACCAATTTCGGCAGCTACAACGAAACCTATGGATCGCTCGGTGCTGTTATCGGCTTCATGACCTGGATCTGGATATCCTCCGCGGTGATCCTGGTCGGGGCCGAATTGAACGCCGAGATGGAACACCAGACCGCCCGCGATACCACCACCCACACGGAACGCCCGATGGGGCAGCGGCAGGCAAAGATGGCTGATACGGTAGCCAGCTAGGCACGGCAACGGAACGTAGAGGCTTAGCCAATAGTGCCCCGCGTCCGACCAGGTACAGGGCATGATTGAGCAAGATTGATATGCCTGAGCGTCGTTCATCTCGCCGAATCGGCATGATCAAGAGGGGCCAGGTAGCCTCTGGCGAGGCCATACTGCGTTGTTCCATTTGGCGAAGGCTGCCGTGCCGCACATGCGATCTGGGTCGTCCATCATTAACACGACCTCGATCCAGTCGGACAAGCCGAGCCCTATGCTCCTGGCCTACGCCTCAACGAAGGGTGCTGTTTCCAACTTCACCGCAGGCCTGGCCCAGATGCTGGGAAGTAGGGGGATCCGGGTGAATGCAGTCGCACCGGGCCCGATCTGGACCCCGCTGATTCCCTCCACCATGCCAGTCGAGAAGGTGAAGAGCTTCGGCGAGGACGCGCCGCTGGGTCGGGCTGGGCAGCCAAGGGAGTTGGCCGGCATCTACGTCCTGCTCGCCTCTGACGAGGCCAGCTACATGACAGGCGGCATCTACGCCGTCACTGGAGGCACACCGCTCTTGTAGCGGGTGCTCGTAAGGCGACGTCCTCAGTTTACGCGCCGCTTTGGCGCGGATTCCGCATGTGCCCGGGTCTGTAACCAGACTGCCTGACTAAACAGTCTGGTTCCGATCCGGTCTCTGGTCGCGCCACCTTGGAAGTTCTCGAGGCTTTCAGGAAACGCGGCCATGACCAAGCAGGGCGACATGCCGCGCCACAATGACCGACATAAATCACAACTGAATGCTTTATTCGCCGCGCTTCCGCTGCATCAGCAGTCTTGGCGCAGCCCGGCGGGATAGAAGCGTTTCCGCTGCACCCAGCGAAAGCCCTCGTGCTTCGTGATGGCCGCGATCTCAACCGCGCCGCCGACGCTCTTCGGCATGAAGACGGCAAAGCGGACAAAGCCGATTGTGGTCTCGACCAGGAAGCGCGCCAAGTCGATTGCGTCTTGGATCGGCATGGCCGGAACGGACAGCGTCGCGTAAAGGTCACCGACCAGTTCCTCCTGCAGCCGGCCGGCCTGCTCGGCCGGCAGGCCGTGCTTCACAAGCGCTCTACCGATGTCGAAGCCAAGGCCAAGGATCAGCCGGTTGAGCGCTTCATACTGGCCATCCCACATCACGCCGAAGGCGGTCTCCTCCATGATTTGTCGCGGCGGTGGGCAGTCCTGCCCTGTCATGCTCACCTCCCAGACCTCAGCGAGCGACCGACCTGCGGAGTACCCGCAGAGGCGAAGCTGAAGGTTGATCGGCTCCAGGCAAGGCGCCGCCTTCTCCTCGAACAGGAATGTCCGCAGACGTCCGACGACCTGCTCCAGCGTGTAACTCGCGGGGTCAAGTCGCCAGTCGGCATATGCCGGGTCGCACCCGGCGAAGCGCCGCCGCAGGTCCTTCAGCAGGGTTTCGACGGACTCGTTGCCAATGCCGCCTGCACCAGTCGACATCGCGCCGAGGGGCAGCCCCTTGCAGAGGTTCGTAATCTTGTTCGCGTGGGTATAAATTTGGCCGCTGCCCATGGTGCCGGCGCTGTCGGCCGCCATGACAATGCCGTCGTTGATCTTCACGGAAACAATGATCGTCACGGCTAATGTCCTTTGCCCTTGTCGGGACGAGACGACAAGCATGCCGCGCCGGTTGGGCCCGCCCTGTGGTTGGGGCAGGCGGCTAGAACGCCGATGTGCCTCGGCACGGCTTGCAACTGCTATAGTCAGGCCGAAGCGGCGCGCGAGAAGGCCCCATGGCTGCGCGCGCTGTTCATCACCGGCTATGCGGGGACGTCGCTGCCGCCAGGGGTCAAGGCGAGCGAGGCGGCCTCAGCCTGAAAAACCCGCCTGATGCCTGACCGCCCCGGTGCGCAGTTCCACGCCCACCCAAACGCCGGCCTGCCGCTTCCGGCGCTTCCCGGTGCCGCCCATCTCCGCCAGGAGGACCGGCTTGACGGCCGCGGATACGCTGGCCCGGCTGTGCTGCCAGGGCTGCGGCGCCCGGCCGAAGATTGTCCTGCTGGTGCGGGACCGCCTCAACGCCGGCGGGGACAGCCTCGCCCTATGGATCGAGGCCGACGCCTGGCGGCTGACCGGCAGGCGCCTGGCTTCAGCCGAGCATCACACGCCCGCTTTCGCGCCCTGGGCGCGCAGCTGCGCGTAGCGCCGGACGGTGGCGTCAAGGTTGTCCTCGCACCACTGCGCCATCCGCTCCTCCTCGCGCAGCGACAGGTCGAGCGGCGCATTAGCGGCGCTGTGTCCGGCGAGTTCGGCGAGGGTGATGAGGGACTTGTAGGACGCGATCTCGAAATGCTCGAAGGCGTAGTTCGCCAGGGTGTTCTTCAGTACCTCGTCCGGCATCACGGCATGGCCGATCGCGGCCATGTTACCCATGAAGCCGGTCGCCATGTCCTTGATCGTGGAGTGCGAGGTGCCGAGGCTCGACAGCAGCTCGTCCAGGCGATCGCGCTGCACCTCACTTTCACGGATGTGGCGGCGCAGCGCCTGCTCCATCTCGGGATAGTTCTCCAGCCGCTCGACCTGACGGGACAGGATCTGGATGGCCTGCGTCTCGAGCGCACGAGCGTTAACCAGCCCGTCGACATAGACCTCGCGATAGTTCTGCTGCATGGCGTTCTCCGATCGGTTGGGAGCACCGGAAGCCTGTGGCCTCTCCGCGCCTAGGCGCTCTGCCCGTCGTGGATGGCTGCGCGCTGGCGTATTCCGGCAGCGATGCAACGCCGGGACGCGCGAAAGTTAGTGGCGGCCACGGAACACAAGGACGAGACGCGGAGCGTTCCGTAGGTGCCCGCCTGAAAAACGCCCGAAGCGCCCGTGTGAGAGGTCCACCGACGGTCCAGACACCCCCCGGAACCCGGCCTCACCCACTGGGGTGTCATGTCGCCTGTCGCCTTGCGTGGCATGGGACTTTGCCTGCGGGCAACCTTGACGGACAAGGTCGCGTTGCTGGAGCAGCACGTGCCGGACGAGCCGCCATGCGACCTCCTGCCGCAGACCACCTGCGCGATCCAGAGCCCTCCCATGGCTGAACGCCAGCTCCGCGTGCTTATCCTCGGCGCAGGCTTTGGCGGCCTGGAAGCGGCGCGGGCGCTGGCACGCGCGCCGGTGGATGTGACGCTCATCGACCGTCACAACCACCATCTGTTCCAGCCGCTGCTTTACCAGGTCGCAACCGCCGCTCTGTCCCCCGGCGACATCGCCTGGCCCATCCGGGCCATCTTCCGACGCCAGCGCAACGTCCGCGTCTTGATGGCCGAGGTTACCGGCGTGGACCGCACCGCCCGGACCGTGCAGGCCACCGGTGGTCTGGTGCTGCCCTATGATGTGCTGGTGCTGGCGACCGGCGCCACGCACTCCTACTTCGGCCATGACGAATGGGCCTCTGTAGCCCCGGGTCTCAAGACCATCGCGGATGCAACCGCCATCCGCCGTCGCCTGCTGCTGGCCTTTGAACGCGCGGAGGCCTCGTCCGACGAGGCGGAGCGGCGCCGGCTGCTGACCTTCGTGGTGATCGGCGGCGGCCCCACGGGCGTCGAGCTTGCAGGCGCCATGGTGGAACTGGCCCGCCAGGCCATGCCGCACGACTTTCGCGCCATCGACCCGCGCATGGCGCGTGTCGTGCTGATCGAGGCCGGGCCGCGCCTGTTGCCAACCTTCCCGGAGGAGCTGGGCGCTTATGCCCTACGATCGCTGGAACGGATGGGGGTGCAGGTTCTGACCGGCACGCGGGTCACACGCTGCGATGCCGCCGGAGTGCAATGTGGCGAGGAGCGGATCGCCGCCAGCACGACGGTCTGGGCCGCAGGCGTCGTGGCTTCGCCCGCGGCAGGTTGGGTCGAGGCGGAGCGGGATCGCGCCGGACGCATCAAGGTGGCGCCCAACCTTTCGTTGTCCGGGACGCGCGATATCTACGTTGTCGGCGACCTCGCCGCGGCCCTGGACGCAACCGGCCACCCGGTACCCGGCAATGCGCCGGCAGCGAAGCAGATGGGCCGCTACGTCGGCAGGGTGATTGCGGCCCGCGCGGGCGGAAAGCCGGCGCCGCCGACATTCGCCTACCGCCATCACGGTGACCTCGCCACCATCGGCCGGCGATCCGCCGTGGTGGCGTTGGATGGCGTCCACCTGACTGGGCTGGTTGGCTGGTGGTTCTGGGGCATCGCGCATGTCTGGTACCTCATCGGCTTCCGCAGCCGCATCGTCGTCTCCTTCGAATGGCTGTGGAGCTACCTCACCTTCCAACGCGGTGCGCGCCTCATTACCGGCGAGGGCACGGAGGCGCCGGCTTCCACCGCCGTCCCGCTGCCACCGGCCAATGATTTCGTGACGGTCGACCGGCAGCGCCGGGCCTGACGCCATGCCGCTCTCGCTCACCTGGGCGGGTGTCGGCGGGCGGCAGCGCCAGGCGAGACCGGCCCAATTGCGGGCCGCGCACGGGTTGTGGCACGTGACGCAGCCAAGGGCCGACGGCCGCGTGGAACTCTGCTACGGCCGCTTCGACGCCGAAGGGCTGCTGCCGGGCCTGCCGCTGCCGATCGGCCTGTTCGACGCCTTGGCCGAGGCGATGCTGGCGGTGGAGATGCACGAGGCCGCCGTGGTCAACCCGAGCCTGCTGCCCTTCGTGGCATCGCCCTGGCGCCTGCTGGGGCCAGATGGCGACTTCGTGCTGGAGCCGGAGCCCGAGGGTCTTGCGTTGCGGCTGGAGCAGGTGGAGCCGCGGCTGGTCGCGCGCCTGCTGCAGTCGCACCCCGCCGAGGCCTCCCGCTACACCGCCGCGGAGCGGCCACCTGGTATCGCGGATGCCGCGGCGCTGGACGCGTTCATCCTGCGCCGCATCGCCATGCTGCGCCGAAGGCGCACGGATATCCCGGCCGAACAGCCGCTGACAGTGGCGGAAGTCGCGAGCTGGCGCGGGTTGCGCGACGCGCCCACGCCGGGCTGAGCTATTTTTCCTGCGCGCCGAGCGACCCGGCACCGCCCTCGGCGGGCGACCCCGTCCGCGCCTAGTTTCAATCGGCACGCAAACGGGGGCTCCGCGGGCCTGCGGCGCTTGGCCCGGGTTGCCGCATAAGGAAGCGATATGGTGCAGGGCCAGCTGTCATGACGCTTCGACCGTTAAGACTAGGTTCTGATACCCATCCGGTAGGCTCCGAACTTCCGGCGCAGCTGTGCTTACCCGCCTCCATAGGGTCATGACAGTGCCGGGCGCACTGCGCGGCACCACACGGGCGCGCCAGGTTCAGGAAAGCCAACTTAAGTCGACAAGCCGCTCCCGCTCCCCCATCAGGAAGCGGTCGCCTATGTCGCCGCGCCAGCGCAGCTCAGGCGCTACAACGTTGCGCGCACGCTCCGCGGCCACACGCTGTGCGTCCTGCACCGTGGGGCCGATGCCGGTGACGATCATGGCGTGACCCGAACGCCGGCGGACAAGCAACTGGCCTTGCACGTCCTTCCGGACATCCACGAGGTGATGGAAACGCAGCTCCGCGTCCTCGGGCTGCCGCAGAAAGAACAGCGGCACGTCGTCGGCCGGACCTGCATCAGCGTCCACGGCGGGGAAGGGTGGGACCGTCAGCACGTTTGCAACAGACCAGCCAGGAGTCGTCGCGAAGCCGGCAGCGCCGCCCTCCGCCATGCGAAGAAACAGATCTCCCCAGCCGTCCCGCTGCATCGCCGCTAGCACGGCGAAACCAGGGTTGCCGAAACGGCAGGTGAATTCCAGGGGCAGCGGACCGCGCTCCTCCACTATCAGATTGAGGTTCACGTATCCGACATGCCCGGCGGCTGCGAGTTGCGGCGCCACCCGGCCAAGCGTTGCCTCAAACAATGTCTCGGCGCCTTCGTAACTTGCCAGCGTCCCCATCTCACCGGTCATCTCGCCCATCTCGCCGGGAAAGAAGCGCTTATGCTCGAAGTCAATGCAGGCAGGCTGCAGGAAGCGCCGACCATCGAAATAGGCGCCAATGCCGACCTCCACGCCGTCCAGCCTCTCCTGCAACAGCACGCGGCCCTCGGGCGCGCGGCGCAACATGAACGCCAGGTCGAGGCCGTCGGGATGCTCACCGACAAAAGTCGGACGGCGGCTGTCGTCAAATTTCAGCACGTGCCGCCCTGGGTTGCGGGACAGCCAATCCAAGGCCTGGCGTGGCCGCTCGAAGGCGCGGCTGGTGGCGACGGGGAGGCCGAGATCCTGCAGGACCGCCTGGCCGAAGGCGCGGTCATTCTCCAGCCGATCGCCGAAGGCGCTGCCGCCGATAACGCGGTAGCCGTCGGCGCGCAGTGCATCCTGGATGGTGCCACGGTCCGCGCGCTCAAACAGGATCAGGCCGGCGCGCCCGACCCAATCGAGTTCCGCCCGCCAGTCGGGGACTGTTTCGATGATCCCGTCAAAGGCGCGTTCTTCCGGAGAATCCTCGGCATGCACCCGCACTTCATGGCCCTCCCGCATTAGGGAGAGGTAGATGTCGCCAAGATAGACGCGTGGGCCGATTGCCAGAACGTGCATCACAATCCCTCTGTCCCAGCCTCCATCAATCAACGCCATAGCTTGTTCCGCGTTGCCAACTGGAACGGCGATGCCGGCCTGGCGCTTTGTGCCCGGCAAGCGGAGACAGCAGAAGGTC
>NZ_JBHMFT010000080.1:0-8678 GCF_051433195.1 Falsiroseomonas sp. E2-1-a20 | reverse complement strand
GCGGCCCCGGGCGCTGCCGATGCGGGACACCTTGAAGGTCGCCGCTCCCCGGGGCTTCGATGCGCTGGAGCAGCGCCTTGGCCAAGGTCGCGCCCGCCCCGCCGCCCGCAAGGCACGGGCCGAGGAATGGCTGCGCATCCCCATCACCCCCGACGTCGAACTCACGGTCCGCGGGCGCCTCGACGTCGAGCAGCGCGCCCAGCTCGAGCGCTGCGCCGACCTCGTCCGCGACATCCTGCTCAAGAGCGAGCCATGACCGACAGCACCACCAGCCTGACCCTCACACTCGGCCTGGACCGCAGCCTCGCCTGGCAGGAGGGCAACAGCGTTCGCTACGCCGTCGCCGAATTGCTCGCCGCCGGAGATGTCCGGCCGGACAAGGCCCCGGCGGTCAACCTGGCACTCGCCGTCGATGTCTCCGGCTCCATGGCCGGATCCAAGATCGAGGCCGCCCGGCGCACCGCCACCGCGGTCATCGAGGCGCTCACCCCGCGTGATCGCCTGACCCTGGTCGCCTTCGACAGCACCGCCGAGCTGCTGCTCGACGCCCGCGCCATGGACAAGGCCGGACGCGCCGCCGCGCAGGCCGCCGTACGACGCCTGGAGGACCGTGGCGGCACCAACCTCTGGGAAGGATGGCTGCTGGCCGCCGAGCGCGTCGCCACGGCCATGGCAGCCGATCCACGTGCCTCGCACCGCGTGCTGATCCTCTCGGACGGCCAGGCGAATGAGGGCGTGACCGAGGCCAGGGAGCTCGCGCGTCACACGGGTGGCCTGCTGGAGCGCGGCATCGTCACCTCCGCCGTCGGCATCAGCGACGGCTATGACGAGGTGCTGCTGGGCGCCATGGTCGAGGCCGGCGGCGGCCGTCTGCACGATGCCGAGCACGCGGCGGAGATTGCCGAGGTGGTGCTGGGCGAGTTGCTGGAAGGCCGCTCCGCGCTGGTCGAGCGCACCACGCTGCGCTTCGCAGTGCCGGCCGATCTGCGTGCCGAGGTGGTCGGCGGCTGGGCGCACACGGTGCTGCCCGGCGCCATCGAGGTGCTAGTCGGCAACCTGCTGCCGGAAACCTCGAAGCGCATCGTCTTCCGCCTGCACTGCCCGGCCGGCACACCGGGCACGGCCCTGCTGGTCGGCACTTCCGCGCGTGGCACCTCGCCTGACGGCGGCAAGACGGTCGACGCGGGTCCGCTGGAGGCGGAGCTGCGTCTGGCCCGTGGCCCCGAGAACAAGGCGCAGCCTCGCAACACCGCCCACGCCATGGCGGTGCTGCAGGCCTGGCAGGCGGAGGCGTTCCGCAAGGCGGTGACGATGAACCGCGAGGGCGACCGGCGCGGCGTGAAGCACTTCCTCGAGCGGGAGGTGCGCCACATCGAGCGCTACGCCCGCGGGCTGGAGGGCGCCGAGCCGCTGCTGGCCGAGCTTGTGCTGCTGCTGCGCCGCGCCGACAAGGAGCTCGACCCGCGCCTGAGCAAGGAGCTCTATGCGGCCTCCGCCTCCCGGGCCTTTTCCGCACCGGAGCACCGCATGATGCCGCGCGCCAGCCTCGCCTCCAGGCTCCGCCGGGACCAGCCATGACGCAGCGCTACCTCGCCTACGGCTCCAACCTCTGCGCCGGCAGATGGCGCGGCGCTGCCCGGCGGCGAAACGGGGCGAGGTGGTCGAACTGCCGGGTTGGCGCTTCGTCATCAACCGCCGCGGCGTCGCCACCCTGCTGCCCGAGCCCGGTGCCTGCGCTGCGGGCCTGGTCTGGCACTCGACCACGGCCTGCGAAGCGGCGCTCGATAGGTACGAGGGCGTTGCCGAAGGCCTCTACCGCCGCGAGGAGGTCGCGGCGGACGGCGCGCCGGCGCTGGTCTACCTCGTCTGCGCTGGAATGCTTCGGACAGCTGTTTAGTTGTGCAAAGTGAGGCCGTAGCTGCCGCTTTTGGTTAGCAGCAGGGAGGGGTTGGACGGATCAAGCTCGATCTTCTGGCGGAGGCGGT
Source organism: Falsiroseomonas sp. E2-1-a20 (assembly GCF_051433195.1). Lineage (NCBI taxonomy): Bacteria > Pseudomonadati > Pseudomonadota > Alphaproteobacteria > Acetobacterales > Roseomonadaceae > Falsiroseomonas > Falsiroseomonas sp. E2-1-a20. Next base: position 6,693 of record NZ_JBHMFT010000080.1, on the reverse strand, counting down.
AGATGTGGGTCTCGAGCGTGTGGGTACTGACCGCGTTGTTGTAGCCCCAGACCTCGTTCAGCAAAATCTGCCGCTCCACTGGCTGACCACCGGCGCCGTAAAGATATCTCAGTACTTCGGCCTCTTTCTGCGTCAGGCGAATTTTGCGGCCTGCGGTATCCAGCAGCATTCTGGATGAGGGTCGGAAGGTGTAACGGCCAATCATGAAGGTGGCGTCTTCGGAGGTGTCGAAGACCCGCAGCTGCGCCCGCAGTCGTGCCATGAGCTCGGAGACCCGGAACGGCTTGGCGATGTAGTCGTTGGCGCCCGCATCCAGGCCGCGGACGATGTCCTGTTCGCCCTGCACGCCGGTCAGCATGAGGATCGGCATGTGGTGCCCCTGCTTTCGCAGCCGCGCGCAAAGATCTCGGCCATCGCCATCCGGCAGCCCGATGTCGAGGACAATCGCATCGTAGCGGGCATGGGGCAGGCGGAGCAGGGCCTCGGCTTCGGCTGCGCTTGCGGCTTCATCGACCAGGAACGCACCCTCCAAACGCATTTCCTCGGCGAGCGTCTCACGCAGGGCAATGTCGTCTTCGATGACAAGAACAGGGCGGGGAGCCGGCAAGGAAGCCTCCTTTGAATCAGTCAACGTGTGTTGGTTGATTTAGAATAATATTAGGCGCTTATAATGTCATCTTTAGTCGGGTTTACTGATAAGAGCTTACGCGGCGGATGCGGCGCCCCATCCTGCCACGCGGCCTTTGCCGCTTCCGGTTGCTTCCGGACCTGATCGCCTCGGCTTCTTGACCGACTTTGGTTGGTCTCCGGCAGCCATGGGGGCCGCATTACACGCCAGCGGAGGCGACATGACCGATCAAGCACGCCGCGGACCAACAGCCGGCCTTGTCCTTCTTCTGCTGGACGCGGCCTTCCTGACACTTGCTTGGCGCGTGGCGGTGCTTTTGACCGGAGGCGATCCAGCAGGCATCACTGGGCTGTTGTTTCCCGCCGCCGCCCTGGTGTTTCTCTATGCCCTGGGCTTGTATCGGCGCGAGGCGCTCCTCGAGATCCGCCGGCCGCTCGGACGCCTGCCGGTTGCCGCCGCCTATGGCAGCCTTACCGCCTGGGCTGCTCTGTCCTTCCTGCCGGAGCGTTTCGGCAGCCCCAACCTGCACCTGCTCTTTGCAGCTTCTGTTCCCTGCTTTGCCGTAGCCGGCTTGGCCGCACGCTTTGTGTTCTTCCTGATCTGCCGGCAAGGCGCCTTCCGACGCCGGCTCCTGGTCATCGGCGCGGGCCGTCGCGCCTGGGACCTGATCTGGATGCTTCGACGAGAGGCGCGTACGCTGGCTTTCGACGTGGTCTTCCTGCACGAACCTGGAATGGGAGAGGTAGATCCTCGTCTGGCTGCCGATCCCACGATCGGTGTTTTCCCAGTCACCGCTTCAATCCTCGCCACAGTCCGTGGCCTAAACCCCGATCAGATCGTGGTGGCGCCGGACGAGCGCCGCGGACTGACTCTGGAAGGCCTGCTCGCCTGCAAGATGGCGGGGTATCCGGTCAGCGAGTACGCGCGGTTCCTGGAGCAGGAGATCGGGCGGATCGATCTTAAGCGCCTTGACCGGGACTGGCTTCTCTACTCCGACGGCTTCACGATGCCGATGGCCGACCGCGTCCTGAAGCGCGCGCTCGATATTCTGGTAAGCACCGCCTTGCTGCTGTTCGTCGCGCCAACGCTTTTATGCGCCGCCATGGCAGTCAAGCTCGCCGATCGTGGGCCTGTCTTCGATCGGCAGAACCGTGTCACGCGCGCCGGCCGTGTCTTTGGCATCATGAAGCTGCGCACCACGATGACAAGCGCAGAACCGCTGGCTGCCGATTGGGCGGCCGTAGGAAAGCCGCGCATGACGCCGGTCGGGCAGTTCTTGCACCGCATCCGGCTTGATGATGTGCCGCGGCTTGTAAATGTCTTGAAGGGTGAGATGTCCCTGGTCGGCCCTCGGTCAGAGTGTCCCGAGCTGACTCGGGATCTCGCCGCCAGGCTGCCTCTGTACGGGGAACGGCACCTTGTGCGCGCTGGCCTCACCGGTTGGGCGCAGGTTAACTACCCTGAAGGGGCGTCGCTCAACGCGGCTCGTTCGAAGCTGAGCTACGATCTATTTTACGTGAAGAACTTCGGGATCGGGTTCGACCTGCTGATCTTGCTGCAGACCTTGCGGGTGGTGTCTTGGCCCGATCAGCGCCCGCTAGTGCCCTCTACCTGATCAACCAGAAGGACCCCGCCAGTATGGCCAGCCACAACAGGATCGAGACTGCGGCGATCAGGGGAAGGGCGACCCGAACACCGAGGCGGTCCGGGAGGGCTGGCGCCAAGGCAAGCTCACCGACGGGCACCCTGACGCTTTCAGACTGGGACATTGCTTCCTCCTGCGTACGATAACCATGTAGAACAGTTCCGTAAGGCGCAAGACTTTTCGGTAAATTTCAGACTTATCCGGAAAATGCCGCAGCGAATGCGGCCGCTCAGACCTGCATGAGGACGGGATGACCTTGCCCGCAGTCGCCATTCCTGCTGGTTGCGGGCCTTCGACGGAGGCGCTGGCCGGGCTGGTGGAGCGGGTCACCTTCCACAACGCCGACAGCGGCTTCTGCGTGCTCCGCGTGAAGGTGCGCGGGCAGCGCGACCTCGTCACCGTCGTCGGCCATGCGGCCACCATCGCCGCCGGCGAGTGGGTGCAGATGAGCGGTACCTGGACCAACGATCGCACCCACGGCCTGCAGTTCCGGGCGGCCTTCCTCAAGGCCAGCCCGCCCACCACCCTGGAGGGCATCGAGAAGTACCTCGGCTCCGGCATGATCCGCGGCATCGGCCCGGTCTACGCGACCAAGCTGGTCCGCGCCTTCGGCGAGGCGGTGTTCGAGCTGATCGAGCAGGAACCCGCCCGGCTTCGCGAGGTCACGGGCATCGGCCCAAAGCGCGCCGCTCGCATCATCGCCGGCTGGGCCGACCAGAAGGTGATCCGCGAGATCATGCTGTTTCTGCACGCCCATGGCGTCGGCACCTCAAGGGCCGTCCGGATCTACAAGACCTACGACGTCGAGGCGGTGCGGCTGATCAGCGAGAACCCCTACCGCCTGGCCCGCGACATCCGCGGCATCGGCTTCCTGACCGCCGACCGCGTCGCCGAGCGGCTCGGCATCGATAAGACCGCGATGATCCGGGTGCGCGCCGGCATCTCCTTCGCCCTGGCCGAGGCAATGGATGAAGGCCACTGCGGCCTGCCGGCGGACGAACTGGCAACGCTGACGGAGAAGCTCATCGAGGTGCCGCCTGCGCTGATCGAGACGGCGCTCACGCTCGAGCTGGAGACCGGCGAGGTGGTGGCCGACCAGGTGGAGGGCCGCCGCTGCGTGTTCCTGGCCGGGCTCTACCGCGCCGAGCAGGTTATCGCCGAGCGCCTGCGCGTCCTGGCCGCTGGGCGCCCGCCCTGGCCCGAGATCGACGTGGCCAAGGCGGTGCCGTGGGTGGAGGCCAGGACCGGCCTGACACTCGCCGAGAGCCAGCTGGTGGCGGTGCGGCTGGCGCTGCGCTCCAAGGTGCTGGTGATCACCGGCGGCCCCGGGGTGGGCAAGACCACCTTGGTCAACTCCATCCTGAAGATCCTCACCGCCAAGGGCGTCGAGGTGGCGCTGTGCGCGCCGACCGGCCGCGCCGCCAAGCGCCTGTCGGAAAGCACCGGGCTCGAGGCGAGGACCATCCACCGGCTGCTGGAGACCGACCCCAAGACCGGCGGCTTCAAGCGGGACGACACGCATCCGCTCGCGTGCGACCTGCTGGTGGTGGATGAGACCAGCATGGTCGACGTGCCGCTGATGCGGGCGCTGCTTAGGGCGCTGCCGGACCGGGCGGCGCTGCTGGTGGTGGGCGACGTCGACCAGCTGCCCAGCGTCGGGCCGGGCCAGGTGCTGGCCGATGTCATCGTCTCCAGCGCCGTGCCGGTGGTGCGGCTGACGGAGGTGTTCCGCCAGGCGGCCCAAAGCCGCGTCATCGTCAACGCGCACCGCATCAACCACGGGCAGATGCCGGAGCTGGAGGCGACGGAGGGCTCCGACTTCTTCTTCGTGGAGGCGGCGGAGCCGGAGGAGGGGGTGCGCCGCCTGCTGGCGGTGGTGCGCGACCGCATTCCGGCCCGCTTCGGGCTCGACCCCGTACGCGACGTGCAGGTGCTGTGCCCGATGAACCGCGGCGGCCTCGGCGCGCGGGCGCTGAACCTGGAGTTGCAGCAGGCGCTGAACCCGCCGGGCGATCTGCGGGTGGAGCGCTTCGGCTGGACCTTCTGCCCGGGCGACAAGGTGATGCAGGTCGCCAACAACTACGACCGGGATGTGTTCAACGGCGACCTCGGCGTGATCGGCGGGCTCGACCTGGAGGAGGGTGAGCTTACGGTGCTCTTCGACGGGCGGCCGGTGGTCTACGGCTTCGGGGAACTGGACGAGCTGGTGCTGGCTTATGCGACGACGATCCACAAGGCGCAGGGGTCGGAGTACCCGGCGGTGGTGATCCCGCTGACGACGCAGCACTACGCCATGCTGGCACGCAACCTGCTCTACACCGGCGTGACCCGCGGCAAGCGGCTCGTGGTGCTGGTCGGGCAGCGCCGCGCCCTGGCAATCGCCGTCAAGAACGCCAACGGCCGCCGGCGCTGGTCCAAGCTGCGCGAGTGGCTCGCGCCAGGCGCCAACGTGCCGCAGGCGCTAGGGAGTTGACCGTGCCGCCACGCCCTCCCAGGTCCCGCGCCTATTCCCGCGAGAGAACCAGGCCCGAGGTGGCGCTCAGCCTACCCGGATCTCCACCTTCCGGAAGCGCACCACACCGCGGTCATTTACTGCGCCTCCCGGGCCAGGCACGCCCGCGCCGTGCTGCAGCGCGATTCGCCCGGTCGCAAAACGAGGATCCCGAACGGCGTCGGCAGTCTTCTGGCCGTTGAACACGACTGTGAAGGCATCGCCAGAGGCGGTGATCTCAAAGAGGTTCCAGCGCCCACCCGCCTTCGGCATCGGATCTACGGCAGCAAGATCCACAATCGCGCCGGTGCCGTAGCGCTGCTCCGGCCGCTCGTCCCAGATGTTTACCTCATAGGCATTGGCGGTACTGACCATCGTGGGGTTGGTGCAGCGAATGTAGATGCCGCTGTTGGTGCTGGTGTCCACAAAAAACTCGGCGCGCAACTGGTAGTCACGGTAGTCTCGCTGCGTGACCAGAAAGCCGTTGCCGCGGTCGGCGACGAAGGCGCCATCCTCCACCCGCCAGTTAGCGTCGCCGATGCGGTCCCAGCCCTCGAAATCGCGGCCGTTGAACAAAGGTATCCAGCCATCGGACTGGGCCAATGCTGCTTTACGCCCTGCAGCGAGCCCGGCCGTGGCGGCCAGCAGCGGCACCAAAGTTCGACGCTTCATCATGCCTTCCTCCCGGAAGCTTTTTGTTGCAGCGCTAGCCTAGAGGGGACTGGCTATGCGCTTCAACAGGGAGCTCCGGGTGGGGGGCGGCAGGTCGAACGACCGCTTCCTGTCCATCCCACTTGGAAAAATCCGCCGACGCAATATCCGCTCCCGGAACGCCGGCAACGCGCCGTCGCGCCCGGCTTGGGCGCGAAGCCGCCCGTCCAGGGATCCTTGCGCATATGCCGGAACAGGTGGAGCGGCTTGCGATGATGGTGCTGCTGTTGCTGTTCGGCGGCGCGTTGGTCGGTGGCCTGCTGGCGCCGCTGCGTTGGGTGGATGTCGGCGTGGCTCTGGCGGTGCTGCTGGTGGCGGGGCTGCTCGGCCTGGTGGGGCTGCGCGCTGCCTGGCACGCGAAGGCCACGCTGGCCTTCTTCGGCATCCGCGGCGTCGGATCCTTCTACTACTTGGCCTATGGGTTGAACCACTCCGAGTTCGCGGAGGCGGAGCGGCTGTGGGGACCATCGGGCTGATCGTGCTGCTGTCCATCCTGCTGCACGGGCTGACGGTGACGCCGGTGATGCGGCTGCTGGACTTGGCACAGGGCCGCGACCCGGATGCGCCGGAGCGGTCGGAGATTCTGCCACCGGGGCTGACAGGACCAGCCCGCATGATCGGCACGGGTGCTGGTGACGATGGAGGCCGATATGTCGCTGCTGCGCAAACACCTGCGCCAGGTGGAAGACCCGCACCCCTGGGATAACGCTTCAGCACCGCGCGGTTTCGGCGTCGCCTATCTTGGTTCCAAACGATGCCGATCCTAAATCGATTTGGTCCTGCGGGTGTTGTGCCAGCCCTGGAAAGCAGCGCGGGGCGAACTGGGGGCTTGGCATGGTCCCGCCCTGCTGCGCCCAGTGCCGATGCGCGGCACGTCCACCAAACGACTGGTTCACGACTACTGCGCGCTCGCCAGACCGCCAGCTGAACACGCCGCTGCCCCACCATGGTAAGTCAGCCGCGCCACCGTTTTTATAATAGCGGGTGACGATGAGCGACCGGTCAACGCCCTCGCCTTCGAGCGAGCCTCCACCGCATGCAATTGCGGGCCTTCGGCTCGTCTCAGTGGTCCTTGCCACCGCACTGGCGTTGACCTGGCCCGCACTGCTGTTGAGCGGCGCACCCCTCATCTTCTCCGACACCTTCGACTTCCTCGCCATGGACTTCGGTCCGGAGCGCTACATCCGACCCCGCGGCTATAGATGGTTCGCAGGCTCG
>NZ_JBHMFT010000079.1:0-9411 GCF_051433195.1 Falsiroseomonas sp. E2-1-a20 | reverse complement strand
TAACCGCAAAATGCGAGTACGCTGCCAGGAGATCAGGCTGGTCTTTTCAGCAACGACGCCCTGTTCGGTCTAGCGTCGGTTTCCTGGTGCCACCCCCGCGTCTGCCTGGGCCGCCAGCCGGGCCAGGATCTGCTGCACCCGGTCCAGGCGCCCGCCCAGAAGCGGCACGACCGTGCTCGCCGCGCGCGGCGCGCACCGCCTGAATTGTTCCGTCACTACCTCCTGGCCAAAGGCCGCCATGATGCGCTGGTCGGCCGGCCCTGTCCGGTCCTGCTGGATGCCGGCCGCCGCTCCGATCGCGGCGGCATTACAGTGACTCTCGCTAACCAGGGCGCCGAGCCGGTGGATCGCCTGGTTCTCATCCGCCGTTGCGCGAAGGCCACGCGCCTCCCGCAGCGATCTGAGAACCAGGACAGCGCTGAGATAGTACTGGTGATAGACCATCGCCCGCCGCCCCCGGCGCAACTCCGACGGCACGGTGCCATCTGGGCCTATATGCGCCGTGGCCTGATGCCAGACCCGGTCCTGATAGGCGGATGCGCGGCGCGATGGCCGGAGGAGGAGCAGGGAGGCGGCATTGGCGCCTGACCAGACCTCCAGGTTGCCAAAAGGGCGCCGCTCGAAAAAATCAATCGTTTCGGTTGTGAGACGATCGAGCCAGTTCAAAGTCATGCCGTCGAGCGGCACGCCTGCATCGCCCAGCTTTACGGCCAGGACATTCAGCCCCAAGGCCATCTGCGATCGTTCGACCGTACCATTCAGTTCAAGCGGCCGCTCCAGAAGCGCGCCGGCGGCGGCCCAGGAGCGCAGCAGCGCCACGGCACAGTGGAAGTCAACCGCCCCTCCCGGTTCATCGGTCGCGCGCGCGACATCCTGCATGAACTCGTTTAAGGGACGCAGCATTTCGAGGTGTCGCTGCCGACGCTCCTGGTGAACCACGGATCCGCGGTTGTCGGAGTACCAGGACAATCCGACAACTCTTGGAACCGGAGGATGGGTTGGACAGGCAAGTTCCCAGCCAACCCTACTCGCGGCCGCCGGCCCCGCTCCGCCCAGCAGGCCAAAAACCAACAAACGCGCAGCGAGCGCGGTCGCAGGACGAGGGAGCATCTTACACATGTCTGCCATACTCCCGCGCCGGACAGATCTCCGACCTTGGCGCGAACTCCGCCGCGGAACCCATAGGTCGTTCGACATAGAACCGGCAAGCGTTTGGCGTAGTCGAAACCGACTGAAATCTACGGGAGGAACATCAAATAAATACGCCATTGTAGAAAATCCACATGATCCTCGACTGCTAGAAGCCCCTAGATTTCGAACACCAATTTAGGACCACGACCGAAATCTTCCTAGCAGCAAATCAATGCGGTTCAGATATGTATGGTGCTCGGCCACGAAATCCATTGCCTCGCGTAGGCGCGAAATGTTGAATGAAAGCTCCTCCCCTACAGCGACCTTCAGCAGCCCTGCAATGTCGGGATGATACTTTACATGTGCTGGCATAATGTCTCGAACGAGAGGATTATTCGTTAACCCAAATGCTCCATAGCTTATGTTCTTGAAGATTCGACAAGGGACATAGGAATTTAGTTGTCCTGCTCCCTGAATTGCTGGCGCCAACAAGGACCCTGCGACAAGATCACGATTTTCATCATCAGTTACGGACCGCGTTTCTATCTTGGCCGAGGCGCCGAAACGCTGTGCGAACTCCGCGTCAATCCATCCACCAACAATGTGCGCACTGAGACCGGCCAGTTTCGCCGCATCCGAAAACAGGGCCATTTCCCCGATATTGCGAGTCCATACACTCCCTACAAACACTGCCATCCGGTTGCTTCTGCGCGCTTCCAAAACAGCTTCGAGCTTTGCTGATTGCGCTTTGACCTGATCCGGAAGCAGATCTGTACCCCAGGTTGTTACAACAGTTCGAAGGGCATCACTTGCATATTCCCAAGTAGCGCCATTCGGATTTTCAATGGATGAAAAACTAGCTGCCGCCACCCCCGGTCTGTCAGTATACCAATGGGTCGCTACAACATTTTGTTCGGCCACCTTTGGTAGTCTGGGATCGCCCCGATGCTCATCGAAGAACAGCACCCTTCTTGCTTTTGCAAGATCAAAATATCGTGTCACATGATTCTTCGACGTACCGTGCACCAGATAGAATGCGTTTTCGGATAGTGGAAGATGAGTGTCATGCCAACCAGACAAGCAATATGCCAGTATTAGCGCGCCCTCCGGCTCGGGCAAAGAACCCTCATGGTCTTCAACCCATTCGACCGAAATGTCTGTGTTAGCGCAAATCTGACTGAAAGCGTTGAAAAAGGCCGAGTGGATGAAGTGGTGGGTATGATTATTGCGCTTCAAGCCATAGATAATGACCCGCCCTACACCGATAGACCTAAGTTTCTTTACGATTTCGACTGGCTTGGACACTTTCGACCCTCAAAATTTATTACATAAAAGGAAGTACTTTTGTTTTGGATATCGGAAGATCGAGCTCTCTGCCTCACGGCCGCTCATAGACGAAAAGCGAGTTTCCTGTTGGCTCCGAAGTCGGTGTCCAAGGAACCGCTGCCGTGATCGCTTCTTGTTCAGAACAGAAATCAGGCTGTTGCACGAGACAATTCTGTCCAAGTGCAACAGCAATTACATTGGCTACCGTCTCACGCCCAAAACTTCTCATATGATCGGCCTGGCCAAACCGCTGCAGACGTTCGGGGCCAGTCAGCGCGGGATCGAGATCCTCATCGCCTTGCCCTGGGAAGACAGGCACGGTGAAAATCATGCGGCCGCCCTGCTTCAGCTTTCGGCCCAGACCAGCTAGCGTATCCGGAACGCTGCAGGGTATATGCTCCATCACGTGGTTGTGGATGATCAAATCGGCCGAGCCATCAGGCAGGGTTCCGAGATCGGCACAAAGATTAAATCGCTCCATTTTCACGCGATCGTTCGCATAAATTAGTGGCTGAAAGTCGAAACAACGATATCCATTACCCCAACGAGAACTAAAATAATCAATCAAGAATTTTTCGGGGGCAAAATGATATATAACTGCCTCTGAAGGAAGCTTGACCGATTTTTTCAGATAGATCATCAGGGCGCGGCCCCGCTCAAAGGCACCACAGCCTGCACAGACAGCATTATTTCGCTTGTTGTACGGCTTGAACTCTGTGGCATTGCACACAGGGCACTGCGGCATCATTCCTCCAGCCAGCCGCACGCCGAGGGGCGTTTCAGCTGAGTCACCTCTGATCGTGATCATTAGCCGCAATCCCGATCAAGGTGAAGCACCGCAGCTGACATCAGCCGTAGCCCCTCCAGGGCGTAATCAGGCAACCAAATATGTTGATACGCCGGGCTTTTCGCGCAGCGTGCGGTCGATGTCGGCCAGCGTCTCCTCCACCGCCGTCAACACGTACAGCGTGTCTACCACCCCCGTCGCATCGTCGGTCGAGGTGATGCCGAGCACGGACATGTAGGGGAAGGTTCTGGCCAGAATCACCCCAAGCTCGGTGCCATAGGTCCGGTAGGGGTCGCGCGGTCCCCTGCGCTCCAGCTCCACAGTTTTCAGCTGCCGGACCGGCTCCCCGCTCGAGATGACTAACACGCCTTCCGGCTTGCAAGAGCTGGCCAGCACGCGCAGCGCCATCCGGTCATCATCGGCAAATCGCAGCACCGCATTCGCAATCACCCAGTCAAAGTCGTGCCGGCCGAGCCTGGCATCGGGGGCCAGCGCGGACAGGGTCACCAGCTCTGGGAAGATGGGCCACGGGCCGTGGGTGCTTCCGCCCACCAGCAGCGCCCGGGTTTCCTTCAGGCGCCCTGCCGGCAGGCGCGTCAGTACCTTGGCAAGGGTCCGGTGCCGCTCGAGCGAACCGCAGGAGGAGCATTGCGGCGGCCGGCCGTCGCGCACTCGGTTGCCCGGGCCAGGCTGGAAAGCCAGGCCCCCGCAAACATCGCAGCGCGGCGCGTTCGCCAGGGCGAAACCCGCCATCTCGTCCTGCCCGGCCACCCGGCCGACATGCTTCCCCAACTCCTGCAGATAGCCGACGTAGTGCGCCGCCTCCGTGATGGCACGCAACACCGGAAATACCAGCGCCTCCTCCGAAGCTTCCGCCCTTTTCAGCCGGTCGATGGCCTGACCGAAAGCCTTCAGCATGTCTGCCTCGACCTTTGACGGGGCCGGCAGCCTGTAGTCGGAATGCCGCAGCGCCCAGCTGACCTTGCCGGTGCCATAGCGGCGGAACTGCTTGTAGAGCTCCGAGAGGTCCACGCGGTGCCGGTGGAGGACCTGCGCCTCGGGCACGAACTTGATCTTGAGCTTCAGCTGATCGGCCATCCGCCAAGCGATATCGGCATCGCCGCCTGATTTCATATCGGTGTGAAACAAGCCGATCCGGTCAAAGACGGATTTGCGGTAAACCGCGTTCGCCGTCTGGGCATATGGCTTGTGGTGCCAGCCCGAGAGCGGGCCGCGCTGGCGGAGCAGTCCGATGTTCTCTGAGAAGCGCTCTATCGTGGAGCCGGGTTCGTAGGAGAGGATCTCTCCCGCAAAGCATCCGAACTCCGCCTCGCCGACATGCTTTGCGATCTCGGTCAACCAATCGGGGTCGACGACACAGTCGGCATCGGTGAAAGCAATGAATTCGCCTGTCGCCGCGCGGAGCGCCGTGTTGCGCGCTGCGTAGGCGCCTTGGATGGCGCGCTCTTCCATGATGCGGAAAGGGTATTTCCGGATCACGTCGAGCGTGCCATCGGTGGACATGTTGTCCACGACGATGATTTCGACCTTGTCGCGCCCGATCGTCAGCCGCAACAGGCTGTCGAGGCACATGCCTATGGTGTCCACCATGTTGTGGACCGGAATGACCACCGAGAACATGGGATGACCAGAAGTTATCGCTGAACCACTCATCAGGTACGCCGATGCTCCCTACCACTCGATGGCCATGGATTACGGATTATGCAACTTCGGGGCGAGGACGGAACCCCAATTTTGCGGCTTCCGGTTCAACCACCGCCGGATGTAGTAGCTACTTCATGCACCGACCCCTAAGGATTTACGGTACGGTCGCTGCCGTAAAGGCACGCGGTCACATGGCAGGCTCCCCCTCCGCCGGGTGGCTCACGGACGGCGTCCGGTGAACGAGGGGCACCCGCCGCTCGACACCCCGCCAGTGCCCGAGCCACACCCACTCACGGAGGCGGCGCTCTCCCGGCTATTGCGGGCCCATCTCGAGGCCGTCGACCGTCACCTGAACGGTTGGTCCCAAGCCGTTGCTCGGTCGCTGGCGCTTCGGCGTACGCCGCTTCCACCTGGGCCGATCCGCTTCGACCAGCCCGGCTGGGCGCTGCCGCTCGGCGCCACGATCGACGGCGCGGGTGCCTTGCGCCTGAATGCACGTGGCGGCACCATCGAGTTGATCTCTCCGCTCGTTTCCGTGCCAGGCGCATGCCTGCTGGGCCTGCGCTTCGAGGCGGGGGAAGCGTCAGGTCTGGTGCTGCGCGTCCTCGACGATGCAGGCCTGCCTCTCTGCGCTGAAATCGCGTTGGCCGCGGGCGCCTTGCACGCCGCTGCCTACGTCCCTGCCGGATGTCGGGCAGTGCGGATCGTCCTGCGATGGGCGGGGACCGGCGCTGCGCTGCACCTTGCCCGCTTCGAGCCGTTCCTGCCCGATTCAGATGCCTGGCAGGCAGCGCAGCGGCAGGCGCTGGGCGTGCCTGTCGTCGCAAGCATTTCCTCCGGACTGGACCGCGTCGCGCAGCTCCACGATGCGGTTTCAAGCCTGCTGCCGCAGTGCGACCGTATCCGCGTTTTCCTGGATGGCGACGGCGAGGTTCCGCCGATCCTGTCACATCCCCGAGTCGAGATTCGCCGGAGTTCCGACTTCGATGTGCTCGGGCCCCTGGGGCGCTTTTCCTGGCATAATGAACTCGACGCTCCAGGATACCGACTGGCGCTTGACGACCGGCTCATCTACCCGGCGGATTTCGCGGCGGAAATGGTTGCGGGTTGCCGCCGCTCGAACGACCAGGCCTTCGTCGGCCTGGCCGGCGCCCTGCTGCGGCAACCGCAGCGCCCGGGCGCCCACCCCGCCAGTTGGTGGCTGGCGGCGGAGAACGGGCTTGCTGCCGATCGTGGGATGCACCTGCTCTCGACCGGCACGCTCTGCTGGCACTCGGCGCACCGCCCCTTCGGGCGCGGCGAGCTAAAGCACCGTGGCTCACTCGACGTGCAGCTGGCCCTCCTTGCGCAGCGCCAGGCCATTCCCATGGTCGCACTGGCCAGACCAACGAACTGGGTGCAGGGCCCGGGCACGGATCCCGCGACGACGCCCCGAGATGACGCCGGCCTGGACGGCCGCGTGCCGCTGGCGCTGCTGCGCCGTGCCTGGCCCGTCACAATCCAGCCCAGCCGCCGCGCCAAGCTGGTGCTTTGCCTCGTCGTAGCCGAGGCAAAGCCGGCCGCGGCACTGCTTGGCGATTGGGTCGCTCAGGCGGGCACCGGCTACGACTGGGCCGTGATCCTCTGTCCGATCGGCGAGGGAGCGGATCTCTGGTCGTGGGCCGAAACAGCCGCCCTGCCTGCCGAGCTTCACCTTGCCGGGCGCCCGGACATGCCGGCAAGTCTCCGCCTTACGAGCGCGCTGATGCTGGCGCAGCGGCTGGGTGCGGAAACGCTGTGCGTCGTGACCGATGCGCTGCGCGTCGAAGGCGGAACCTGGATTGGCGCGACCCTTGGTGCGCTCGCCGGCGCCGGGGGGGCGGCGCTGTTCGGTCATGCGGACCCAGACGGGCGCCTGCAGCTTTCCCAGAACGACGGGGGAGATTCCGGGCTACCTGCCCTGATCGTCACGCCCATGGGGCTGGCGTTGGCTGCGGGCGATGCTGACCCCGGTTTCCGCAGCGCCACGGCAGCGCTGCGGGACTGGGCACGCCGGCTCCACCTCGCACAGTCCCGCTCCTCCTCGGGCCGCGTGAAGACGATCCCCGACGTCTCGCGTGACCTGCGAGCCGTTGCGGCACCCGCCGCCGGGTCCGTCGACAGGGAGCCCGCCATTGCCGGGCCGGATGCGCGGGCACGAGTGGGTTGGCTGCACATCCCTTCAACCCGTCCTGATGCTAGCATTGTGCAGGCGACGGGTCTCGGCGACCTGTTCGAGAGGATCGTCGTCATCAACCTGGACCGGCGACCGGATCGCTGGCGCCGAATGCAGGCACGGCTCGCGCGTGCCGGCATCGCCGCAGGGCGCGTGGCCGCTGTCGATGGGCACGCGCCGGAGGTACTCGCAAGCTACGCAGCCTATGCGGCGCAGCCGATCCGTTCGCCGCCACCTGGTGTGCGGGAGGTGCGCTCCACATGGCAATTCAGCCGCGACTACGACAGCCAGGCGGCACGCGTTGCCTTCGAGGAGCGGCGCCTTGGCCGCAAGGCGATCGGCTCGGCCGGCGCTTGGGCATATCTGCTGACCTGGCAGGGCATTCTTGAGCAGGCCATCGAGGACGGCGTGGAGACGCTGCTCGTCCTCGATGACGACGTCGTCTTCCATCACGCGCTCAGCCCGTTGATTGACACGGTGCGTCGAGAACTACCGAAGGACTGGCTCGTGCTTCAGCTCGGCACACTACAGCACAACTGGGACACCGAGGCGCTCACCCGAATCAGCCGGCACCTCTATCGCACCGATGGCGCTGCGGTTGGCTCGCACGCGGTCGGCCTGTCGGCCGCCATCCTGCCTTTCCTCCTCGACCTCGTGGAGCGGCGTGAATTGCCGTTCGACATCGGACCGCTCGCAGCCGGATGCCTTGCCTTTCGGGAGCATTGCCTGGCCGTGCTTCCAAACGCGGCGATCCAAACCCTTGAGGACAGCGATATCGGAACCTCCAGCTTCCAGCACGGGCGTTCGCCCGCCGAGGCGGCAGCTGCATACCGGTGGCATCTTCCGGATTATGATCTCTAGCAGACTGTCGGATTTGGATTGGCGTGGCGTTTAGGCGGGGCGGGCGGTTGAGTTCAGGCGAGCCGCAGGCGGTGTAGCCTGCGGCAGTTGTAGGCGAGGGCGATCAGGGTCCACTCGGTAGTGGCGTTGGCCAGGCCGCGGAGGCGGAAGCGGGTAAAGCCGAGGGCGGCCTTGATGATGCCGAAGGCGGGTTCGACGGTCTGCTTGCGGCGGGCGTAGAGGTCCTTGGCATCCCGGGTCTCCAGCTTGGCCAGCATGGCGAGGCGCCAGGGTTCGGTGATGCGGCGCGGGGTCTCTGGCTCTGGCGGCGGCCGGAAGTCGTAGGGCCGGTGCGGCTGGGTGCGGCCGATGGCGACCAGCGGCTCGATGCCCCGGGCCTCGAGCGCGGCGACGGCCTTGCGCGAGGCGAAGCCGGTGTCGGCGAGGACGGTCTTGGGTAGGCCGATGCCCTGTTCCATGCCGAGGATGGTGGCGGCGAAGCTTGGCGCGTCGGCGGGGGTGGCGACGACGCCTGTGGCGAGGATCAGTTGCGAGCCTTCGGCGCAGACCACGGCCTGGGCATTATAGGCTTGGCGGTATTCATGGGCGTCGGAACGGCGCATCAGCGCGCTATCGGGATCGGTGAGGTTGGATTGCCGGCTTGGCGGCGGGTCGTCCTCGGGCGGCTTGGGCGGACGGCCGCGCCGGCCCGTCTTCGCCTCATAGGCAGCCTTCTTGGCTTCGTATTCCGGCTGTGCCGCCGCGGCCTCGGCGCGGGCCTGTTCCTCCAGCCGGGCGCAGGCGGCATCGAGCTTGGCCTTCAACGCCTCGCGCCTTGCGATCTCGGCGGGCAGCGCCTGCGGGTCAGGCTGGCCTTCGGCATCGGCGGCCTCGGCGCGGGCAGTCAGGTCGGCGATGTCGGTGGCGAGCTTGGCACGCAACGCCTTCGCCTGGTCGTAGCGCACGGAGCGGATCTTGGAGGCATTGGCGTCGATCTTGGTGCCGTCGATCGAAACCGTCCCGAGCCGGAGCAGGCCGCTCTCGCGCGCCAGCAGCAGCACCTGGAGGAAGGCCGCCTCGAAGGCGCCGCGGTTGGCGCGGCGGAAGGCGGCGATGGTGTCATGGTCGGGGTGCAGGTTCGCCGCCACATAGCGCACGCCGATGTCGCGATGCGTCGCCCGTTCAATGCGGCGCGAGGAGAAGAGGCCGTTGGCGTAGCTGTAGATCAGCAGCGCCAGCATCAACCGCGGGTGATACTGCGCGCGGCCGCCGGGGATCGGGCCGATGGAAAAGGCGCCCAGCGCCACCCGGTCCACCGCAGCCACTACAAAGTGTGCCACGTCATCAGCCGGAAGCCACTCCTTGGCATCCGGCGGCAGCAGGAACGCCTGATCGCGGCTGAACGAATAAACTGCGTCATGACCAGCAGATTCGCCGATTTCAGGCCCGCTGGGAATCCGACAGTCTG
>NZ_JBHMFT010000078.1:0-9679 GCF_051433195.1 Falsiroseomonas sp. E2-1-a20 | reverse complement strand
CTGGTCCACCGCAACGCCGGTCGCCTCGGCTTCGTCGCACCATCAGAATAAGCATTCGGAAAAGCGCCGATGCATCGTCGTCGTCTACTGTCTGGTCTGCTCGCGGTGCCTGCCCTCGGGAGCGTCGGCGCCGCCTTGCCAGCGGGCGCGGCTCAAGACGATGACGCAGTCGATCCTGCACGCCCATCTGGTGCCGCCATGCCCGCATGCCGACCTGCTTGGGCCAAAGGGGCGGGCCTAGCTGCTGGCACAGCCCCTCCCGCCAGACGAGGCCGACGCGGTGGCGCGCCACCTGCGCGAGCACGAGCGGCTGAGTGAGGACCTACGCGTGGTCGAGCGGGAGATTGCCCGGGACGCTCTGGCCAATCCCGATGCCAAGCGGCTGAAGAAGAACTGGACGTAGGGGCTGTCGAGGAAGCGTGCGCAGACGGCGTCATCGGAGAGGCCGTCCATGTGCTTGATCAGGTGCAGCCCGACCATGAGGCGGGTCGGCAGTCCAGGCCGGCCAATGCCGTCGCGGTAGAGCGGGCAGAAGGAGGTGGCGAAGCGATCCCAGTCGATTAGGCCCGCGAGGCGCACCAGGGGATGACGGCGATCGACGAGGTTCACCAGGGCCGAGCGGAAAAGTTCGGGCTGCTCGGATGGCGGCGATTTCGGCGGCATCGGCGGTCTCCAGGCGGCGACGCGCCAAGGGAATCACGCCGCTCGACGGGCTTCAACAGGGCCGCGGATTTGCAAGGTTTTCGACCGCTCCGGACAGCAGCCTTACAAGCGCGAATACTTGCGTCCGCCGCAAACCCGAGGAATCCCGGGGACTTCCGCGTTGTTCACGTCCGACTACAGCGACTGAAAAACGGCACCCTATCCGGCCCCTAGGAACAAATGTTCCGGGTAGGCGGCCCCATCGGGCAGGTCATAAATGCTAGGTGTGTCTGGGGAAAATTGGAGCAGCGGTGGGAACCGGATTCCAACCTGCTCTGGCGTCTGTGAGACGCGTCTCGCTATTTGCGTCACCTTCTGGTGCCCCAGGTGGGTGGGCTGGGTCAGTGAAGAGGCGCTGCGCAGCTACCCCTGCGGAGGCGCAGGAATTCCGGCATAGCGAAGGTCCTCCACAGCACGTCTGCGCCGTCTTTCCTTCGCTCCGGGCGAGACTGCCTGTCCGGAAATGCCCTCCAAGATAGGGCATTCGGGCCGATGGTCGCCGTGGCACGCCGCGGCCAAGTGACGCAGCGTGTCCCCCATCGCCTGAAGCGCCTTCACTTTCTCGTCGATCGCCGTCACATGCGCCTGCGCGAGCCGCTTGACCTCGGCGCTGGCGCGGCCGCGGTCGCGCCAGAGGCTGAGCAGATCGGCGATCTCGGTGAGCGGAAAGCCGAGGTCGCGGGCATTGCCGATGAAGCGGAGCGCATGCACATCCTCCGCCCGGTAGACGCGATATCCGCTCTCGGTCCGCAGTGGCGCCGGCAGAAGGCCGATCGCCTCGTAGTGGCGGATCATCTTCACTGAGACGCCGGAGGCCTTCGAGGCTTCACCGATGTTCATCGCCATCACTCCCCGATAGCGACCGCGGCGGGTCTGAACCGCCGCAGCCGGAGCGCATTCGCCAGCACGAAGACGCTACTGAGCCCCATTGCCGCCGCCGCCAGCATAGGCGACAGCAGCGTGCCGCCGAAGGGCCACAATACACCCGCCGCGACCGGGATCAGCGCGACGTTGTAGGCGAAGGCCCAGAACAGGTTCTGCCGGATATTTGTCATCGTCGCGCGGCTGATCGCGAAGGCGGTCGCCACCGCCCCGAGGTCACCTGACATCAGCACGACATCGGCGCTCTCGATCGCAACATCAGTGCCGGTGCCTACCGCAAGGCCGACGTCGGCAGCGGCGAGCGCCGGCGCGTCGTTGATGCCGTCGCCCACGAAGGCGACCTTCCGCCCGCCCTCGCGCAGGCGCTCTACGGCCGCGACCTTGCCGTCCGGCAGGACCTCGGCGACCACCTCCTCGATGCCGAGGCCGCGGGCGATCGCCTCCGCAGTGCGCCTATTGTCGCCGGTCACCATGGCTATGCGCAGCCCCTGCGCCCGCAGCGCGGCGAGGGCTGCGGGCGTTCCCGGCTTGACCGGGTCGGCCACCGCGAGCGCCGCCACGAGCTGCCCGGCCACCGCGGCATAGAGGGGCGTGCGGCCCTGGTCGCCGAGCGCCGCCACCATCGTGGCGAAGCGCCTGACGTCGAGGCCGAGCCGCGCCATATAGCGATCGGCGCCGACTGCGACGTGCCGCCCATCCACCAGCGCCGTGGCGCCGAAGCCGGGCACGGCCTCGAACGCCGTAGCCTCGGCCAGAGCAAGGCCGCGCGTCCTTGCCGCTGCGACGATGGCCTGTGCAACCGGGTGCTCCGATTTGGCCTCGACTGCAGCGATCAGCGCCAGGATCGTGGCCTCGTCCTCGCCTGGCGCGACGACCAGGTCGGTCAGCACCGGGCGGCCTTCCGTCAGCGTGCCGGTCTTGTCGAGGGCGACAACCTCGACATCTCGCAGTGCCTGCAGCGCCTCGCCCTTGCGGAAGAGCACACCGAGCTCTGCCGCCCGGCCGGTGCCGACCATGATCGACGTCGGCGTCGCCAGGCCCATGGCGCAGGGGCAGGCAATGATCAGCACCGCGACCGCGTTCACCAGCGCGAAGGCGAGGGCTGGGTCCGGCCCGAAGAAGAGCCACACGCCGAAGGTCAGCGCGGCGATGGCGAGTACAGCAGGGACGAACCACATCGTCACTTGGTCCACCAACGCCTGGATCGGCAGCTTCGATCCTTGCGCCTGCTCCACCATGCGTACGATCTGCGAGAGCACGGTCTCGCCACCCACCGCAGTAGCGCGGAAGCGGAAGGCGCCGGTGCCGTTCACCGTACCGCCGGTGACGCGTGCGCCGGGCACCTTCTCCACCGGCACGGGCTCGCCGGTGATCATGGCCTCATCCACGAAGGAAGCGCCCTCGGTGACCTCGCCATCGGCAGGGATGCGGTCACCGGGCCGCACCAGCACGATGTCGCCGGGGATCAGTTGCGCGGCCGGGATCTCCTGCTCCTCTCCGTCGCGCAGCACGCGCGCCGTGGGTGGCTGCAAGCCCATGAGGCGCCGGATTGCCTCCGACGTGCGGCCCTTGCTCCGCGCCTCGAGCCAACGGCCAAGCAGAATCAGGGTGACGATCACCGCCGCCGCCTCGAAAAAGACATGCCGTGCATCGGCGGGCAGCAGCGTCGGCGCGAAGGTCGCAACAGTGGAATACGCGAAGGCCGCGCCGGTGCCGAGCGCGACGAGGGAGTTCATCTCCGGCGCGCCGCGCAGCAGCGCGCGCCAGCCCTTGGTCTGGAAGCCGAGGCCGGGGCCGAACATCACTAGCGCGGCGAGCAGGAACTGGATCTGCCAGCTCAGCGTTAAGCCGATGCTGTCGTGGATGGCGTGGTGCAGCGTCTCGGAAAGGTGTGCGCCCATCTCCAGGACGACCAGCGGCAGCGTTAGCAGGGCGGCCAGGCCGAGGCGGCGCGCCAGGCTCTGCAACTCAGCCGTACGCGCCGCGCGCTCGCGGTCGTCACGCGCCGCGGGCGGCTCCGCGCCCAGGCGCTCGGCACCGTAGCCGGCAAGCCGCACGGCCTCGACCAGGTCGTCGGCGCCGACGGTCGCCAGATGCGTGACGTTCGCGCGGTGCGTGGCGAGGTTCACCGCAGCGTGGGTCACGCCGGGCACCGCCTTCAGGGCACGCTCCACACGGCCGACGCAGGAGGCACAGGTCATGCCCGTGATGGCGAGTTCGGTGACCTCGCGGCCGACGCCGTAGCCGGCGCTCTCCACCGCGCCGAGCACTTTGGCGAGTTCAGGTGTTCCCACGAAGCGGATCTCGGCCCGCTCCGTCGCCAGGTTCACCGAGGCCGAGGCGACGCCGGGCACGGCCGCGATCGCGCGCTCCACGCGGCCCACACAGGACGCGCAGGTCATGCCCGCGATGGGCAGCGACACCGCGCCACCCGGCGCGGCATGAGAAGATGTGGGCACCGCTGGGATCCAGGCGGCGACGTTGTTGTCGGGAGGCATCGCGCGTTCTCCTCAGCCGCGGGTCGTGTTGGCGTAGCCGGCCGCGGTGATCGCCGCGGAGAGGCTCGTCGCGTCGGTCGTGCTCGCGACGCGCAGGCGGCGCGTTGCGAGGTCGGCCTTGACCTCAGCGGTGGGATCGAGCGCCTTCACCGCCTGCGTGATGGTGCGCACGCAATGGCCGCAGCTCACGTCGGGAATGTCGAAGTCCTGCATCGTCGTCTCCTGTCGCAATGTCGCGGGAGATCACCTTGTCAAAGCTCCCATGTTGGGAGGGTCAAGCGGTCTTTTCAGCGGGAGTGGGCCGGATAGCCACTGCGCAAATGCAAGGCTGCCTGCAAACGCGTAACGCATGTGTGGTGCGGCCGGCGCTGCTCGCTGTGGAGGGGCCCGATACCTAACCTCTCGCCCGACCTTTACGACGTGCCTAACGAGATGCCGACCTGGACCTACACGGCGGTTCACCTCTCAGGCCGGTCGCGCGTCCTGCTGGCCGAGGCTCTCCCGCGCATCTGGAGCGCCTATCGCCTGCCATCGAGGGCGGGCTCGCGCCAAAGGCGCCGTAGCGAATGAAATTGGTCGATCCGCAGTGCCGCAGGCGATGATGCGGGCCGTCGCCGCGTGGAAATCCTGGTGCCCGCCGAGGGGATCCAGGCGCAGCGCAAGCTGATCCAGCACAAGGGCGATGCGGAGCATCGCGGCGCCATCGCAGGCCCCTCTGTCCGGTCCGATCCGGCCGCGCATTCCGTAGCAGCGCTGGGCGAAATCCTGACCGTGAAGCAGCTCAAGAAAGGCACTTGACCCTCCCAAGTTGGGAGACCTGCAGGTCCCGCTCGACACAGCCAAGGAAGCACGGACATGCCACGACTTCTTCCAATTGCGCTCGCCGCTGCGGTTGCTGCCGGCGCGGGCGCCGCGTGGTACCACAGCGGCCGCCCCGTCCAGGCCGACACGCCGACCGCTGCCACGCCGGCGATCGCGGTACCCATCGCGCCGGTCCTTGTCCGCGAAATGGCCGAAACTGCCGAGTTCACGGGCTTCCTGCACGCGGCGCGGAGCGTGGAGCTGCGCCCGCGCGTCGGCGGCATGATCGAGGTGGTGGAGGTGCCGGAAGGCGGCCTTGTGCAGCCCGGCCAGGTGCTGTTCCGGCTGGATCAGCGGCCCTACCGCGCCGCGCTGGCGCGCGCCGAGGCGGCGCTCGCCGAAGCGCGCGAGCGCCATGCGCTTGCCGGCCGGCAACATGCGCGGACGCGAAGCCTGGCGAGCGATGGGTATGCTCCGCGCGAGCGGCTCGACCAGCAGGCAGCCGAACGTGCGGTCTTGGGCGCGCAGGTGCAGGCCGCCGAGGCAGCTCTCGCCACAGTCCGGCTCGATCTCGACTTCACCGTGATCACGGCACCGGTTGCCGGACGGATCGGCCGCGCGCTGGTGACCGAGGGCAACCTCGTGGCCGCCAGCGAGACGCTCCTGGCCGGCATTGTCGCCGTGGACCCTATCCACCTGCTATTTGACGTGGACGAGCCGACCTATCTGCGCCTCCTGGCGGCTGCGGCGGGGGCCGGCGACACGCCGGTAGAGGTCGAGGTCGGGCTGACCGGCGAGGACGGCTTCCCGAGCCGGGGACAGCTCGACTTCCTCGACACCCAGGCCGACCGCGCGACCGGCACGGCGCGGCTGCGCGCGGTGCTGGCGAACCCCGACGGCAGGCTCGCACCGGGGCTCTTCGCGCGCGTGCGGGTGCCGCTCTCTGCGCCGCGCCCAACGGTGCTGGTGGCGGAGGCCGCGATCGGCGCGGCGCAGGGCGGCCGCTACGTGCTGGTCGCCGCGCCGGACGGCATCGCCGCCTTCCGTCCGGTCCGCCTTGGACCTGCGGCGGGAGAGGGCCTGCGCGTGGTGCGCGAAGGACTCTCGCCCGGTGAGAGTGTGGTCGCACGCGGCATGATCCGCCCCGGCACACGCATCGCTCCGCTGCCCGCTTCCGTGGCCTCGCACGCACAGGAACCTCGGTCATGAACGCCATCCCACGCTTTTTCGTGGAGCGGCCGATCTTCGCGGTCGTGCTCTCCGTCCTGATGCTCGTCGCCGGCGGCCTCGCCCTGATCCGCCTGCCGCTGTCGGAATACCCCGCCGTCACGCCGCCCACGGTGCAGGTCGTGGCGCAGTTCCCCGGCGCCTCGCCGCGCGAACTCGCCGAGACTGTCGCAGCGCCCATCGAGCAGGAGGTAAACGGCGTAGAGGGCATGCTCTACATGACCTCGCAGTCGGTAGACGGGCAGGTCACACTCGCCGTCACCTTCGCGCATGGCACCGACTCTGACCTTGCGCAGATCCGCGTGCAGAACCGCATCCAGCGCGCGCTGCCGCGCCTGCCGGAGGAGGTGCAGCGGCAGGGGGTCGTTGCGCGCAAGGTGTCGCCCGACATGCTGATGGTGGTGCATCTGGTCTCGCCAGATGGGCGTTTCGACGCACTGCACCTGGCGAACTTCGCCACTCTGCAGGTGCGCGACCGGCTGCAGCGCATCCCTGGCGTGGGCGAGGTGAATGTCTGGGGTGCCGGGGACTACGCCATGCGGATCTGGCTCGATCCAGATCGCATGGCCGCCCGCGGTCTGACGGCGGCCGAGGTTGTGCGCGCGGTGCGCGCGCAGAACCTGCAAGTCGCCGCCGGCGCCGTCGGACGGCAGCCGGGCGCCGGTCTGGCGCCGCAACTCACCATTGATTTTCGCGGCCGCCTTTCTGAGCCAGAGGAATTCGCCGCGATCGTACTAAAGACCGGCGTGGAGGGGCGCCTCGTTCGGCTCGGGGACGTCGCCCGCGTGGAACTCGGCGCGGAAGGATATGCGCTGCGCTCGCTGCTGGACGGCGAGCCGGCCGCGGCGCTGCAGATTATCCAGGCACCGCACGCAAATGCGCTGGACGTCGCCGCCGCGGTGCGCCGCGCCATGGCGGAGATGGGTGTGGAGTTCCCGCAGGGCATCGAGCATCGCATCGCCTATGACCCGACGGTGTTCGTCCGCGCATCTATCTCCGCAGTGCTCGTCACGCTGCTGGAGGCGGTGGCGCTCGTCGTGCTGGTGGTGGTGTTGTTTTTGCAGGACTGGCGCACATCCTTGATACCGCTGGTGGCCGTGCCTGTCTCGCTGGTCGGCACGCTCGCCGTGATGCTGGCGCTCGGCTACTCGCTTAACACGCTTTCGCTGTTCGGCTTGGTGCTGGCGATCGGCATCGTCGTGGACGACGCGATCGTGGTCGTGGAGAACGTGGAGCGGCACATGGCCGCGGGCCTCGCGCCGAAGGACGCCGCGCGCAAGGCCATGGACGAGGTAACTGGGCCGATCGTTGCAATCACTTCGGTGCTGGCCGCAGTTTTCTTGCCGGCCGCTTTCCTCTCCGGCCTTCAGGGCGAGTTCTACCGGCAATTCGCGGTGACAATCGCGGTCTCCACGGTGCTCTCGGCGGTAAACTCGCTGACGCTGAGCCCGGCGCTCGCAGGCGTGCTGCTGAAGCCTCATGGTATGCCAAGGCGGGGGCCGCTCGGTTGGTTCTTCGCACGCTTCAACCGCGGTTTCGACGCGACGGCGAGGGGGTATGGCGCCTTCGTGCAGCGCGCCGCACGCGCAACCGGCCTGGCGCTGCTTGTCTATGCCGGGCTGCTCGGCCTGGGCTGGCAGGGCTTCCAGCAGGTGCCGACCGGCTTCGTGCCGCAGCAGGACAAATACTACCTCGTCGGTATCGCCATGCTGCCCGCCGGCACCTCGATCGAGCGGTCGGAGGCTGTGGCGCGGCAGATGTCGCGGATCATGCTGGACGAGCCCGGCGTGGAGAGCGTAGTGGCCTTCCCGGGTCTCTCAATCGACGGCTTCGTCACGCTGCCCAACGCTGCCGTCGTCTTTACCATGCTCGAATCCTTCGAGCAGCGGCGGACACCCGACCTTGCTGCCAACGCCATCGCGCAGCGGCTGCAGGCCAGGCTGTCCGGGATCCAGGACGGGCTTGCCCTGGTATTCCCGCCGCCGCCGGTGCCCGGGCTCGGCGCGGTCGGCGGCTTCAAGCTCCAGGTGCAGGACCGTGCGGGACTGGGGCTCGAGGCGTTGGCCGAGGGGACACAGCGGCTCGTCGCCGCGGCCGCGCAGCGACCGGAACTCGCCGGCGTGATGGCGAGCTTCCATGTATCGGCTCCACAGCTGAGGGTGGAGCTGGACCGCGACCGCGCCCTGGCAATGGGCGTTGCGCCGACCGATGTGGCGCAGGCGCTGCAACTCGCGCTCGGCTCGCTCTATGTGAACGACTTCCAGCAACATGGGCGGACCTACCGCGTGATCGCCCAGGCCGACGCTGGCTTTCGCCTGCGCGAGGAGGATCTGGCGCGGCTGCGCGTGCGCAGCGCCGCGGGCGCGATGGTGCCGCTTGCTTCGCTGGTGCGCGTTCAGGCCTCAACAGGACCGGACCGGGTGGTGCGCCACAACGGCTATCCCTCGGCCGAGGTCGGCGGTGCGCCGGCACCCGGCTTCGGCTCCGGCCAGGCCCAAGCGGTGATGGAGGCACTGGCGCGCGAGGTGCTGCCGCCGGGCATGGCGATCGAATGGACCGAATTGGCGTTGCAGGAACGTCTAGCCGGCAATGCGACGGCCTATGTCTTTCCCGTCGCTGTGCTGCTCACGTTCCTCATCCTGGCGGCGCAGTACGGCAGCTGGTCGCTGCCGCTGGCCGTGCTGCCGGTCGCGCCGCTCGCGGTGGCCAGCGCGCTGGGCGGCGTGATCGCGACCGGGGGCGACAGCAACGTCTTCAACCAGATCGCCTGGCTGGTGCTGGTCGGGCTGGCGGCGAAGAACGCGATCCTGCTCGTGGAATTTGCCCGCGAGCGGGAGCTTGCGGGTGCCGACCCATTGGCTGCGGTCATCGAGGCGGCGCGGCTGCGGCTGCGGCCGATCCTGATGACCTCCATCGCCTTCGTCGCCGGTGCAATCCCACTTGCCCTTGCTACCGGCGCCGGGGCGGAGATGCGGCGGGCCATGGGCATCGCGGTCGCCTCCGGCATGGCTGGCGTGACGTTGCTTGGCCTGCTGTTCACGCCCGTCTTCTACCTGCTGGTGCGTCGCGTGGCGCAGCGGCGACCGGCGGAGCCTTCTGCTGCGACTGCACCAGCTCCGAATGCCACTACCGCTGCCCATGCTGCAAGGGCCTGACCATGAAGCCCGCCTCGCGTTCCATCGGCCTGCTGCTGACGACCGTCCCACCCGCCGTATGGAGCAGCAACTCAATCGTGGCGACGGAGAGGCTCACGCATGATCTCGCCCTCACCGTGGCCGACGCTGCTGATGACCATGGTCAGGTGCCGCGCTGGTTTAAGGCGACCCCCGGAAGAAGAACGGAGCCGCGCGTGGCCCTTGACCCTCCCATCGCGGCAATCACCACATTATTGGGCAGACGAAACTTAGAAGGACAGCGTGATGCATCGCTTTCGAATCGCGAACATGAAATGCGGCGGCTGCGCCAAGGGCGTCACGGCGTTGCTGCGCCAGGCCGACCCGCTGGCGGAGATCGACATCAAGCTGGACACGCGGGAGGCGGCCGTGACGTCGACCCTGGATACGGCGCGC
>NZ_JBHMFT010000077.1:0-10815 GCF_051433195.1 Falsiroseomonas sp. E2-1-a20 | reverse complement strand
ATATTATCGGACACAATAGCGGCGTAGCCCGCCGCCTGGGTGCCCTCCCCTGGCACGGATGCCATCCCATGGCGTTTCCTGGTTCTATACCCCGGGCGTGGCGGAGCGCCCGCCGTGACGCGGAGGACAGTCATGGTTGATCCCGAGGACCGCGAGGCTTTTTGCCAGACGCTCGAGCGCGAGGCGTGGCGCATCGCCGCGACCGGCTCGCTTTCGAATGCCGGCCGGTTGGTCATGCAGTCCATGGCGACCAGCATCGCGGCGGCGCTGCCGGGGGCCTCGCCGGAGATGCGTGCGTCGGTGGCATCGAAGGCGCTGTTCGTGCTGGCGGAGACGGAATGGGACGCGGCGGTGCACGCGATGGCGGCGGTGCTGCTGTCTGGCACGAACCGGCTCGCGGCGGAGGACATGCTGGCGTCCGGCAGTATGGTGAAGCTGCGGGACCGCTGGCCATGACGGGGCAGGACATGCGCCCGGGGGTCCTGACCACGGAAGACGTGGCGAAGCTGCGCGCTGAGCTTGAGCAGCGGCATGGCATGACGCCGGCCCAGGCGGCGGAGGCCGTGGCGCGGGTGGTGGAGCTCCTTGCGCGGATAGCGGAGGATCACTTGCCATGACGGCGGAGGCCATCGACCCGGCGAACCTGACCCCGGCGCAGATGGACCGGCTGCGCGCAGAGTTTCAGAGCACCGGCATGACGCTGATCCAGGCGACGGAGGGGGACCGCTGGCCGCGCGCGTAATGCAGAGACAAGCCATGAATGACCCGAAGCTGCCCCTCTCCTACCCGGAGGCTCGGACCCCGCCGGGCCGATTGCGGTTGCGAATGGAATTGCAGCGGCACCAGGACCTGACGCCCGCCGAAGCGGCGGAGGCGGCAAACCTGCTGGTAGCCTTGGTGATGACGCTGGAGCGGATGGAAGCGGACCTTGCGGCGATGGCGCAGGACCGCCGGCCGCCCGTCTGATGCCGGACAAGCCCGGCGGGCAGTTCTACGACCACCACAACCTTGTTGCCGGCAGCGTCGGTCCGAAGTCGCTGATCGCACTGGCTTAGCAGCAGCCGGTGCGATGGTCGCCATAGCGTCACCCTGCCCTATTCGTTCTATGGCCGGCGGCCCTCCCCTCCCTGCTCATCGCCGCCGTCTCCCACGCCGGCGGATGAGGGAAGCCCCGCGCAAGGCCCCTACCCTCCGTCGCAGGCACGTTTCGAGAGGCTATCCGCCTTGCCGGGCTATGCTCCTACCGAACTATGTGGCTATGCGTCGGCCCCTGCCCTTCTCGCTGCCCGCCGCGCCGTTCCCCTCGCCTTGCGGCCTGCAGTCCACATAATCATGGCCAAGCGAGGCCGGCCGCCGCTGCGCTTCCCGCCTACGCAGATAGGCGCCTAGGCCTCCGCCCTTTTGACGGCATCAGCGAAGCTCGGCGCTGACCCGCATCGGCCGCACCGCAGCCGGGCGATGATCTGGTACAGCACTAGGTCAGGAAGGCCGTATCGCAGCCAGGTCGGACAGTCAGTCCCGCGCGGCGTGGCCGCAGCCGCACGAGGCTCTCAGCTCGCCCGTGTAGCGGCGGTACCAGAGCGGATCGGTGGGCCGAATCCGCCCGTAATTGGCTGCCATGACCCGGCGTAACAGAATGAAGAACAAGTCGCGAACATTCAGCCAAAATAGCGGCCTATGCACCTAGCGGTCTACGCGGTTACCCGCATAGGCCACTAGGCGGGCGTCATCTAGGCGGGTAGGAGGCTATCACGCTTCATCACGCTTCATCACGCTTCCCGCCTATCCGCCATCATGCTTCTATGCGCCAAGCCGGCTAGGGGGATAGCCTGCAACCAGGGGGATAGACGGCTATGGGGAATATAGTGACAGTGGCTTCTGGCAAGGGAGGCTGCTCGAAAAGCACGACGGTCATGATCCTGTCGGCCAACCTCGCTGCCCGAGGATACCGGGTGGCGGTGATCGATGCCGACCGCAACCAGTCCTTCGCGTCCTGGCACGCGCAGGCCTACGAAGGCCCCCCTTTCACCTGCCGAAGCGAGGTGGACCATATCAAGGTGGTCGATCTCGCCGGGGAGCTGGCCGAGAACCATGACGCTGTCATCGTCGACACAGCCGGGTTCGAGAACCTTACCGCGGCATCCGCAATCGGTATGGCGGATCATGTGCTGATCCCCTGCATGCCGGACCGGGGCAGCGTCCGTGAGACCATGCGCACCGCTCAGCAGGTAGCTAGCTTAAGCAAGGCGGCTAGACGGACTATACCCTATAGCGTGCTACTCACTCGCTGGAAGCCACGCGGCCTGTCCGAGCGGGCGGCGCTCGACAGCCTTGAGGAAGAGAAGCTGCCGATCCTGGTCCAGTCGTTCGGTGACCTGGCGGATTTCACCAAGCTGTCGTTCAGCGGCACCGTGCCGACGACGGGGAAGGTGGGTGATCAGGCCGGTAGCCTGATAGCCGAGCTAGTCGCAAAGGGGGCTATTCCCCTAGCGAAAGCTAGCCGGGTAAGAGGCAAGGCCGCATGAGCTCGTTCAAGCCGAAGAGAGTCAGCGGCGCGGACCTCGCCGCGCAGATATCCGGCGCGACCGCCGGTATGCCGCCCGTCGTCGCGCCGCCAGCGCCACCGCCTGCGGCCGCTCCCGTGCCGGTTGCCGCCCGGAACCGCCCACCGCCCGTGGTGCAGGTGAATTTCAAGGCGTCCGAAGCCTTTGCTGAGTTGATCGCCCGCGAGGCGGAGAAGGCGGGTAGCACGCGCAGGCTCTTTGCCCGGCTGATGAGAGAGGCTGGGTTCGACGTGCCGGACGCCGACGTGAATCCGCCGGATAACCGGCGCAGACGGTCTAATGGCTTAGATGCGTAGAAAGGGTATGGGGATAGCCACCTAGGCCGATCTCCCATGGCTTGCAGGCGAGCTGGCCAAGCACGTTGTCGAGCATGGGTAATCGCTCACGCCTCACAGGAGGGGTCGACATGCGGTGCGGCGCTGTGCAATCTCTCACGGTCTGAAGATCAGCGGCGGACGGGATAAGTCGTGGGACAGAAGCGGCCGTCCACATGCAATCACTCTCGCGCTTCTGGTGTAATCACTCTCGTGGAAGCATGCGCAATCGCTCCCACACTCCTATTAGATAGATACCGATAGTCTTCCTTTAGTTGCCGGTGGATAACGAGGACAACGCGATCACGCGCTTCGCCACCGGGGGAGGAGAGTGCTCAAGAGAGAGACCGCGCTTCTCCTCAGACATGCGCGCCTGGGGATAGACCACCTTCACTTGGCTGAGCAGGTTGAGGAAGTCGCGCCTGAAGAAGCGCACCTCCTTGTAGCCCTGCCCGAACTGGTCGTAGAGTGCCGCCCAGGACACGAACTGGGGCTTGCCTGCCGGGACGCGGTGGAGGCGCTGGGCCAGCCAGCAGTAGATGTCGAGAGCGAGTGCACTATGGGCCAGCGCCGCCACGGCACGCTCGTCCAGGGGTACGGCAAAGCGGGTCAGGCTCTCGTAGTAATCCAGAGAGAGGCGTAGAGTGGACGGCCAGAGCACCCGCTGGCCCGGCTCGTTCTGGAACCACAGGTCGAACGCGCCGACGACCTTGGTGTCGACCTGGAAGGCCCGGTCCTCGTCCTGCACGATACCCATGCGGAAGGTAGCCGCGGCCAGGGACGAGAGCTGCAATTTCAACATCTTGGCCTGTCGGCCGTCCTGGGTGCGGCCCATCAGGCGGCGAAAGAACGCCGTCATGGTGTCCTCGACCGGGATGACGGGCGACTGGCGGCGCACCGCCTCGGAGTTCAGGTGCATCAGGAGGAGCCGCGCCTTCGGCCCGTAGGGCAGCGTGAGCTGCTTGTAGGTGCCCGTCCGAGGATCCAGCACCTTGCCAGCCTCGAGGAGCAGCCTGGCGCGGCCCTGGCTGCGTTCCCAGACCATAACGCCCTCCGGGGGCTTCACAGTCGGAAGGGCGCATTGGGCCATGATCGAGTGGATGAAGCCCAGATCGTCGGCCGGGGAGGTCGCGATTTCAGTGCCGAGGTCGAGTAGGCGCTGCTGGATCACGCTGGCCATGGCTCTCCCTCCGCTTGGCTCGTTCCGAACTGCCACACGAGGCAGGAGTCTGGCCAGCGGCAAAGCGAGAGCGATTGCACGTGACCCGCCACGCCCGCTTCAACGCTTTGGGCCACGCTTGGGCGACCACATTCCGGCGCGCTTCGGGCTCGACCCCGTGCGCGACGTGCAGGTGCTGTGCCCGATGAACCGCGGCGGCCTCGGCGCGCGGGCGCTGAACCTGGAATTGCAGCAGGCGCTGAACCCGCCGGGGGAGCTGCGGGTGGAGCGCTTCGGCTGGACCTTCTGCCCGGGCGACAAGGTGATGCAGGTGGCCAACAACTACGACCGGGAGGTGTTCAACGGCGACCTCGGCGTGATCACCAGCCTCGACCTGGAGGAGGGCGAGCTGACGGTGCTCTTCGACGAGCGGCCGGTGGTCTATGGCTTCGGGGAGCTGGACGAGCTGGTGCTGGCCTATGCGACGACGATCCACAAGACGCAGGGGTCGGAATACCCGGCGGTGGTGATCCCGCTGACGACGCAGCACTACGCCATGCTGGCGCGCAACCTGCTCTACACCGGCGTGACCCGCGGCAAGCGGCTCGTGGTGCTGGTCGGGCAGCGCCGTGCCCTGGCCATCGCCGTGAAGAACGCCAACGGCCGCCGGCGCTGGTCCAAGCTGCGCGAATGGCTCACGCCAAGTCCCAGCGTGCCGCAGGCGCAGAGGAGCTGACCATGCCGATGCCTGCTCGCCGGATCCGCTCATCTGCCACTTCAGCTTCCGCAGATGCGGCGCCCAAATCCCCACAGCGTGCGCCGGCCAAGAAGACCAGTTCCCGCTCGCCCGCGCTAAGTGCCGAGGCGCTGGAGGGGCTGGGGGCGCGGCGGCTGGCCGAGTTGCTGATGGCACAGGCGGAGGACAATCCGACCCTGGCACGGGCGCTCAGTCTAGTACTGGCCGGCACCGACGGCGCCGGCCGACTTGCCGCGGAGGTCGAGAAGCGGCTACGCACCATCGGGCGCTCGAAGGGGTTCATCGAGTGGGACAAGGTGCGTCCGCTGGCCCGTGAGCTTGATGGCCTGCGCGAGACAATCGCCGGCCCGCTTGCTGCAGCAGATCCGCGGGCAGCAGCGACGCAGATGCGCCTGCTCCTCGAGCTGAGCGACGGCGTGTTCGGGCGCAGCGACGACAGCGGCGGCAAACTTGGTGAAGTGTTCAGGCAGGCCGGGGCCGAGCTGGGGCGGCTCTGGGGCCTGCTGCCTGGTCGAGACCCGAGGGCGCTGGCAGGCGAGCTGCTCGCCCTGCAGGATGCCGATGGCTACGGCGTGACTGATGACCTGCTGGCGGCGGCCAATCCGGCGCTCGGTCCCGAGGGGCGGGCGGAACTACGGCGCCTGCTGCAGGCGCGGCTGGCCGAGCAGCCGCCGTCGCGCGGCCAGGACGATTACGCGAGCTGGCGGGGGAGGGGCCTGGTGTCCCTGCGCCTGCGCGATCTGGCGGACCTGGAGGGCGACGTCGACGCGTTCATTGCAGCGGCGGAGGCAGGTGGGCGGGTGGAAACCCTGGCCGCTGAAATCGCGGAGCGTTTGATCACGGGAGGCCGCCCCGCCGAGGCGCTGGTCTGGCTGGATCGTGCACCAAGCCGCCACGAGGAGGAGGAGGTCCAGCACACGGATCTGCGGATTGCTGCGCTCGATGCTTTGGGACGGAAAGATGAGGCACAGACGCTGCGCTGGAAGGCGTTCAGCCTCTGGCTGAGCGCGGTGCATCTGCGGCCATACCTCCGCGGCCTGCCAGACTTCGACGACGTGGAGGCGGAGGAACGGGCGATGGCGCATGCGCTGGGGCATCCCGACCGCAACCTGGCGCTCAGCTTCCTGACAGGCTGGCCCAACCTGCACATGGCGAACCGGCTGGTACGCGCCCACCACATGGAGTTCAGCGGGCGCGACTACGGGCGGCTGCGTCCGGCAGCTGAGGTCTTGGCCGAGAAGTACCCCGCGGCCGCCACCCTGCTGCAGCGGGCCGCGTCGCGGCAGTACCAGTATGCTGCCCGTGACGTGCTGGCCTGCGCCAGCCTCGCGCCGTTGCTGTCGGACGAGCCCGGGCTGGAGAGCCACGCCGCCTTCATGGAACGGCTCAGGAGGGAGCATCCCCGCAAGATCGGGTTCTGGTCCCTGCTCGAGCCCGCAAAGCGATGAGTTGAGTTGATCGTGGCCGATCGACGCATGTGCCAACCTGCCCCGACGAAGGCGAGGGAGGTTTTTAGCATGGCGGTTCAGACCAGCGGCGGCGCGGATGAACTCACGGAGGTGCTGAACACGGCAGCACGCTTGGCTCTGGCTTTCCGCCATAATTTGCCGCACGGAATTCAAAGACCAGCCGCAGGTTACGCGGCGATGCGGAAAGCCTTCAGTGGCCCTCTGCCGGAGGAACCATCGGCAAGCGGCCAGGCAGTCATCGAGAACCTCGCCGCGCGTGCCGCACCAGGCCTGCATGCCTGTGCAGGCCCACGCTTCTTCGGCTGGGTGATCGGCGCCTCACATCCGGTTGGTGTTGCGGCCGACTGGCTGACCTCGGCCTGGGGCCAGAACGCCGGTAATCACGAAGCATCTCCAGCCGCGGCTGCGGCCGAGGCCGTTGCGGCCCGATGGCTGCTCGAACTTCTCGGCCTGCCGGTGGATTCTTCGGTGGGCTTCGTGACCGGCGCGACTGTCGCCAACCTCGTCTGCCTGGCCGCCGCCCGCAGCGCGGTATTGCGGCGCGCAGGCTGGGACGTCGAGGCGGATGGGCTTGAAGGCGCGCCGCCGGTGCGCGTGCTGATCGGCGACGACGCGCACACCACGGTCTTCCTCGGGCTCCAGATCCTCGGCTTTGGACACCGCCGGCTGGTGCGGATCCCGGCCGACGCTGACGGACGTATGCGGGCCGACGCGCTGGGCGCTGCACTGGCCGAGAGCGATGGGCCCTCGATCGTCGTGGCGCAGGCCGGACAGATCAACACCGGCGCATTCGACCCATTCCCGGACATGGCGGCCGCGGTGGGGCGGCATCCTTGCGCCTGGCTGCATGTTGATGCCGCCTTCGGCCTTTGGGCCCGCGCCTGCCCGGATCGCGCATATCTCGCGTAGGGTATCGAACTGGCGGATTCCTGGGCAACCGACGGGCACAAGTGGCTGCAGACGCCCTATGACAGCGGCTACGCCATCGTCCGCGACGCCGAGGCGCATCAACGCGCGATGACCGCGGCGGCCAGCTATCTGCCGCCCGTTGCCGAGGGCGAGCGTGATCCGTCGCACTACGTCCCCGAGCTCTCTCGACGGGCGCGCGGCTTCGCAACCTGGGCGTTAATCCAGGCGCTGGGGCGGCGCGGCGTTGCCGAGATGATAGGGCGGCACTGCGGACTGGCCCGGCGCCTTGCTGGGACGCTCGCGGCCGAGCCTGGCATCGAGGTGCCGCACGAGGTGGAGCTGAACCAGGTGCTGGTTCGGTTTGGGGTGGGGCAGGAGCCGGAGCGGGGCGACGTGCTGACGCGGGAGGTGATCGCGCAGGCGCAGGGGGATGGCGTCTGCTTTGCCGGCGGCGCGCGATGGCGCGGGCGTTGGGTGATGCGCCTGTCGGTGATCTCCTGGCCGACGACGGATGCGGATGTGGATCTCACCGCGCGTTCGATTATCGATGCCTGGCGGTTGGTCCAGGGGAACGCCGGCGCGTAAGCGGGACGGTCGGGATAATGGAACTGAGTTGGACAGAAGCAGATGTTGCAGGTCTATCCTACGGCGCTGCGCCAGCGGACGTTTGAGCCGCTTTCCGGAACAACCAGGCCGATACGAGCCACAGCGCGGCGAAGAATCCAGTCAGGAGCACGACAACTCCTGGCCAATTTGCCCCTGCGGAACCCCATCCAGCGATCAGGGCGATCATGCCGACCAACGCCTGAGCCAGCGCCGTCGCGACCAACGCGTGCGCCATGCCACGAGGCTGGAAGCGCACGATGAAAGCGCCAAGGATCCCGACGGCGAGTACTCCGCCATACATCAGGTTCGCTGGGTTATCCTCAGACCCAATGATGCCGACGGCGAGGTTTACCCAGATGAGGATGAAGACCGCCACAATCGCAACGCCGACGGCGGCCCGGTAGGCGATGTTCCCCGTCATCCTCGCCGCCAACTCGTAGACGCCGCAAGCACTGAGCAGCATAGCGCCGAGGACAACAAAATCAGTCTTGTCCCAGACCACCTCATCGGTGAACTGCATTGCGACCAGGGGCGCCAGGATTATGAGCGCTGCCATCAGCCAAGGCACGGTTCTCCGGACAGGAATGCCGTGTTCGACGCCACTGCTTTCAGTGCTTCCTGCTGTTGCCTTGCTGCGCCACATAAGTGAGGCCCTCATCTGGTTTGCTCATATGTGAGCAGCATGAAAAACTAGGCGCCTGTTTCGGAAAGAAATCGAGAAAATCTTGTGGCGCGAGCTGCGGCGGCTCTATTGTTATGACGCCTGGATATAGCCTTGAACGCAAACAGCGACAGGACCCCAATTATTTGGTGACTTGACGGGCCCTGCCGCCATACGCTCGTCGAGCCGCTGATCAGCGCCAATCGGTCGCGAGTTTCTCCTTCACTAAATATCCGGCGCCTCGCCGTATGCAGGGAGGTCAGAATGGTCATTCTGAGCGTTATGTATCCAGCTCCGCCTGGGTCAAGTTTCGATCAGGAATATTACCTCAACGAGCACACTGCGCTCCTCTGGCGCTGCTGGAAGGAAATGGGCCTTCGGGAGGTCCGGATTCTGCGCGGAACTGGATCTCCTGGCGACGGACCAGCAACCTACGGAATCATCGCCCTGCTGACGTTCGAATCTGCGGGCGCCCTGCAGAAGGCAGTTGCTTCGCATGGCGCTGAAATATTCGCTGACATACCCAAATTCACGAACGTTCAGCCCGTCGTGCAAATCAATGAATCGCTTCCATCGCCGTGACAGCTCGGCAGATCGGCGAGGCGTAATGAATGAGCACCAGACGACGCGAGCACACAGAAGTTCTGGGTAGATGAGCATGGCGGCCACGCCGCGCATCGAGGATCGGTGGACAGTGCTTGTCCTCGCGATCTTCGCGCGGACGGCTGGCGCGGTGCAGTTTCAATCAGTTGGCGCGACCGGCGCATCGATGCTCGCTGATCCCAGCCTGGGCAGCGGCTACGGCGGCCTCGGCCTCCTGATCGGGGCCTACATCAACGCTGCCTCAGCAAAGAAGTCGCACTACTTTTCATTGCGATCTTGAAAATACGTGCCGGCATCCCCATATGTGTGTCTCGAGAGGCGCGACCCCGCCCGGCTCCGTGGCCCCCTCGTTCCCCGACAGCAAACTGTTCTGCTTTCCGAGGCGAGGCTGTCTGAGCCGACCAGGCGCTGGATCTGGCCAAGGTCTCGGTAACGGGTCCGTCGGCCATCTCGCGCCGCCCCTGCTTCGGCAGGGGAGGGGACGTTGGCCTCTCGCCACCCCTGTCATCCCACCTCGGCGGACATGCGCCGCGTCACCTCGACGCCGCCCATGCCCGGCACCGCGCATCCGGCACTGAGCCGGCCGCTTCTGCGAACCTTCCCCTGCCAGCGGTGGCACGGAGGGTGCCGACGACAGGGTTACCCGGCGCCGCCCCGGATCAGGCGGGGAGGGGGCGCCGGTCCGCCGCGTCACGACGCGGCGTTGGCGCGGGTCGCTTGCCCGCGCCCGTCATCACACCAAGCCTGGGTTCAGCCCGGCAGCCCCGCAGCAGGCTCTCCAGGGCCCGCCACGGTGGCGGCCGGGCTGAACCTCCGTCTGGCCGCTCCCATGCCTTTCTCCGCCCTCTCCGGCTGGTCTCGGCAGCTCCCAAGCCGACCGTCGCGGTCCCTTGAGCAAGGCCGAACCCAGTGTTGGAGAACCCATGACCACCACCCTCAGCTACCAGGGCAGCCCCATCCGCCTCCGCGGCACCATGCTGAACCTGACCGACATGTGGCAGGCCGCAGACCGGCCGCCGAACCGGCGCCCCTCCGACTGGCTCGCCCTCGAGGAAACCGCGCGCTTCCGCACCCATGCAGGCACCCACCGGTCCAACGCCGACGACCTGTTCGCGCCAAATGCCGGCCTCGCCGGTATTTGCCACCTCGACAGCGACGGCCTCGTCGCCACCGTCCGCGGCAACCAGGGCGGCACCTGGGCGCACTGGCAGCTCGCGCTGACCTACGCCCGCTACCTCTCGCCGCCGTTCCACCTCTGGTGCAACACCGTCGTCCGCGCCGCCATGCAGCGGCCGGACGACGCACCCGTCGCGGGCCATGACCCGCTGCGGGCGCATCTCGACCAGCAGTTCCAGCGGCTGCATCACCGGCTCGACATCCTCGATGTCCTCGACCGGCATACCGCCGACCTGATGTTCCTGACGCTCTCGACGCAGGACCTGCTGCTCGGCACCCGGCGGGACTTTTCGATCGCGAGCCAGGCGGCGATCCGCCGCGCGGTGGCGGCCGAGCCCTATGCTGGACAGTGCCCCTGCTGCGGCGAGGCGCGCGTGCTCACCCGGGCGGGCGGGCCGGCAGAGGGCGCCGAGTTCGACCACTTCTTCCATCGCAGCCTGAACAAGGCTGAGCATGGCTGGCTGATCTGCGCGGACTGCCACATCGAATTGAACCGCGGCGGCTACCTGCTGCGGTTCAGCCACATGCCCAGGTTCCGTGCCTTCCAGGCGGCGGTGCTCGAACAGCGCGGCCGTGGCCGGATCGGCCACGGCCGCG
>NZ_JBHMFT010000076.1:0-10839 GCF_051433195.1 Falsiroseomonas sp. E2-1-a20 | reverse complement strand
CTGGCGACCACGACTCATGGCGGTCAGCAGGCAGATGAGCCCGCACAGCAGCGCCCCGACAACCTCTTCGAGCCCCTGCCCGGCGTCCGCGGCGCGCACGGCCGCTTCGGCACGGAGGCG
The DNA here is from genome assembly GCF_051433195.1 of Falsiroseomonas sp. E2-1-a20. Taxonomy (NCBI): domain Bacteria; kingdom Pseudomonadati; phylum Pseudomonadota; class Alphaproteobacteria; order Acetobacterales; family Roseomonadaceae; genus Falsiroseomonas; species Falsiroseomonas sp. E2-1-a20. The sequence continues at coordinate 10,719 of NZ_JBHMFT010000076.1, read as the reverse complement.
CAGGATACCGTCGGCGCCTATGATCCGGCGCTGCTGCGAATCTGCGCCACCTTCGCCGGCATCGGGCTACTTGGCGGCACCTGGTTGCTGGCGAGGGCGACCGTCAGGCAGGATCGCAGGCCACGGAAGGCGGCGCGCTCCCTTTGATGAACGGCGCCGCGGCGCGATGCGACTTCCTTCTGCCGTTGGACATCGAAGGCACAGGCGCCAGCAGAGCGCCTTGACGTAGGAGGCTGCGGGCCGCGCGGTTCCAGGCGCGGCCCGGATCACCTACCGGCCTCTCAGTCCCCGTGCCGGACCCCGAGGGGCGGCTCGGGCGGACATGGCGCCCCACCTGCGTCCCGATACGCGGCCGGGATCGTGTCGGCAGCGAGACCTGATCAGGCCTGCTAGGCAGATCACGACATGAAAGCGCCAGCGCCTTCTGCCATATCGCAAAAGGTTTGCCCCGCGCGATAATGACGCCAATCACTCGCGTCCTGGGTTGCATCTTTACATCCTTCTCCCGGAATGGCTGCCGCTCTCCAAAGGGCTGGTATCGGCCACCGCACATGCACGTCTTGTGGCGCGAAATTCACACATCACCCCTCGCCCACCGCTGGCATTAATTCCCTTCCTTTTTAATTCCATGCATTTTCAGACCGTCCTAATAACCTTTTGGTTATGATATATCCTTTCCATAAGCTTTGTTACCATAATAAATCATTTTTAATCGTGCTTGCACCAGAGGGTGGTCATTTTTCATTTCATACACGTCGATTCATTATTGCGATATTCGACGCAAAACGTCTCAAGATGAGCTTTTCCCGCTTTTTTCACCAGATTGGTCGTGTATTGTATCTGGGCGCTGGCGGAATGATCACCGGCGCAGGTCGGGGAGAAGCGGTCGGTGAATTTATCGATGCCGCAGCTAGGTCGCCTTAGAAAAGGCCGAACCGGTAGGGCTCAGGATGCTCGCCGAGAAGACAGGCATTATCTCGCCGCGACCTTGCCCGTTCCCACCTTCAATGGCTCTTGCTTCCCAAGCTGTAGTCGATCCGGCTTCAGCCGTGAATCAGCTTGTCAATTCGCAGGAATGCCTGCGCCCTTGGCGACATTCAGCTGCCCCCAAACCAATGTCATAGCGTACCTCGCCATCTCCCGCTGCTCCGGCACGAAAGAGCGGGAGGCTTCGAAATCTGACTTCATCGCCGCAAATCTGAGTTCGCGGATGTTTGTGTTGCCGCCTTACAACGCCGGGCCCCGGGTCGCTGAATGCGACGGCGCTGGAAGCACCGATCATCTGATCTTCTCGTGCCAGCGGGGCTCCGATGTGTCCGCGGCCACCCACAGGCGACTACCCTCCCCGCCGCCGTAGCCCGCACCGCGGGCCTACCCCCCCCCTCTCAGTCTGTCCGAAAGCAAATGCCAGCACGCCAGCAATGGCCGTGTCCTGATCCACAGGAGTCGCGCTCATGGTCACCAACAATTTCGCCGCCAGCACTCTCGATTTGAATGGAAAAGTCGCGGTTAATCAGCCCACAGCGCTGGTCTGGGGCCCAGACGGCCGCCTCTACATCACCGAAGCTGACGGCGACGTCCGGGTCCTGACCGTCGCATTCGGCGACAAGAATCCTGCGGATAGCGACAACACGGCACAGTTCTATGTGACGGAGGCGATTACCCTCAGCCTCATCAAGGCCGCGATTCAGAACCACAACGACAACGGCGCGGTGAACAACGGCCAGAACCGCCAGGTCACCGGCATCGATGTCACACGCCAGTTCGATGCAGATGGCAACCCGGTGATGATTAACGGCAAGCCGGCGGCTACGATCTACGTCACCTCCTCGGACAGCCGCATCGGCGCGGGTGGCGGTGGTGGCGACGTCAACCTCGACACCAACTCCGGCGTCATCACGAAGCTCGTGCAGACCGGCCCCAACACCTGGGACGCCATCGACATCGTGCGTGGCCTGCCGCGTTCAGAGGAAAACCACGCGAGCAACGGGCTGGAGGTGATCCAGACCATTGATCCGGTTACGGGCAATTTGGTTTCCGAGCGCATGATCCTCGCGTCGGGTGGCAATGCGAACAGCGGCGCGCCATCCAACAACTTCGCCGGCCAGCAGGAGCAGCCTCTGTCCGGCGCGCTGCTCGAAATCGACCTGACCATGCTCAGCGGCATGCCGGTGCAGACCACTGCCAGCGGCCGGAAATACGTCTACGACATCCCGACCCTCGACGACCCGACCCGCACGGGCAACCCCGACAACAACGACCCGTTCGGCGGCAATGACGGCTTCAACAGCGCGAAGCTGGTGGCCGGCGGGCCGGTCTCGATCTACTCGCCAGGCTACCGTAACGCCTACGACGTGGAGGTTAGCGATGACGGCCGCGTCTGGACCTACGACAACGGCGCGAACAACAGCTGGGGTGGCCGGCCGATCGGCGAGGCTGGCGACAATGGCAGCGCGACCGATCTCATACAGGCGCTCGGCTACATCGCCACCAACCTGAACAATGGCGAGGGCAACACCTCCGACCCCATCAACCTGATCAACTGGAACCCGTCCAACAAGGACAACTTCCACGAGGCCACGCGGTCGGACGACCTGGCGGGGCGCGCGATCTCCGCCGGCCAGGGCGGGGCGCAGACCTTCGAGCACGAGGGGCTGACCTACGTCTATGGCGGCCACCCGAACCCCACGCGGGCGGAGGGCTCGCGTGCGGGCCTGCTCTTCTCGCCCGGGACCGGTGCGAACGACGCTTATCTCCTGGTGTCCAACACGGACAGCTATGGGAATGGTGGCGGCAGCGACTACGCCGAGGTGATCGCCTGGTTGACCAATGTCGAGGCAGCCAACCCGAAGAACGGGATCTACGGCGTCAACGCCGGTGACCTGACCAAGAAGGTGCTCGCGGTCACGCCGGGCCAGCTCTACGAAATCTACAAGTTCGCCGACGGGTCGGGTGCGGCGGTCGTCGCCGGTGGCTCGCCACCGGCCAACGGCACGCTGATCGGCCAGTCCGGCCTGCCTTCCGACATCGCCGAGATCGTCGCCTACCACAACCCGATCGAGGGCGACTACAAGGAGGCTGGAAAGACCGACGGCGCGCTGGACAGCGGCAACGGCTCGATCAACGGCCTGACCGAATACACCTCGACCATCCTCGACCAGGGCGGCGTGAAGATGTCGGGCGCGATCATCGCGGCCCAGCTCAACGGCGGCAACCTGATCATCATGGGCCGCAATGCGGACGGCACCATGTCCAGCGGCGTCTCGGGCGGGTTCGCCGTCGCGGCCGACCGCACCACCTTCCAGACCGGCGCGGCGCCGCTCGGCCTGGCCGCCATCGGTGACGACTTCATCGAGATGGGTCTCAGCCAGCCCTTCCAGGGCTCCGTCTGGGTGGCGAGCTACAGCACCAGCCAGCCCTTCATCCAGATCCTGCAGCCCAACAACGGCGCCGTGCCGCTGGCGGGTTCGGAGATCGTGAACCCGACTGACCGCGACCTCGACGGCGTCACCAACCTGGTCGATCCGTTCGAACTCAGCGCCACCAACGGCTTCGCCCTGGCGCCGGGCGAGCAGCTGCTGATCGACTTCAACCCGCAGAACACCAACTTCCCCAACACCATCTCCGCCACCGGCCTGCTCGGCGCCGCCCTCGACGGCGTAACACCGAACCGCGACGCGCAGACCGCCGCGGAGAACTTCGCCCCCGACCAGCAGTTCCCGGGCCTCTACGACATCGGCGGCAACATCCTGCCGGGCGGCAACGCCCCCATCCTGCAGATCAAGAAGGTGATCGCCGGCACCGTGGTCGGCGCGGCCAACACGGCCCGCGACGCGCTGCACACCGGCATCCGCCCGTCAGACGACGTGGACCGCATCGTGGCCACGATCGAGGCGAAGAACTGGATCCTGGAGAAGTCGGGCGTGGCGGTGGAGGGCCAGCTCACCGGAATGATGTTCGGCGACGGCACGCAGTCCAACTTCGTGCGCTTCGTCTTTGGCGCGGTGCCGGACGGTGCAGGCGTGACGCCCGGCTTCGAGGTCGGCTTCGAGATCGGCGACGTCTACACGGTCCTGTCCCAAACCGCCGTGGCCGGGCTGACCAATGCGGCCGCCAACAGCGTCGAGCTGCGCCTGACCATCGACAAGCAGGCCGGCTTCACCGTGACGGCGGAATACCGCCTTGAAGGGCAGGCGGACTTCACCTCCATCCCCCTGGGTGGCTTCGCCCTGCCCGAGGGCGTGCTGCGCAACGTGCTGACCGGCGACCACACCATCGGCAGCGGCGCCGCGACGCAACCCTCCGGCGCCGCCATCGGCTTCCTCGCCGAGAACGCGGCGGGCGAAGAACTGGACGCGGTGGACTTTTACAGTCTGCGCATCGAGGCCTTCGGCAACGAGATCGTCGCAACGGATGCCGGAGCGGTGGGTGCGCCCGGCTCCCCCAATGTGGACACGGTGATCTACACCGGGACCGATACGGCTCTCTCGGCGCTCGCCCCGGACGTCGAGAACTTCGACGGCACCGGCTCTACGGCGAACTACGCCGTCACTGCCAACGCGCTCGACAACGTCATCCGTCCGGGCACGGGTGTCAACGTGATCACGACCGGCGCGGGCGACGACGTGGTGCGCGGCACGCTGGCGCAGCTAGCCGGCGACGAGATCACGGACTTCTCGAACGACGACAGGCTGGTGGTCGAGGGCGCGCTGATCAACGACTTCAACGTGGTCTACGGCACGGGCTCTGCCACCCTCACCATCAACGGTGCGGCGCCGATCATCTTCTCCGGTCCCGACTTCGCGGATTTCACTGCCGCCGACGGCCTCTCGGTCTTCCGCTTCATCCAAAGCCAGGACGGCGTGGAGATCACCACGGCGCCGGCGCTTACGCCCTTCATCGCGATCAGCTCCGGCAGCGCGGACCTTCCGGGTGCCACCTTGCGCGAGCAGACGGTGAATTTCGTCTCCGATGTCGGCACCGGCGCCGCTGCGGCCTTCGTCACGGGCGTGACGTCCAAGACCTACACCAACGCCACGATCGGTGCGACCAACATCCCGGGCACCGAGCTCGACCTGCTCCACCAGACCGAGCGCTCCGCCGTGGATGCCGGCAAGTGGGGCTATTCGATCCCGGTGCCAAATGGCGAGTACCTGATCGACCTCATCTTCGCCGAAATCTTCCACGGGGTGGCCAATGCCGCCTCGAACGCGGTCCCCGGCAAGCGCGTCTTCGACATCTTCGTCGAGAACGGCCTCGTTGAACCGAACTTTGACATCATCGCCGCGGCCGGCGGCACAGCGACGGAGGTCATCAAGACCTACCAGGCCACCGTCGCCGACGGCGTGCTGAACATCGAGTTCGACGCCACGGTGGACCAGGCCAAGATCAGCGGCCTTGTGGTCTGGGAGCTCGGCGGCACCTTCGTGCCCCCGGCCGACACCGCGGCACCGGTCATCGACTCCATCTTCGTCGAAAACCCGCAACTGGTGCAGGACGGCCCGCGCTTCGCGACCGTCGTGCTCAAGGACGAGACCGGCTTCGACCAGGATGACTTCGGCGGCCTGACCGGCGCCGAACTCAGCTTCACAGGCATCGTGCCCGCAAGCGTTTCGGCGCCAGTCGTCGTCCTCAGCGGCGACGGAAAGACGGCGACGCTGACCTACACGCTGGAGGCTTCCGGTGGCGCTTGGCCCGCCGGCGTGGGCCAGGTCAGCGTGGCGGCCGGCGCATATGGCGATGCGGCAGGCAACGTGACCGCGGCCGCCAACACGGCCTTCGTGCTGCAGCCCAACCTCGGCAGCCTGGCGCGCGGCGACGTGGTGCGCGCGATCAACCTCGGCACGACCGATACAGCGCCCGGCACGCTGGGCGTGGACCCGTTCGGGCAGGTCACCGACAACAACCGCTATGGCGGCGCCATCGCGGCGGACAGCCTGATCCTGGACGCCTTCGGTAACCCGGTCGCCTTCCAGGCCGACAACCCCCTTTGGTACACCAGCCCCAAGACCAACGCACAGCTGAATGCCAACGTGGATGGCCAGTCGGGCACCACGGGCAGCAACTCGGGCGGGGAGGACCTCGACGGCTCGGCCTACCACACCTACCGCGACAGCGCGGCGGGCGCCTGGACGGCGACCTATGGCGGCTTCGCGCCCGGCACCTACGTCGTGGAAGTGCACTTCGCCGAGCTGTTCCACGCCACGGGCGGGTTGCGCCAGGGCGACTTCACAATCAATGGCCAGGTGCTGGCGCTCAACTTCGACCCTTTCACCGCCGCGGGCGGCGCCGACAAGCGCACCACGCTCACGAAGGCCGTGACCGTCACAGATGGCAATGTCGTGATCGGCGTCAGTGCGGATACGGGCCAACCTGGCATCAACGCGGTCGTGATTTACCAGGCGGTGGACCCGAATCTGCCGCCCACCATCTCGGTGGCGGACGCGCAGGCCGTCGAAGGCGGTGATGCGGTAGTGACCTTCACCCGCACCGGCGACCTGTCGGAGGCGGTGACGGTGACCTTCGTCCTGACGCCCGGCACGGCGTCCGAGGATGACTACACCTCCCCCGCGAGCACCACCGTGGTGATCCCCGCCAACCAGGGCTCGGCCAGCATCACGATCCCGATCGTGGACGACACGCGGGAGGAGCCGGCCCAGAGCTTCACCGTCTCCCTCCTGTCGGTGTCCAACGCCTCGAACACCGCCGTGATCGGCGACAACACCGCGACCATCACCATCGCCGCGAACGACTTCTCGCTGCAGATCCCGCCCGGCGGCGCGCTGCTGAACCTCGACTTCGAGACGCCGGGCACACCGCTCGCCCAGGGCGGCTTCGACGGCGTGCTCGGCGGGCCCGGCGCGCTCGACCCGGCGGCGGAGGTCGTGGTCGAGGGCGGCAAGCTGAAGGTGGTCACCTCGGATGGTGACCTCTCGCAGGGCGGCCAGGTGGACAGCAAGAACGACTTCATCAAGCAGGTGGACGTCTCCGACCCCGCGCTGACGCAGCTCTACCTGACGGCGCAATTCGACAACCCGTTCACGCAGAATTTCATGACCTCGCGTGGCGTCACCAACGGCATCATCCAGAACTACGCCCAGCAGGGCATCCTGTTCGCCGTGCCGGATGATGCGGTGGCGCAGAACTCCAGCCAGTTCGTGAAGCTGGTCTTCGGCGGCAATGCCGGTAACGCCGTGCAGCTCTGGACGCAGGGCAACGCCGTCAACCAGACGACCCAGGTCACCGCCATGTCCAGCGCGGCCGTGGCCGCAGGCGGGGATGCCTTCGGCCTCTTCGACATCGCCCGGGTGGAGCTGTCCATTGCCGTGGACCGCGGGCCCGGCACCATCGGCCAGTTCGTCACCTTCTTCGATGCCGAGGGCGAGATTCTGGGCGGCGTGCGGCCCACGGCGACGGCGGGCTTCGTGACCGCGGCACCGGTCGCCATCCCGCCGCCGCTGGCGGCGGCCTTCGCCGCGGGCGCCGTGGATGTCGGCATCACCTCGACCGACTACACCACCACGGCGCTGGACGCATTCACCGCCACCTGGGATTTCCTGCGACTCTCCTCGCCGCAATACACGCCGCCCGTGGTGGAGCCGACAGGCCCGGACTCCGTCCGCGGAACGGTGATCGGCGACTTCTCCGATGACGGCGCCGAGCCGACCGCAATCGGCGTGCTGCAACTGGGCGACAACGTCATCGTCGCCGCCCAGCAGGGCGACAGCGAGCCCGGTGGGCGCGACCGCGACTACTTCACCTTCACCGTGGCCGAGGGCCAGGTGCTGTCGCAGCTGGTGCTGCAGGGCTTCGCAACGGATGAGGTGGGGCTGCCGCAGGGCTTCATCGGCATCCAGGAAGGTCCGGTGGTGACGACGGACCCCACCACCTACGCCAATTCCGACGCCCTCCTTGGCGGCCTCGTCTACAACGGCGGCCTCGTCAGCAACGACATCCTCGACGATCTGGCCGAGGGCGCCACCCAGGGCTTCTCCTTCATCGGTTTCGACACACCGCTGGGCGCGGGCACCTACACGATCTGGCTGAACCAAGGCGGCGCCGCGTCCACCGCCACCCTCAACTTCATGATCGCGGAGGCGCCTGTGGCGGAACCCATCTCGCTCACGATCGGCAATGCGCCTACGGTGCTGGAGGAGGGCGACGCCGGCTTCACCACGCTCCTGTTCCCCATCACCGCCTCGGAGAACTTCAGCGGCGATGTTACGGTGTCCTACGACACCGCGGGCGCGAGCGGCCTGACGGCCCTCGTCTCCTTCGTGGATGGGGCCGGCGTTCTGTCGCTGCCGGTCGCCAATGACGACCTTGCCAATGGCGATGACCTAGTCAGCGTCACGCTGACCGGCGGCACCGGTGGGGCCAACACCTTTGAGATCGCCACCGCCACCGCCACCGGATTGGTGACGGAGGATGACACGGCGCCGGTCCTGGTCCGGGGTGGCGTCGTCGCGGCATACAATGCTGGCGGCCCTGCGATGACCTTCGACGGCATCGCCTTCGCGGCGGCCGCGAGCGGGACGACGGGCGTCTTCGCGGGCGGCGAGGCCTTCACCGACAGCACCGGAGGCAATGGCCTGCAGCCGGTCTTCAACGGCACGGTCTACCAGACCGAGGTGAACTCCGGCCCAACCACCGACGCCACGCCCGGCACCTTCTCCTTCTCGGCGCCGGTTGCTCCGGACAAGCTCTACTTCGTCGATCTCTACATGGCCGAGATCTACACGGATGTGGTCGGTGGGCGCGTGTTCGACGTGTTCGTCGAGGGTTCGGCGACACCGGCGCTCAATGACTTCGACATCGTGGCCGCGACAGGCTCCAGCAACAGCGCCATAGTCGTGCGGCTGGCAGAGCCGATCGCGCCTGGTGCGAACGGCGCCATCGACCTCAGCTTCGTCACCGTCACGGACCGCGCCAAGGTCAGCGCCATCGTGATCCGCGAGGCGGTGGCGCCCGTGCCGCCGGGCACCATCGCCATCGCCGACGCGCCCACGATGGTCGAGGGCGGCGATGCGGGCCAGACCATGCTGGTCTTCCCGCTCACCCTCGCGGGGACGGACGCGACGGTGCTCATCGGCTACTCGGTGGGCGGCGTCGCCCAGGCCCCGGTCGAGGTGAGCTTCACGGGCGGCGTCGGATCCCTGTCCGTGCCGGTCGCCAATGACAACGTGGACACCGGCACGCGGACGGTCGAGGTCGCCATTACCAGCCTGCCCTCCGGCTTCACGATTGCTGGCGGCGGCACGGCGAGCGGAGACGTGACGGATGACGACGTGGTCATCGTCAACCCCGATGACCTGGACGGCGACGGCATCCCGAACATCGACGACCCCTTCGCCTACGACGGCAGCAACGGTTTGGGTCGTGCGCTGACGCCAGGAACCGAGTTCCGCCAGGATTTCGACACCTCAACGAATGATCCATTCAGCGCTGGCGGCGGCTTTACCGGAATTCTCGTCAATCCGCTTTTCAGCCCACCTGGCGCATCCGGTGCGGATCCGTACGGCGACCGCACGGTTGAGGCGAAGGTGACGATTGCGGCCGGCGCGCTGTCGATCACCTCTTCGCCCGAGGACACCAATGTCATTGGTGGTACGACGACCAGCAACCTGATCCGCGACAATTACCAGTCCGGTGTGGACGTCTCGCGCACGCAGGTGTTCGAGGTATCAACCCGCGTTACGAGCGCTGACTTCGTCAGCGCGCTCGCTCCCAGCGGTTTCGCGCAGTTCGGCGTCCAGGTGGGCGCCGGTGGTGTCGATGATTTCGTAAAGCTCGTTTTCAGCGACAACCAGAATAACCCGCCACGGTTGCAGATTGGACACAATCAAAGCCTGCTTGGCACCTCGTCCGAAGCCAACGTGCCGATGCAGGGGACGGCCCCAAATGCCATCAGTTTCCTTGGCACCGTGGCCGCCTATGAGGTCCGGCTGACCGTGGACCGCTCGGTAACCGCCGTCCCAGCAGGCGCTGCCGGCGTGGTTGAAGGCGTTCCGACCGCCGGATCCGTCTTGGGCGTGGTGGAGTTCTTTGATGCGCTGGGTGTGTCGCTCGGAACATTGACCGCCGGTCCGCGCTACATCGTTCCGACAAGCGCCCTCGCTCAAGCTATGGCCAACGAGAACCCGCTCACGGGCGGTACGGGCGGCTTGGCATACGGCGTCGCGATCACCGACGGCACCTCTGCCACCAACCAGTTCACTGCCAACTTCGACTATCTTGTCATACGATCGCTGGATGAGGCGCCAAATCAGGCGCCGACGGCGGTGGTGCTGTCGAACCTGGTGACGACGCTCGCCGAAGGCACGCAGGCGGCGGCGGTCAAGGTTGCCGACATCGCGGTGAGCGACGACGGCCTCGGCACCAACGTGCTGTCGCTGCAGGGCGATGACGCGGCGCTGTTCGAGATCGTCGGGCAGGAGCTGTTCCTGAAGGCCGGCGCGGTGCTGGACTTCGAGGTCAATCCGCAGCTCGACGTGACGGTTCAGGTCGATGACGCGGCGGTGGGCGGCTCGCCCGACGCGACGGCGGCGTTCACGCTGGCGGTTACCGACGTGGACGAGAACCAGGCGCCGACGGCGGTGGTTCTGACGCCGGTTCTGACGTCGGTCGCGGAGAACGTCGACACCAGCGTGCGGACCAAGGTTGCCGACATCGCGGTGAGCGACGACGGCCTCGGCACCAACGTGCTGTCGCTGCAGGGTA
>NZ_JBHMFT010000075.1:0-11378 GCF_051433195.1 Falsiroseomonas sp. E2-1-a20 | reverse complement strand
CGGCGCCGCCACGCCGGCCCGAACCCGGCCGCGGCCGCGGCCGGCCGCGGCTGGTCCCGCTCGAGGCGGACCCGCCCGCGCCGCCGACGGGGCCGATCGCGCCGCGGCCCCCGGTCGCGCGCACGGCCTTTGACTACGCCGACCTCGAGGCCGCCCTGCGCGAGACCGAGGCGGCGATGCGCCGCACCCGCCAGACCCTCGACCAGCTGGCCGGCGGCGGCTGGAAGCCGGATGCCGACGACGGGAACGCGGCGGAGGCGGAGCCGCCGGCAGAAGACGCCGACGATACCGGCGACTGACCAAGGCGTCGCCGGCGCAAGGTTGGAGGTTTGGTGCCTGTCAGGCGCGCAGGACAATCGTACTCGGCGCTTCCACAGCCCACACCAGAAGCCTAGCCTCCGATCGCCAGGGAAAGCGGCTCATGCACCCCCTGGCGAGGAGGAAACCATGCAAGCATATCCGGCCATTCGCCGCTGGACGCTCGCCTTCGGCCTCGCCCTTGTCCCCGCACTCGCACAGGCCCAGCAACAGCAGCACGACCATAGCCATGGCGGAACACCGCCTCCTCCGGCCGCGCTCGGCGCCCTGCACTTCCCGGTCAACTGTACGCCCGAAGCGCAGGCGGCCTTCGACGATGCGATGAAGCTGCAGCATTCCTTCTGGTACCAAGCCGCCGACCAAGCGCACCGCCGGGTGCTGGAGCGCGACCCAAACTGCGTCATGGGTTACTGGGGTCAGGCTCTTGCCCTGCTGCGCAACCCCTTCAGCCCACCGCCGCCCGACGCGCTGCCGCAGGGCCGGGCGCTGCTGGAGCAGGCGCAGCGTATCGGCGCCAAGACAGAGCGCGAGGCGGGGTTTATCGGAGCGCTGATGTACCTCTTCGCGGCCGACGACATGCCGGGTCACCGTGCCCGCGTGGTGCAGTATGCCCAGGCCATGGAAGCGCTGAGCAGGCGCTTCCCGGACGATACGGAGGTGGCGATTACTCATGCGCTGTCGCTGGTCATGGCGGCTTCGCCCACGGACAAGACCTACGCCAACCAACTGCGCGCCGGTGACATCCTGGAGCGGGAATACGCCCGCCATCCGCAGCACCCCGGGATCTCCCACTACCTGATCCACGCCTATGACGTGCCAGCGCTGGCGCAAAGGGGCGTCGCTGCAGCAGAGCGCTACGCTGCGCTTGCTGCGGACGCGCCGCACGCGCTGCACATGCCCTCGCACATCTTCACCCGGGTCGGGCGGTGGGAGGATTCAATCGAGACCAACCGCCGCTCGGCCGAGACCGCGCGGGCGCGCGGGGAGCGGTTCGATGAGCTGCACGCCCTTGACTATATGGTCTACGGCTACCTCCAAACCGGCCGATCCGAGGCGGCGCAGCGCGTGCTGGACGAGATCGCCCGCTACGCCGAATGGAACCCACCGACGCCGATCGGGAGCTACGCGCTGACTGCCATGCCGGCCCGGTTGGCGTTGGAGCGCGGCGACTGGCAGGCTGCTGCGGCGCTTGGCACTCGGCGCTATGGCGTTCCCTTCGTGGATGCCACCACGCACTTTGCCCGTGCCATGGGCGCGGCGCGCGCCGGCCAGCCAGAGGCCGCCGCCGCAGACATTGAGTCGCTGAAGGCTGCGGCCGCCGAGCTGCAGGGTCGCGACGCCTACTGGCAGGAGCAGGTGGAGATCCTGCGCGTCGCCGCCGAGGGATGGTTGGCCTTCGCGCGAGGTGAGCATGAGGCCGGCCTCAGCCTGCTGCGCGAGGCAGCGGAACGCGAGGCAGGCACCGAGAAGCACCCGGTCACGCCCGGCCCGCTCTTCCCGGCGCGGGAGCAACTTGGGGAGATGCTGCTCGCGATGGATCGTCATGCCGCGGCACAAGGCGAATTCGAGGCGGTTCAGCAGACCGAGCCCAATCGCTTCCGCGCAGTGTATGGGGCCGGCCGCGCGGCCGAACTGGCCGGGGATCGCGCCGCAGCAAGGCGGCACTACGAGCACCTGGTGCAACTTGCGGAGCGCGCTGACACGCCTCGGCCGGAGATCGAGCAAGCACGCGCGTTCGTTAGCCAGCAATGATAGGGCGGGGGCGGGCTTAAGCCCGCCCCCGACGCCACTGCACAGCCAGCCGCAGGAGGCCCGAGGTTGCAATGTGCCGCACCGACGTAGCGAGCCGCCCGATAACGGCGTAACCAGCCGGGTGTCGCCGGCCACTGCGCAGGTTATGCTGCCGACCGTAACCGGCTCGCGGGGCCGAGGCCGTGGTAGTGCCCCCGTAAAGGCAGCCGTGCCAGCGCCGGCGACGGCGCGTGATCTGGTTGACCGCCCCATCACCTGCTGCGGGCTCGGACACCGGATGCGTTGCTGCCTAAATCACGAGGTCGGTGGCAGCATGCTCGCTGCTTCGGCCGAGGCACCGTTCTCGATCAGCCCTCCCGCAATGGCACGCGGATCATCGCGCTGAGCCCTGCAGGCTTGAAGTTCAACTCGGCCGAAGAACCCGGCCCGAGATCCTGTGGCAGGACACGTTCGAGAATGCGGGTGCCAAAACCGCGGCGGGCGGGTGCTCCGTTCAGGCGCGGACCTTGCGTCTCGCTCCAGTTGATGACTGCCATGTTCCCACCGACCAAGTCGCAGGTTACGAGGACGCGGCCCTCTGAAAGCGATAGTGCGCCATGCTTGGTGGCATTGGTGCCCAGTTCGTGCAGACCCAGCACGAGCGCCTGTGCCTGCCGTGGCGTCACCATTGCGCGTTTGGCACCGTCTGACATCCGCAGCACGATGCGGGTGCAGCCTTCTTCCTCAGTCAGCCAAATCGAAAGGGCCGCGCAGGTGACAGCCTGAAGACGCGTCGCCTCCCAGTTATGCTGGGTGAGCAAATCATGCGCTCGTGCCAGAGCCTGAAGGCGCATCAGGAAGCTTTGCGCGAACTGCTGCAGATCGCCAGCCGCGCCGCGGAGCGTCTGCTCCGCGAGGACCTGAACGGTCGCCAGCGCGTTCTTCGCGCGGTGGTTCAGTTCTGCGACCAGCAGCGCGAGACGCCGCTCCACCTGCTTTGTTTCGGTGATGTCTTGGATGACCGCCACGGTGCGGATGGCCTGCCCGGCCGCATCGCGCGCGGCAACGGCCGCACTGATACGAACCCAGATGACATCGCCGCAGGGACGGATGTAGCGTTTTTCCGTCTCGTAGCGGCCGGCCTTGTCGATTGCGGCTAAGGCGGCTGCATTGATCCCACTGTCATCCGGATGGCTGACATCATTTGGCCCCAGGCCGCCGAGAAGATCGACCTCCCGCCTGTCGACGATCTCGCAGAACCGCCGGTTAACGCGCAGGTAGCGGCCGGTTCGGGGATCCACTTCAGTAACCCCGGCCGCCGCTGTCTCGAAGATGGCGCGGAACTCCGCCACGCTCTCACGTAGCGCCGCCTCCGCCTCCCGGCGCATGGTCGTGTCCGTCGCTTGGATCACAAAGAACATTAACTCGCCATTTGCCGCGCGCACTGCAGTCACGGCCGCGTCGGCTGTACGTACCTCGCCGCTGGCGGTCCGAAACTTGTCTTCCGACGGAACCGCTCCACTCGCCTCCGCCGCGGCTGCAAGGCGACGCGGCCAAGCCTCCCGCATCTCAGGCAGCCCTTCCCAGAAGGGAGTGTCCCAGAAGGCGCGGCCGATCACCTGCTCCCGCACGATGCCTGCGGCCCGAAGCGGCAGTTCGTTGATCTCCAGCGTGATGCCGGTGGGGGAAAGCACCGCCATGAACTGGAACTGCTGGTCGAAGACCATGCGGAAGCGCTCTTCGCTCTGCCGCAGGGCCTGCTCCGCGGCGTCACGCGCCGTTTCGTCTCGCAGCGTCAGCACTGCCCCGGTCTGCACACCCAGGGAATCGAAGACGGGCTTTGCAGACCCGACGGCAAGAACCTCCGAGCCATCCGGGCGTCGGATGCGCCAGCGCGCCGCCTCCACGCGCTCCTGGCGCAGCACCGCACGGGCCAGCGGCAGATCCTCGGTCGGGTATGGCAGCCCATCCTCGGTGCGAAGGTCATAGGCGCTGCTGTAGCCAAGCGGGGTTACGTTGAAATGCGCAACCCCGTGCATGCGCGCTGCCGCCTCGTTGATGAACACGATGCTGCCGGCCGCGTCGGCCAGGATGACCCCCTCGGCGATCTGCTCGAGGACTGCGGCATAATCCGTGAAGGCAAGTACCTGCTCCCTGGGGTGCTTGGCAGCCTGCATTTCTGCAAGCTGTGCGTGAGCCTTCGCCAGCTCTTCCCGCAGGCCCGCAATTTCGCGTTCGAGCTGCCCTGCTCGGTCATCGGTCACGTGGATGAAGTCCTGCAGGCGCGATGTTGGGGCCACCGGTTATTCCGGGCACCACTATCGCGCAGCCAGAGGTCACGAGCAGTCTCTGTATGCGGCATTGTTTCTCTGTTTGATGATTTAAAAGTAACTCATTGATAGCTGAACGCCGTGTTCTTAGGCGAGTCAAACCATCTACCGATCAATTCGAGCCGGTCCACTTTTTGGCGGCGCGTCACCTCGGCCTACTTGCGGCCAGCACGGCGTCGGAGGCTGCCTGCCGGTAGCCAAGATAGGCTGGGACCTGCCAAAGCAGATTCCGCCGGCCCGCACTACCGCCGAACCAGCAGCGAGAGCACGCCGCCATACGTCGCAGCCCGTGCCCGTTGCCAGCCCAGCGCTATCAGCAGCGCCACCAGGCGCCGCAAGGCGATGCCTCTACGAGAGGGGTACAAGTATCACGCGACAATACTGCAATAGGCCATCCCGTACATGTGCCTTGGGATAGCCGCTTTCTCAACAGAATTTTGTTCTGATCTGATGCTGTACTTCGAAAAATCAGAAGATCCGCTATCTCGCCTCGTTGCCAATGGCACCTGCCAGGACGTCGCGAAATATCTGAGCGATCCGACTTGCGCCAGCGTGGAGGCCAACATGCACACCTTCTACGAGCTCGACCCATTCTACTTCGAGCCGGAACCCTACTATGAACCGGACCTCTATTACTTTGAGCCCGATCCGATCTATGTCGATCCGGAGCCAATATATGTTGAGCCATATACCTATTATGAACCGGATCCAATCTACTACTACGATTCTGCGCCAATCTACTACGAGCCTGTTCCCTTCATCGAGCCAATAATCATTGTCGAACCTGTCGCAGTTTTGGTGCCGGCCGTCACGTACCCACTCGATGCCGCGTTGCTGTTCGACGACGACTTCTACCTTTTCACAAACCCGGACGTGGCGGCGGCAGGAATTGATCCGCTTGTCCACTACGCGAACTTCGGATGGATCGAGGGCCGCGACCCAAATGCCTTCTTCGACACGAGCGGCTACCTCTTCGTCTATAGCGATGTAGACGCGGCTGGGTTCGACCCGCTTGTCCATTACGCGCTTTGGGGATGGCTTGAAGGTCGCGACCCATCTGCATTCTTCGACACAGACAGCTACCTCTTCGCCAATCCAGACGTGGACGCAGCTGGGATCAACCCACTCGAGCACTACCTCCATTTCGGCGCCTCGGAGGGTAGGCTCGCCTTCGCAGACGGGGTCTTTAGCTGACGCGCAACGACAGCCGCAGGACGCAAGAAGGCCCGATCAAGCCATGGATCTGGAATGGCCTTTCGAAGGTCGCCGCCGCGCATCGTGCGGCGGTAGTCGGCGCAGCCTCGGCATTGCCGGTGACCGCCATTTGCGAGCGGAAGACGACCATAACTCTAAGCGACAACATCAGCCAAGTACGCTTGACCACCGCGGGCAACACTCTTCCGGATGCAAAATATAAATATGAAATTCTCTTGATAG
Source organism: Falsiroseomonas sp. E2-1-a20 (assembly GCF_051433195.1). NCBI lineage: Bacteria > Pseudomonadati > Pseudomonadota > Alphaproteobacteria > Acetobacterales > Roseomonadaceae > Falsiroseomonas > Falsiroseomonas sp. E2-1-a20. The sequence goes on along the minus strand of NZ_JBHMFT010000075.1, from coordinate 5,562 downwards.
CGCGAGCCGATCTTTAAGAATTATGGCGCGGGTTAGAGTGCCGCCCTGGCTTACACAGCAACACCTCCTGCATATCCGCTCCCTTGGAAGACACCGATCTCAAAGTACTTCTTGGATTGGCCTAAAATTTGCACCTCCCAGCTTGCTGGACCGCGATTTCGCGTGCCGGCTTTAGGAGGACTTCGTATGCGATCCAAAAAGGCGTCAGCGCCGGCTTCCAAGCCGCCTCGCTCGGCCTTGCGCGGCTTTACCTTGGCGTCGACCTTGGCCGGCGCGATGATGCTCGTCGTCGCCCCCGCCCAAGCCGCGCCCATGCTGTATGAGGCCGTCCTGGCGCCGCTGAGCGGCTCAGGCGTCTCGGGTCTCGCAAAGCTCAGCCACGACGGCAACATGCTGACCGTCAACATCACGGCGAGCGGCCTGACCCCGAACCAGCTCCACGTGCAGCACATCCACGGCCGCTTCGACGCGGCTGGCAACCCGATGGATTCCGTCACGCCCACGCTTGCGCAGGACACCGATGGCGACGGCTTCATTGAGCTGGCCGAGGGTCTTCCCTCCTACGGGCCCATCATTCTGAACCTCGATGGACCGCCGGGCTCGGGCGACTTCCCCACCGCGCCGAATGGCTTGGTGAACTTCACGCAGACCTATGACCTCTCGAACAACGCCCTGTTCTCCCAGGATTTCACCAAAGAGGATCTGCTCCCGCTGACACTGCGCGAGATTGTCCTGCACGGGAGGCTGCTGGATTCCGGAACCGGACTGGGGTCTGGACCCGGCGAGGCGGATGGCACACCGGGCTACAAAGTGGTGCTGCCTATAGCGGCTGGCGAGATCCGCGCCGTGCCGGTGCCTGAGCCGGCATCGCTCGCGCTGTTTGGCGCCGGTCTCGTCGGGCTAGGTCTGGTCCGGCGCCGGCGCGCTCGCCGAGCGTAACATCTCGCGGCGGCGCCCACGGGTGCCGCCGCTCCTGCTTCTATCAGTCCACCCTGTCCTAGAGGCCCAAGCCCAGGAGACGACATGTTTCCACGTCACGCCATCGTCCGGCACAGTCTCTTGGCCGCTGTCCTGGCCTCGCTGGCTCCTGGAGCCGCCCGCGCACATCCAATGTTGCAAGCCTCGGAGCCCGCTGACGGGACGACCCTGAATGCTTCGCCGCCCGCACTGAACCTGATGTTCACGCATGACTGCCGTGTCACAGCCATTCGCCTGTTCGATGAGGTAGGGCGGGAGCACGTGGTGCGCCGCGAGGGTGGGCCCGCGGTGTCCAGCCACGCAACCGCCATCATGGCTGCGCCGCTGCCGCCAGGCGCCTACCGGCTCGAGTGGCGCGCCCTGGGCAACGACGGGCATGTCATGAATGGAGCGGTACGCTTCGCCATAAACGCCGCACGGTGATCCTGGAGCTATTGCAGCCGGAGCCAAATTGGCTCCGGGGTATCTCCACGGCGCTGCGCATCGCATTCTATGTGTCATGCCTCGGAGCCGCGGGGCTGGGCATCTTCGCCCTTGTCTTTAGGCGGCTGCAGGAACCCCAGGACGCCACAGCCTGCCGTCGGATGACGCTGGCGACGGCAGCGGTAGGGCTGGCGTCCAGCCTCGCCTGGCTGACTGTCCAGGTCGCCTTGGCATCCGCTGGGGATCCCTTCGATGCCGAGATCTGGGACCTGATGCTGACGTCCCGCCCCGGCCTCTCCGTTCTGATGGTGTGGGCGGGCTTGCTGGCCGTCGCATTGGCCGTTTGGATCGGGCGTGCAGCCAGTACCGTCGCCACTGCGGGGGTGCTGACAGTCGCCGCGAGCTTCACGAGCGTTGGCCACACCACTCAGCACCAGCCGCAAGGGCTGCTGTCGGCGGTACTGAGCCTGCACCTGCTGGCTGTCGCCTTCTGGGCGGGGAGCCTATGGCCGCTGGCGCTGGCCTCCAGGCGGGGCGGCCTGGCGGCGGCCCGATTGCTCAAGGCTTGGACGCGGATCGCCAGTTGGGTGGTAAGCGCCCTTCTTTTGGCAGGTGTCGTGCTGGCGTGGCTCCTGGTCGGGCGCTTAGAAATACTGGTAACCACGGCCTACGGCTTGGCTCTCCTCGCGAAGGTGGCATTGATCGCCGTCCTGCTCGGCTTTGCGGCTTTGCACCGGTTCCGGCTGACGCCCGCCCTCGCAGCCAATATCCCCGGATCGGGCGCGCGCCTTACCGCTTCCATAGGATACGAAGCCTTCGTCATGGTTCTGGTGTTCTGGGCCGTCGCAGAAATGACAGCAACCAGCCCAGGCGGCGAAGGCTGACGGCGTAGACTTCATCCGCCGGTCACGACTGGGCGTGCGGGAGCGCATGCTGGCGATGGCGCAGGAGCGTGGGGTCGCGCTTGGTATGGCCTTCCTGGACGGCACCTCCGCTCGCGTCCGTTGGAAGGCTGTCGAGGCGGCGAAAAAGACGCGGCACTAACGGAGCGAGACACACGCGAGGCGCTTGGTGACTCTCGTAGAGGCTACGAAACCAAAACCGCCCGCCGCCGCATAAGGGGCGGATATGGACACGCCGGATGGAAAGGCTGGTGGGGATAACTAACGTCAGCACGCCACGACGTTCACGGCCAGACCGCCAAGCGACGTTTCCTTGTACTTGTGGGACATGTCGAGACCGGTCTGCCGCATGGTCGCGATGGCCTGGTCGAGGCTGACGCGGTGCGTTCCGTCGCCGTGCAGGGCCAGCCGTGCGGCGTTGATCGCTTTCACCGACGCGATGGCGTTGCGCTCGATGCAGGGCACCTGGACAAGCCCGCCGACGGGATCGCAAGTCAGGCCGAGATTATGCTCCAACCCGATCTCCGCCGCGTTCTCGACCTGAGCATTTGTCCCGCCGAGGGCGGCGGCGAGGCCGGCGGCAGCCATGGCGCACGCAGACCCTACCTCGCCCTGGCAACCCATCTCAGCGCCGGAGAGGGAGGCGTTGCGCTTGATGAGTGCGCCGATGGCCGAGGCGGCGAGGAAGAAGGTCTCGATCCCTTCGCCAGACGCGCCGGGTACAAAGCGGTCGTAGTAGTGGAGCACCGCCGGCACGATGCCGGCGGCACCGTTCGTCGGCGCGGTGACGACACGGCCACCGGCAGCGTTTTCCTCGTTCACCGCAAGAGCCCAGAGGTTCACCCAGTCCATCGCACCTAGAGGGTCAGGGTCGTTGATCCCGGCGCGCGCTTGCAGTCGGCGGAGCAGTGCCGGGGCTCGGCGGCGGACGCGCAGGCCACCCGGAAGCTCGCCTTCAGCAACCAGGCCGCGCGCGGCGCAGGCGCGCATGGCGGCCCAGAGGCGGGCGATGCCGGCGGTGATGTCGCGGGCGGGATAAGCGGCCGCCTCGTTGGCGCGGGTCACGGCCGCGATGGTCAGACCTGATCGGTGCGCGACGTCGAGCAAGTCGGCCGCGTCTGCGAACGGATAGGGCACGGGTGCGGGTCCGCCGCCTTCGGCAGAGAGCGGTCGACCCGCTTCGTCCACAACGAAGCCGCCGCCCACTGAATAGTAGGTCCGGATCACCGAACCGGTCTTGCCGATTGAGGAGAAGCGGAGACCGTTTGGATGTAGAGGCAGCGTCTCGCGCGAGCGGAAGATGATGTCTGTTCCCGGGTCAAAGGTAATGCATCGTCCGCCGGGGAGCGTGAGACGGTGCCGCGTCCGGATGTCGGCTGCGATGGCCGCGGCCTCGTCGGGGTCCAGCGTGTCGGGGCACGCCCCGGTGAGGCCGAGCATGACGGCAATGTCGGTCGAGTGGCCGCGGCCGGTCAGCGCGAGGGAGCCGAACAGTTCAACGGACACGCGCTCCGTGTCTGGGCCCAACTCGCCTGCAAAGGCCGCCGCGGCAATCATGGGACCGACCGTGTGGGAGCTTGAGGGACCGATGCCGACCCGGAAGAGGTCGAACGGGCCGATCCAGGGGGTAGGGCTACAGGGGCCGGTCATTGATGGCGTTCTACTTCCCTTGGCCAGCTGCGTCAGTGCCTCGACGATATTGTGTGATCCGGCTTGCGCAGGTTGTCGCAGAGGAGGTCACCGGGCGCCACCGGTGCTGAGCGGCCTGGCGCTGGCGGTCGTGCAGGCGCTTTGACCGCAAAGCCGTGCAAGATGGCGCTCAGAGGAGGACGTATGATGCCCATAGCCGCCATAGCTCGCGAGCGCGCCCAGGCCTTTTGCAACCGCTTCGGCCTGCGTGCCCCGATCCTGCTGGCGCCGATGGCGGGTTCCAGCCCGCCCAGCCCCGCCGCCGCGGTGGCGAGTGCCGGCGGCATGGGCGGCTTTGGCGCGCTGATGGCGAGCCCCGACGCCATGCGCAATTGGGCCGCGCAGTTCCGCAGCCGCAGCAGCGGCAGCTTCCAGGTCAACCTCTGGATTCCGGACCCGCCGCCGGCACGTGATGCGGCGCATGAGGCGCGGGTACGGGAGGCGCTGTCGCGCCTTTCGGGGATAGAGGTGCCTGGAGCGCCCCCCATTTCGAGCGGACACCTGGCGAAGCCCGGAGCGACCGTCTTGCGAGTCAAGCAGGCAGCCACGGGGTTTTGGTTCGGACGATGGCGTTGAGGATGCCCAGCAGGCGCCGTATGCAGGCGATGATGGCTACTTTCTTGGGCCGCCCTCGGGCAACGAGGGCATCGTAGTGGGCCTTGAGCACGGTGTTGCGCCGGACAGCCACCAGAGTGGCCATGAATAGGGCATTGCGTAGCGATGTGCGGCCGCCAGCGATTGCCCGGTGCCCACGTTGTTGACCGGAGTCGCGATTGATTGGAGCGACGCCAACCAGCGCAGCGAGCTTGCGCCTGTCCAGCTGACCCAGCTCGGGCAGTTCGGCGATCAGCGTTCGCGCCGTGACGCTGCCGATGCCTGGCACCGAGCGCAGCAGGTCCTCGGTGACACGCCATAGGGGCGAGGACCGCACGACGCCTCCGATGTCGCCGTCTAGTTTGGCAAGTTGGGCTCGCAGCACGGCTACGACGGCATCGATGTCTGCATGCACCTTCGGGTTGCTGGCACAGCGGCGCCGGTTGCCCTCCATCACGATCATCTCGACAACCTGACGCCTCCGAGCGACCAGTTCTGCGAGAGCCTGTGCCTGCGCATCGGGCATAGGCCGTCCTTGCTCAACTTGGGTCGATCGAGCCGGGCAAGTTCGCCGACCTTGTCGTTCTGTCTCAGTATCCTGGCCGTCGAGCCAGAGCAGATCCGCGAGACACGTGCTCTGATGACCCTGCTCGGCGGACGCGTGGTGCACCGGCAGGGGATGTGAGGGGCTGCATTATTGGCGGAATGAGCTGTTATACTAAATCCCATTGATCGGAACCTGCGCCCGCCGAAGGCGGGCGAGCGGCCGAATGGCCGCCGCGCCAAGTGGCGCGTAGCCAAGCCGGCGGATGCCGGCGCCGGCGATTGAGCGACTGTGTCGGTCGTCAAGCGCTTTGGGCGTGCCACGGCTGTTTGTCCCGGATGATGGCGTTGAGGATGGTGAGGAGCTTTCGCGCCACGGCGACAAGAGCGACCATCTTGGGCTTGCCGGCGGCGAACAGGCGGTCGCGGAAGG
>NZ_JBHMFT010000074.1:0-12233 GCF_051433195.1 Falsiroseomonas sp. E2-1-a20 | reverse complement strand
TGAGGTGGTCCCCATCCCTCGGACAGTTTGGTGGCCTGGTTAAGCTCGGCCCTGGTTGTTGTCAGGCCGCCAATCTCGTCGTCTCTTCGGCCCCATACGCCTCGTCCGGGGTCTGCCCGCCGAGCCCGCTATGGGGCCGCCCGGCATTGTAGTAGCCGATCCACTTCGTCAGGCCCGCGCGCAGCTCCGACCCGGTCTCGAACGCATGCAGATAGACGCATTCGTACTTCAGGCTGCGCCACAGGCGCTCGATGAACACATTGTCCATCCAACGGCCGCGGCCGTCCATCGAGATGCGCACCGCCGACGCCGTAAGCACCTCGGTGAACCGCGGCGAGGTGAACTGGCTGCCCTGGTCGCTGTTGAAGATCTCCGGCGGCCCGAACCGCGACAAAGCCTCCTCCAGCGCGCTGATGCAGAACTCCACGTCCATGGTGTTCGACACCCGCCAGGACAGCACCTTCCGCGTCGCCCAGTCCATCACCGCCACCAGATACAGAAAGCCGCGCCGCATCGGGATGTACGTGATGTCGGCGCACCAGACCTGGTTCGGCCGCTCCACCACAAGGTCCCGCAGCAGATACGGCCAGACCCGATGCCCCGGATGCGGCACCGTCGTGCGTGGCCGCTGGTAGATCGGCGCCAGCCCCATCCTGGCCATGAGGCGCCGGGTCTGTTTGCGGCCGACCGCATGGCCTTCGCGGCGCAGGTGCCGCGCCATCTGACGCGAGCCGTACCACGGCGTCTCCAGGAACTGCGCGTCCACCAGCCGCATCAGTTCGAGGTTCACCAGCGTCTCACCCGCCGGCCGGCGGTAGAACCCCGAGCGGCTGATCGAGACCAACGCGCACTGACGCACGACCGACAGCCGCGGATGCTCCGGCTCGATCATCTGCCGCCTCCGCTCGAGGCTCATCGACCGGAGGCTTTCGCCAAAAAATCCCGCTCCACCAGCAACTGCCCGATCTTCGCGTGCAGCTTCTCCACATCAGCCTCGACCGCCTTCGCCGTCTCCGTCGCCGCGGATTTCGCCGAGAACACCCCCGCCAGCCCTTCCGTGGCCTGCCGCTTCCATTCGCCGACCATCGTCTGGTGGATGCCGTGTTTCGCCGCCAACTGCGCCGTCGTCAGCTCACCGCGTAGCGCTTCCAGCGCCACCTTCGCCTTGAACTCCGCCGAATACCTCGTCCGCTTGCCCGCCATATGGGGCTGTCCTTCTCTCGCGCAGACCGAGCTTAACCGCCTGTCCGAAGATTGGGGGCCACCTCAGTCAGTGCGCTAGGAGGGAGGCCGGGTGGAGCTTTTGTTCGTCAACTATCCTCGAGGCCTAGCAGCTTCGGCCCACCGTAGCCCGTAGTTTTGGGCCAGCACCGCTCGGTCTTGGTCGCTTGCGCGATGCTCGTCCAGAAGTTCGCGCATGCCAGCTAGGCCTGCCTCGACCTCCTCCGATATAGCTCGTCCCTCATCCATGGTGAGACCGAAGGCTGAGCAGCATAGTACGGGTAAGCTTCCATCCAGTGCTGGAGACACTCCCTTGGCTGGAGCGAGCGTGGAACGGAGTAGCGGACTCGGCACCATGTCGAAAGCAGGCGACAGCCTCCACTTCCCATCGACCCGGATGAACCCGTGGTTGCGGAGGTGGTCGTCCGCGTTATTGATGGCGCGGTTGTACAGCATCCGCCGGAAGAGTTCGCTTGCTGGTGGGCGAATGCCCGCACCCCGCCCTTTGGCAGCAATATCGGCATAGGTGACTTGAGTTTGGTTGTAGGCCCATGGAGCCACGCCCATGAGGGTGCCCGCGCTCATGTAGCCGAGCCTCTTCGCTCCCTGGCGGTCGAACCGCTCCACGAGCAGCATAGTGAAGCGGCCAGCCTCGACCAGGCGGCGGCGCGGGACTTCGATACCACAGCGCTCGGCTAGTTCCAGGCAGACCATCTCTATACGCGGGTCGTTGAACCGATCTCCGTAGGCAGGCAGCTTGACCAACCAGCTGCACCCCTCTGAGCGGAATGTGCCTTTCGGGCGCGCTCCTCCTATCGCTGCGCTGTCTCGCAGCAGTAGCATGACATGCCGGTCTGCGGGCTGGCCTTCTTCGAACCGCTCGGCGGCTTCAGCAAGCGCCTCGAGGTCCTGCTCCCCATCGGTCAGTTCGACCAATGGCTTGTCGGGGAGCCAGCGCGATGGGCCGCTCTCATCGGGTCCGAAGGACAGCTCCCCCGACCGCTCGTCGCCAGCGAGCGCCAAATACTCCGCCATGTCCATCTTCCGGTCCGGGTAGGCGCGGTCCATGACTGCCTTTCCCCAGCCGTCGGGGCCTGCGTCGTAGAACGGCAATGGCACGTTGTGTGGCGTACTCACCGTGGACTTAGAAATCATGCGTAGCCCGGTCGGGAACAGGTCACGTCTCGTCGCACCGTTCTCAACCCAGGTCCGAGCGTATCTGAAGCGGCTCTGGCGCATGTCCTGACCCTCGAAGGTCAGGAGACCGGCAGGATGCACCTCTCCGTTCGCGTCCGGCCCAAAGACCACCAGCTTTTCAATGCGCTCAGAAGTCGGCCAAGCCATCGCTCACACCTCCCCGCTGGCGGCCGTGAACAGCCTCCATGTCTTCGCCCAATGGGTCGGTCTCAAGGAGTGTGGGCAGGCGCTCCGGATAGCCAAGGATTTCAAGAGCGCGAGCGAGCAGCGCCAGGCTCGTTGTCCCCTTCCCCGCTTCCAAGGCGACCCAGGTCATCCGCGAAACACCCGCTCGCTCAGCCATCTCGGCTTGGCTGAGGTTCCGCCGGAGACGTGCTAGCCTGACACGCTGGCCCAACAGGCCAACACCCGCCTCAACGTCTGCTGGCAACCTCATTCTCGTCGACTTGCTCATTAAAGTTAGCCCTAAACCGGGTTAGTGATAAATATAATGAGCAATGCACTGTCTGTCACCCGCTGTTTTCGGTGCGACTAAGCCTGCGGTCACCGGCTCATCCGCAGCACCATGGCCACGGCTAGCGGACGGGAGGCGCGGAGAGCAGGAAGTGCTGCGCCACGGCTCAGCGCTCTCGAACCATGTCTAGCCCGGAAAATTCATTAGGCTGGCTGGACCGCGCGAACGGCGGTCGGCTGGCGCGTCGGTGGAGAGGCGGTCGCGTTCGATCCCCACCGTAAGCGCGGCGTGGAGGCCCGTCTTCCGGCGCGGGGTGTGAATGTGCTGGGTCGGCCCGTGGCTGGGAGGCTCGGGTCAACATTATGGTCGACGTTGATGCCGACGCAAAGGGCGACGGGTATCGCCGGGTCGAGGTTCTGACAGGGCCTGGCCGGCGGCAGAGATGGTCGGACGACGTCAAGGCGCGGGTCGTGGCAGAGACGCTCGAGCCTGGCGCAGTTGTCGCGGAGGTGGCGCGTCGCTGGCAACTCTCGTCGCAGCAGGTGTTCACCTGGCGGCGCGAAGCGCGTGCCGGCGCAGCCGCACCGCTGGGCTTCGTGCCGATCGTCACGGAGGCGGCAGCCAGCCTTGCCGCGACTGGTCCCTTGTCACCGATCGAGGTGACGCTGGCCGGCGCGGTGCTGCGCATCGTGCCCGGCAGCGAAGAGGCGCTGCTGACGACGGTGCTGCGGGCGATCCGGGTCTCGGCGGCATGATCGCGCTGCCGGCCGGCGCGCGGATCCTGCTGGCGAGCAAGCCGGTCGACTTCCGCAAGGGCGCCCACTCGTTGGCGGCGTCCGAGTTGGGCGCTGATCCGTTCTCGGGCGCGGTGCTGGTATTCCGCTCGAAGCGATCCGACTGAGTGAAGATCCTGGCGTGGGATGGCAGCGGCTTATTCGTAAGCGGCGCGTAGAGGCCGTTCTTCCGTAAGCGGCGCGTAGAGGCCGTTCTTCCGCGCGGTGAGTGGCGCCTGCTGTGATGCCTGATCCTGAATGGAGAGATCGGGCTGAGCTTATGGCTGACATGATGTCTGACGCGAAGGGCGAGGTGTATCGCCGGGTCGAAGTTCTGACGGGTCCGCGGCGGCGGCGGGACTGGTCGCCGGACGAGAAGGCACGCGCAGTGGCGGAGAGCTGTGTTCCGGGCGCGGTGGTGTCGGAGGTGGCGCGGCGCTGGCAGATCTCGCCGCAGCAGTTGTTCACCTGGCGGCGCGAGGCGCGGGCTGCGGCGGTGACGGAGACGATGGTTGGTCTGAGTTTCGTTCCGATCGTGGCGGAGCCGGCGGCGTCGACGCCCGATGCGGCCGCGGCGGGCCCGGGTCCCTCGCTCGAGGTGAAGCTGGCTGGTGCGGTGCTGCGTGTTGCGCCGGGGACGGATGCGGAGTTGCTGACGGCGGTGCTGCGGGCGGTGCGGGCGTCTGCGGCGTGATCTCGGTTCCTGCTGGTGTTCGCATTCTGCTGGCGGCGCAGCCGGTGGACTTCCGGCGCGGCGCGCACGCGCTGGCGGCGTTGGCGGCGGAGGCGCTGGGGGAGGATCCGTTCTCGGGTACGGTGCTGGTGTTTCGTGCCAAGCGAAGCGACCGGGTGAAGATCCTGCTGTGGGATGCGAGTGGCCTGGTGCTGGTGTGGAAGCAGATGCAGGAAGGCGGCTTCGTCTGGCCGCCGGTGACAGACGGCGTGGTGCGGCTATCGGCGGCGGAGTTCTCGGCGCTGTTCGATGGCCTCGATTGGCGGCGGCTTGGAACGCCGAGAAGGGTTCCCAGACCGAGTGCGGCTGCGTAGAATCGGCGGCACGATGCGCGCTGCTGGCAACGACGCGAGGGAACTGCCGAAGAGCCCGATGGCTCTGCGCGCGCTGTTGCTGCGGTCCTGGTCCGAGCGCGACAGCATCGTCGCCGAACATGAGAAGCTGAAGGCGCAGGTGGCTGCGCTTGCCACCGAGCGCGACGTGCTGGCGGCACAGAACGAACAGCTGCAGGCGTTGCTGGTGAAGCTGAAGCGGATGCCGTTCGGCCCGCGGTCGGAGCGGCTGCCCGAAGACCAGCTGCACTTCGCCTTCGAGGAGATCGTCGCCACGGTCGCGGCCAACGAGGCGGAGGCCGAGAAGGCGTCGCCGCAGCGGCGCGCCGAGGCGACCGAGACGCGGCGCAAGACGCGCGGCAAGCTGCCGGCGCATCTGCCGCGGGTCGAGGTGGTGCTCGAGCCGAGCGACACGGCCTGCCCGTGCTGCCGCGGCGCGATGGTGGTGATCGGCCACGACATCTCGGACCGGATCGACGTGATCCCTGCCCAGTACCAGGTGCTGGTGACGAAGCGGCCGAAGCTCGCCTGCCGGGCCTGCGAAGGCGTGGTGGTGCAGGCGCCGGCGCCGGAGCGACTGATCCCCGGCGGACTACCGACCGAGGCGACGGTCGCGCATGTGCTGGTGTCGCGCTACGCCGACCACCTGCCTCTGTATCGCCAGTCGCAGATCCTGGCGCGGCAGGGCATCGAGATCGGCCGCGACACGCTGGCCTCCTGGGTGGGCGTGGCGGCGAACGAGCTCAAGCCCGTGGTGGCGCGGCTGCGCGAGATCCTGCTGGGCTCGGCGCGGCTGTTCGCCGACGAGACGACGATGCCGGTCCTCGATCCGGGCCGCGGCAAGACGAAGACAGGGTTTGCCTGGGCGATCGCGCGCGATGACCGGCCCTGGGGCGGGGGCGAGCCGCCGGCGGTGGTGTTCCGCTACGCGCCGGGTCGCGGGCAGGAGCATGCGAAGGAGTTGCTCGGCGACTACGCCGGGCTGCTGCAGTGCGACGGCTACGCAGCGTACAAGAGCGTCTCCTCCTCGCGGGCCGATGGGCCGACGCTGGCGTTCTGTTGGGCGCATGTGAGGAGAGAGTTCTTCGATCTGTCGAAGGGCGGGACGGTGCCAATCGCCACCGAAGCCCTGCAGCGGATCGCAGCCCTCTACGCCATCGAGGCGGAGGTCCGCGGCAAGCCGCCGGATGTCCGTCGCGCGGCGCGCCGGGCCCGCGGCAAGCCGCTGGTCGAGGATCTGTTCCGCTGGTTCGAGGCGCAGCTCGCGCGCCTGCCGGGGCGCGCGCCGACGGCGGAGAAGATCCGCTATGCGATGAACCATCGAGAGGGTCTTGAGCGGTTCCTCGACGACGGACGCCTCGACATCGACTCCAACGTGGTGGAGCGTTGCATCCGCCCAGTTGTCCTGGGCAGAAAGAACGCGTTGTTCGCCTCGGGAGACGACGGCGGCGAAAGATGGACGGCCATCGCGTCTCTGGTGGAGACGTGCAAGCTGAACGGCGTCGAGCCGCAGCGCTACTTCACCGACGTGCTGACCCGCCTCGTCAATGGCTGGCCGCAGAGCCGCATCGACGAGCTCATGCCCTGGCATTGGGCGCCCGCGAAAACCGCCTGACCGTCAAGCCATCGGGAGGAGGGCCCGGAACCGGCGCTTACGCTTATTCACAGTCGTCGCGGCTGCAACAGCGGCGGCCCATCCCAGGATCTTCGCGGCGTAAATGCTAGCGGTCACGCCAATTGCGGCTCCCGCAGGTGGCGAGGACGGCGTGCCGAACGACAAGGCATCCTGCCGCCAGGGGCAGCGGCCTTGCGGAAAAGCGCGTAGCAGCCGCGGAAAATCGCTTAGGAAAGACGCTGCTCGCGGAAAACCAATCAAGGGTGGAACCCAACCCCCGATCATCCGCGACCTCCCGCTGGGTTCAACCGCTCGCCTGACGGATTGCAGGCGAGGAGCCGCGAAGTCCGACTGACGCGGCCTCGGCGACGAAGAGGAAGGAAGATCAAACCAGGCCCCGCGAGGGGGCCGTTCGGGGGGCGGGCACCCATGCCGCCCCCCTCTCGGCCCCCCTCGCGGAAGCCGAAGATTGCATCGGGCGGTGCTCAGCGGAGACACGGCACATGTCAGAACCACCACGCAACACCGCCGGCACGCCGGACGAGACCAGCACTACGGATCAGCCAAGGCTGCCGGCCGACGCCGAGACGCCCCGCATCGGCGCTCTCGTCGTCATCTCCCCCGCCGCCGTCGCCCAATTCGTGCCGCCGGGACCAGGCACGACGATGCCCGCATCGTCCGAACCGGACGAAGGCATCGTATTCGTTGCTCACCTGCCGCTCGGCCCGGTCCGCGACGTCACTGTTCGGCACTTCGACCACACTCGCCTGCGCATCGCTGGCGCCGCAGCCACGCGCCTCGTCGTCCTCACGAGCGACGGGCCGGCCGTAGCCGCGGCTCTCGGCGTGCCGGACACCACGGTCCACCTGACGGAGGACGGCGGCACCGTGACGGCCGTGGCCCGCGTCGCGGCCGCGATCGGACTCGCACCCCAGCACGCGTGGCCGGAGGACGAGACCGGACGCCTCGCGATCCTGCTCCGGCTGCTGCACGCCTCCGGCCACCACCCGGACGCGCCTGCAAGGCTGGCGCGGCTCGGCGCCTACATGCTCGCCATCAACAGCGAGCAGGTGCCGGTGCCGCTGACGGACGATGAGCTGATCCGGATCGGCAGGGTCGCGGGCTTCGGGGCGGAGGCGCTCGACCCCGGCTTCGCCCTCGGCGACGCCTGGCCGGCTCACCTCAGCACGGAGGAACGCGCGGCCATGCCGGACGAGGGCGCCGTCCATGCCCTTTTCCGCGAGGCGGCGAAGGCGCTTGCCCGCGTCGCGCCATCCAGGCCGGGCGCCCCTGAGCCAACCAAGGACGGCGCAACCTGAAATGGGGCGGGTCCGGGAGATCCCGGGCCTGCTCTTCCTCGCCGCTTTCCCCCGGGTCACCTCCATGCCCGCGACCCGACAACCCTGCCCGTCGTGCCGGGGGATGCGACCCCACGGCAGGACGGCCTGGCGGATCCCACCGCCCACAGCACCGAATCTCAGGAACCCAATGAACCGGAAGACCCCGTCCTCCCGCGGCCCCTCGCGCTCGTCCGCCCACCAGCTCCACCTCGATCTCGGGGTGCTCCGCCGCACGCGGCGACGCCGCCGCGAGCCACAGGCGTGCAGGACAGCAGCCTACCCGACGATGCCGCCGCTGCGGCGGAGCTGCATCCTACCGCCCGGCACCCCGAAGGCTCCGCCTCCAGGGCAGGGCTTCGTCTACGAGCTCGCCGACGCCGTGGACGGCGCGGCCGTCTACGTCGGGGTGACGTGCCGACATCCGAGCGATCGCCTGGCGCAGCACGTCTCCATCGCCCGCTATCGTCGGGGCACGAACCGCCGCCTCACGGGGTGGATCCGTCGTCTTGCCGAGAGCGGCAGCGTCCTCATCATGCGCGTCGTCTCCCAGCACGCCGCCGGGCCCGAGCTGGTCGCGGCCGAGCAGGCGCGCATTGCCGCGCTCCGCGCCACCCTCGGAAGCCGCCTCCTCAACCTCGGGCCCGGCGGCGAAAGCGCTCCCGCCGGCCGCCTTGTGCCGGACGTGCAGCGCGAACGCGCCCGCCTTGCCCGGCGGGCACGGCAGCGGGACGACGACTACCGCCGCAACCTCAGCGCCGCATGCTCTCGCCGGCGCCACAAACCAGCGTCGCTGAACGCCCTCGTCGCCGATTTTGCGGTGGCCGATCCGGCGGTGCCGATGACAGAGATCTGCCGCCGGCACGGCATCGGCGAGACGCACCTGATCGGGATCCTCGCCGGGACGCACAACAACCTCGTCCTCGAGCCCGACCTCCTCGCAGCTGCACGCGTAGCACAGAGCCGCCGCGTGGCGCTCCGGCAGGCGGAAGAGACGCGCATCGCCACCGCAGTCGCGGAGGCGCTCCGCGCCTACCTCGCCGCGGCGCCAGGCACCGCCCTCGCCGAGGTCGCACGGGGCCGCGGCATGGACCCCAGACGGCTGCAGGAGATCCTCCGCCGCGGGGAGCACGGCATCGCCGACGGGCTCGCACGCGCGGTCCAAGCGCGCATGGCCGAGAATCTCCGGCTTCGCGGCCGCGTCCTCGGCCGCCGCGCCCGCCGCATCGACAGGCGATGGCTCCGCTGGCTGCTAACGGCCTATGCGCGGCCGGGCTCGCGGCTCACCCTCGTCGGGATCGCGGGACGGCTCGGCGCCACGCAGTCGGCGATCTCGCACATCCTCGCAGGGTGCAAAGGCCCCCCGTTGCCTCGAAGCCTCGCGATCGCCTGCCGGCGGCGTGCCCACGATGCCCGGCTCGCGTCGCTCCGGGGGCGGGGCCCCGTGCAATGACGACCCTCGCCACCATCACGCCGAGACGACAGCGTGCGCCTGGCCAGCGGGCGGAGCGGGTCGACCGCAGGCAGCTGCTCCGGCTGCTGGAGGCCTACAGCAGGGGAACTCCTGGTCTGAGCCTGGGGGACGTCGCCAGACGGCTGGGTGTCACGCCGGCGCGGATCTCGCAAATTCTCGCGGGACAAACGCGACTGCCGCTGTCGCGCCGTCTGGTGCGGCGCTGCCGCCAGCGCGGCCAGCACCTGCGAGGGCAGGCCGGCCGCAGCCTGCGGCTGCTCTCCGACGACGAGGTCCGCGAGGCACGGCGGCGGCGTGCAGGGGGCGAGACGCTGCAGGCGATCGCCGGTGACCTCGGCGTATCGCGGGGCGTGATGAGCCGCGTCGTCCGACGCCTGAGCTACGGCGACATCGACGACCGATAACCCCCGAGTCCTGCTCCCGCCACAGCCCCCTTCCTCAAACATCATCTTTGAAAGCCCTGACCATGCCTATTGAAAACGACGGCCGCAGGATCGGCCGCTACGTCGTCGTGCAAGACATCGACGGCCGCACACACGCCCTCTCCGTCACCGCCGTCGCCGCAATCTGCTCGGACGACAACGAGGGTTCGGTCCTGCTCCTCCCGGCCGGGCGCCTCGTGCGCGTCGATGCACCCCTCGAACAGGCGGCTGCCTGGTTCAACGGCAAGGGGCAGCGATGATGTTCCACGCACGGATCCGTCTCTGGATTGTGGTGGAGCGCGCTGCTCCCGACGTTCCGCCGACGCGGCACGTGCAGGGCTGGATCGTCGGCCATGACCGGCTGAGCCCGGGCGGCCTACTCGACGGGGAGCCCTACATCGGGTCGCATCTGGAGGATCTGGACCTTGAGGGCAGGATGGCCCGAAACCATCGTGGCCGGCTCATTCAGCTCGTGGGAGATCCATGGCCTGGGGACAAGGTCCCGGAGGAACTGCGCCGCATGCAGGAGCGCGCCGAGGCGGAATGGCGCCTACCGCCAGGCACGACCTGGCGCAGGATCGCATAGCCATGCAGGGGGCATTGAGAATGGCCACGAGAAGGCTAGCGAGGCGGCAGCGCGCCTGGTTGGTCGATCCGGTGGCGGTGAGGATGCCGGCAATCGCGTGCATGTCGCTGCTGCCGGCCCGCGCGCGCATGGTGGCCATGCTGGTCATGTGCCGGCGGCGCCGGCGTCGCATCCTGCTCGAAGCGGCGCGCGGCTGGGTGATGCTCGTCCCGGTCGTGCCGCGGGCGGTCGCTCGCCTCAGGAGGCCGCGATGACGAGAAACAGTCGCGTGGATCGCGCCCTTGCCGGCAAGCTTCGTCGAGACGAGCTAACCGAGGAGGAGGGGCTCGAGTTTAACCGACGCATGCACGAGGCGGTGGACCGGCCGGATCCGGCGGTCGACGCATACTATGCCACGCTTCAAGCGCGGCCTGGCAGCATGGGAACCGATCCCGATGGGGTTCTGCGCTACTGCCGACGGGATGAGATGCACGTGCTCGTCAGCGATGTTCCCGTGGATGGAGAGCCGTGGATCACGCCGGGTGAGGTCCTCGACGATCTCGAAGCCATGCGCGAGGAGGCGCTCCAGCGGGATGACGGGTGGGCAGCATTCGTGATCAGCTTGATGATTGCTCGCGCGCGGCTTGTGCTTGGCTGCCCCAAAAACGGCAAGGACGCTGGCACCGGAGGCGACTAGACGTGCCACCGCCGATACACCTCTCAATTCGCGGGCACGTCGCTGACCTACGCCTGCCGCGACGTGCCGGTCGCGCAGCACCCCCAGCCGGTCGCGACCGGAAGACCATGAAATCCAACACGACAGGACAGGATGATGACTGATGATGGTGCTGCGCGCCGGCAACGCCGGCGGCGCGTGCCGCTTATCGTGGCGCGAGGCCGTGCTTATGTGCCGAGCGATATGCGGGCCGCTGTTCGACGCGCGAGCCAGTGCCTCGCCGCGGAGGCAGCGGCCGGCCGTGCCCCGCCGCTGGCGGATTGGGTACGGGACCTGCGGCGAAGTGGACGCGCTGCGGGCTATGCCTCAAGGCGCCGGCTCGTGATCGTGCGGTTCGACGTCGATCCCGCGTCGATGGAAGATATCATGGTAAGCACCGGAGCGCGGACGGTTGCCGAGGCTCACACGCTCGAGGCGTACCTGCACGCCTATATCGACGGCGCGGGTCTGGGCGACGATCCGAAGGGGCCGCTGTTCCGTACCCTCGGGCGCGGCACGAAGCGACTGACGTGTAGAAGTTTCGACTTGACCGGACGGTTGGTATAATCGGCGGGGAGAGAGGCCGGGGCGCGGAGCCATAGGCGAAGCGCAGCGCCCCGGCTGGACCGATGGGAGAGCCCCATGACCCAGACCGAACGGAAGGTGATCCGCGCCAAGGTTGGCCTGCTGGAGTTGGCCAAGCAGCTGGGCAACGTGACCCAGGCGTGTCGCGTGCTCGGCTACAGCCGGGACAGCTTTTACCGCTTCCGCGACCTCTACGACCGCGGCGGCGAGTTGGCACTGGCCGAGATGACAAAGGCCAAGCCAAACTTGAGGAACCGAGTGGCGCCGGAGGTCGAGGAGGCCGTCGTCGCAATGGCCGTCGAGCAACCCGCCTGGGGCCAGGCGCGCGTTGCCAACGAGTTGCGCCAGCGGGGGATCGAAGTGTCCCCCTTCGGCGTGCGCAACATCTGGCTGCGCCACGACCTGGCTATCATGAAGCACCGGTTGAAGGCGCTCGAGGCGAAGGTGGCGCAAGAGGGCGGCGTGCTGACCGAGAGCCAGCTGGTGGCGCTGGAGAAGGCCAAGGCCGACAAGGAGGCCCATGGCGAGTTCGAGAGCGAACACCCCGGCTACTGCGTCGCGCAGGACACCTTCTACGTCGGCACCCTGAAGGGGGTGGGGCGGATCTATCAGCAGACGGCGATCGACACCTACTCGAAGGTGGGCTTCGCCAAGCTCTACGACCGGAAGACCGCGCTGACCGCGGCGGAGTTGCTGAATGACCGGGTGATCCCCTTCTTCGACGAGCACGGGCTGCGCATCGACCGCGTGCTGACCGACCGCGGCACCGAGTACTGCGGCGCTCATGACCGGCACGAGTACGAGCTCTAC
>NZ_JBHMFT010000073.1:0-12367 GCF_051433195.1 Falsiroseomonas sp. E2-1-a20 | reverse complement strand
ACCGCCGCCGCCAATGACGCGCTCGGCGGTGGCTTTCCCGAGTTCCTGCGCCCCGCCCTCGCCAATTTGCTCTCGGTCACCAAGGGCGCCTGCTACGTCTGCATGTCCTGCTCAGAATGGCCGACGCTGCATCGCGTCTGGCAGGAAGCGGGCGGCAAGTGGTCCAGCACCATCATCTGGGCGAAGAACACCTTCGCGCTCGGCCGCGCCGACTATCATCAGCAGTTCGAGGCGATGCTCTACGGCTGGAATGCGGGCGCGCAGCACTACTGGTGCGGCGCGCGCGACCAGGGGAATGTCGGGCACTTCGACAAGCCGGCGCGGAACGACCTTCATCCCACTATGAAGCCTGTGGCGTTGGTTGAGCGCGCCATCCGCAACAGCAGCAAGCCGCGGGACACGGTGCTGGACTGCTTCGGTGGCTCCGGCACCACCATGATCGCCGCGGACCGCACGGGGCGGCGCGCCGTGCTGCTGGAGATCGATCCCGCCTATGCCGACGTCATCGTGCGCCGGTGGCAGGATACGACCGGCGAGGCTGCGGTGCTGGAGAGTGACGAGCGGGTCTTTGCGGACATCGCGTCGTGCCGGGCTGCCACCTCGACGTAGGTTGTTACCGCCAGAGGCGGCGGACGCGCAGGAAGACCCGGTACCCGATCTCCAGGACGGGAAGCACGATCGGCGATGCTGCGAGCCGCCCGGCCCATGCGAGCTTCGGGAGCTGCTGCCAGATTTCGGCAAAGGCGGCGGCACCGGACGCCAGACTGCCGTCGGCGCGCCGGACATGCATGCGCGCCAGTGCCGCCTCGCGCGACAGGCCAGGACCGAGACCATTCGCATCGCACGCGGTGACGTCGACGAAGTCGAGCCGTTCCGCACCTTGGACCTTGCGGTACTGACCGATCTCGCGTGAGCAGATCGGGCACGCGCCATCGTAGTAGACGGTCGTGGTGGGCGCGGCGCTGGACGTGTTCATGCCGCAGACATGGCCCCTCAGTTGCTCTGCGCCAGGGCGCCGGTCTTGGGAGCGGCCAGGATCATCTGACGATCCAAGAAGCTCAATCATCGCAATAAGATAACGCTGCACCTTGCTTGGCTCGTGCGCGCCACAGCGCGAATGGTCCGTCACGCGCAGGGGATGCCCTGTACCACACGACGGAGACGACCATGACCGACCGCGACGCCCGCGCCGCCCGCAACCAGGAACGGAGCCTGGCCGCCTTCCTGGCGAAGAAGGCCGAATTCGACGCCCTCCTCGCCGAACTCACCCAGGCCAGCGAGGACCATTTCGGCGCGGATCCCGAGACGGTGCTCTGGAGCGAAGCGTCCTGGCTTTCGGATGCCACCGCGAAGCTGAAGGACATCGCGGATCAGCATTTTCGACGCGGCGAATACGAAGCCTGACGCGGGCCACTCCCGCACCGCCCCGACCGGCCACGCCGGCGGGGCTCCCGGCAGTAGGGGCCGATGACCGGCACCCGGAACCGGAGACCACCACGATGACCAAGCTTTCCGACACCCAGCGCGTGATTCTCAGCGCCGCCACGCAGCACGATATGGGCCTGGCCCACGCGCCGAAGACGCTCCCGGCCGCGGCGCGCAACGCGGTGTTCCGCGGCCTGATCAAGAACAACCCGCTCACCGAGATCAACGCCCCGCGGGAGCATGTCGGGCTCGGCTGGCGCCAGGATGACGACGGCACCTGGATCGTGGCGCGTATCACCGACGAGGGGCTACGCGCCATCGGCATCGACCCGAACGAGGGCGACGCGGTGGCCGGCGAGCCCGACTGCTCGGGCATCGAGGGCAGCGTGCCCGACACGGCGCCCACGGTGGCGCCGGCCACGGGGCCCGCCGCACAGGACGCCACGGTCGCCGAAGCCGCCCAGGCCGCGCCCCTGGCGGAGGAGATCGCCCTGCTCGACCAGGCTCTCGCGGCGCGCGCCGCCACGCCCCGCGCCAGCCTGCGCGACACCGCCGCGGCGATCCTCGCCGCCTGGGACGACGACGCCAACCGCGCCACGGACATGATCGCCGCGCTCGATGCCCCGATGGAGGCGCTGCGCACCCTGCTCGCTGGTAAGCCGGCCCGCGCCGCGCGCGAGGCCGGAGCGCCACGCAAGCCGCGGGAGGGCACAAAGCAGGAGCAGGTGCTGGCCATGCTGCGCCGGCCCGAGGGTGCCACGGTCGCGCAGATCGCCGAGGCGACGGGATGGGCACAGCACACGGTCCGCGGCTTCTTCGCCGGGCTGAAGAAGAAGGGTCACGCGGTCGAGGTAAAGTCGCGGGAGCGCATGGTCGGCCCGAACAAGGCGGGCGCGAAGGGCTCCTTCATCATCTACCACCTGCCGGCCTGACAACCAAGCCGGACACGTCGAGGGCCCGCCGCCAGACGGTAGCGGGCCCTTGCTCGTGATGACCATCACGCGCGGCGGGAGGTCGCCGCCATGCCGGAAATGACCGCCTCCACCCGCGAGGCCGCCCGTCGCCTTGGCGTCAGCGACACCGCCATCCACAAGGCCGAACGCGCGGGCCGCATCGCCGGCGAGCCGGACGGCCAGTGGGATACCGACAAGACCCGCCGCCGCCTCACCGAGACCGCCGATCCGCCCGCTCGCCCCTGGCCAGCAGCGCGGGCGCCGAGGCCACGCCCTTCGCGCGTCTGAAGGTCGCGCAGCTCGCGCTCAAGGTGGAGGCGCAGCGCCTTTCGCTCGACGAGACCAAGCGCCGCCTGGTCAATGTCACCGAGGCGAATGCCGCGCTCGACGAGATCGGCAGCACGGTGCGTGACGCGCTGCTGAACTGGCCCGCCCGCGTCTCCGGCCTGATCGCCGCCGAGATGGGCGTCGACCCGTATCTGCTGCAGACCATCCTGCAGAGCCACATCAACGGCCTGCTGACGGAGGCGGCCGATCGCTTCGATCCAGCGGGCCTCGGAGGGGACCGGTCTCCGCAGTCGTGAGCATGTGCGCCGTCGCGTCGGCGCCATGCTGCGCCCGCCGCCGCAGCTGACGGTGTCGGAATGGGCCGAGCGCCACCGCATGCTCGGCAGCCGCGCCTCGGCCGAGCCGGGCCCCTGGCGCACCAGCCGCACGCCGTACCTCAAGGACGTGATGGACGCGCTGTCCGCGGTGCATCCCGCCCGGCGCGTCGTGTTCATGAAGGGCGCGCAGGTCGGTGCGACCGAGAGCGGAAACAACTGGCTCGGCTACATCATGCACCACGTGCCGGCGCCCGCGCTGGCGGTGCAGCCGACCGTGGAGCTGGCCAAGCGCTTCTCGCGCCAACGCATCGACCCGCTGCTGGAGGAGACGCCCGCCCTGCGGGAGCGCGTGGCTCCGGCCCGCGCGCGCGACAGCGGCAACACCATGCTGTCGAAGGAATTCCCCGGCGGCATCCTGGTGCTGACCGGGGCCAACAGCGCGGTCGGGCTGCGCTCGATGACGGCGAGGTTCCTGTTCCTCGACGAGGTGGATGCCTATCCGGGCGATGTCGCCGGTGAGGGTGATCCGATCGCCTTGGCCGAGGCCCGGGCGCGCACCTTCGGCTGGCGGCGTAAGGCCTTCCTGGTTTCGACGCCGACCATCTCTGGCCGCAGCCGGATCGAGCGGGAGTATCTGGCGAGCGACCAAAGGCGCTTCGTCGTGCCGTGCACGGCGTGTGGCGATATGCAGTGGCTGCGCTTCGAGCGGCTGATCTGGGAGAAAGGGGCGCCCGAGACGGCGCGGTATCACTGCTCGACATGCGACCACCCGATGCAGGAGCACGACAAGACCGCCATGCTCGGCGGCGGGGAATGGCGCGCGACCGCCGAGGGCCAGGATCCGCACACGATCGGCTTCCACATCTCGGCGCTCTACTCGCCCGTGGGCTGGCTCTCCTGGGAACAGATCGCCCGGGATTTGGAGGCCGCCCAGGGCAAGCCGGAGGACATCAAGACTTTCAAGAACACGGTGCTCGGCGAGACCTGGCAGGAGCAGGGCGAGGCGCCGGATCGGGAGCGCCTGGTCGAACGCCGCGAGGACTTTCCGATGGGTGTGGTGCCCACGGGCGCCCTGGTTCTCACCGCCGGCGTGGACGTCCAGGACGACCGCCTGGAGTGCGACCTCTGGGGCTGGGAGGAGGGGTTCTCCTCCTGGCTTGTCGATCATGTTGTGATTGCGGGCAGCCCGCGAGACCGAGAGCCCTGGGACGAACTGGCGAAGCTGCTCGCACGGGACTGGCCACGCCAGGGCGTTGGTGCGACGCGCATCGCCCGGCTCTGCGTCGATACCGGCGGCCGGGATACCGCCGCCGTCTATGGCCACCTGCGGCGCCTGCGGGATCCGCGCATTGCGCCGACCAAGGGCATCGATGGCTGGAACCGAGCGCAGCCGGTCCAGGGCCCGACGCCGGTGGATGCACTGGTCAACGGCCAGAAGCTCCGGCTCGGCCTCAAGCTCTGGACGGTGTCGGTCTCCACCTGGTAGGCCGATCTCTATCGCCGGCTCTGGCTTGGCCGCGGCGATGCGGAGGACCTGCCGCCAGGCTGGGTGCATCTGCCCCGCGCGATCGAGGCGGAGTGGGTGAAGCAACTGGTCGCGGAGCAGCTGCGCACCGCGAAGGATCGGCGCGGCTTTGCGCGGCAGGAATGGGCCAAGCTGCGCGAGCGCAACGAGGCGCTGGACTGTGCGGTCCTGGCCCGCGCGGCGCTCTGGCTGCTCGGTGCGGACCGCCACGGCGAGCAGTTCTGGGCAAGGCTGCGGGATGAGGCGGCGGACGCGCCGCTGCTGCCGACGCCACCGCCGCCGATCGCACCTGGCCGGCCACCACCGTGGACCGACATCGAAATTCGTGGTCCAGGAGCTGTGGGTCGCGGCGGCCGACGGTACAGCCATGCTGTCCGACCTCACAACAGCGGTGAAGCCGGGCGAGCGCGTTCCCATTATTCGGATCAACTGCGGACGCCAGATCGGCAAAGAGCTGCCACCTGCTCACTTTTTTTCGCCGGTGGGATTGCGAATACTCACCTAGCCGGCGTCGACAACCTCCGCACAGTCTCGGGGAAGGCGGACACACGCACCGCCACGCCACCGTCCAGCCCACTGCTGCGATGAGGTCCACCTTGCTTTGACATTCACCGTTGCAGCCCCTTCTGCAAACGCGGTACCCGCCAGCCATCGTCGAATGCTAGCGGCTTCGGCCAATAGAGCCGCATCACCAACATGAACGAACCATTCGGCGCCGGAAGCCAATTCGGCTCGCGCCCCGGGTTCGGTTCGCCGGCTTGGATATCGAAGGTGATACCCTCGTCGAAGTCACGAACGAAGCCCGACAACATCGAGGAGTTCAACAAGTAGCGGTTGAGCGGGTTGGCGACCAGCAGACTTTCCGGAAGACGATACATGGTTACCGACCAGAAGGCGTTCACGGGCGGCAAAGCGTCCGCCGCGAAGCGCAGCGTATAACGGCTCCCGCCATTCAGGGGCGCGCCATCGCTATCCACGACAAACAATGGGTAAATCGCCTCTTCCCGCGAATTGCCGTAGATACCGACCACGGCGGCAAGCATGCGCAACAGGTAGTCGTTGCGCAGGAAATCGCGTGTGCCGAACGCCTGCCCCGACGTGACCTCACCCCGATCCATGCGCTGCTTGATGCTGTTGAAATCCTGCCAGGCATCGGCAATGCCCCGCTCGAACGCAAGACGAGACCTGGCATCCAGCGCGGCAGGGTCGAAGTGCATGGCGGCGCCAATGCCGATGCGCGCCAAGCGTTGCATCAATGCCACCTCCGACGGATGCGTCGGGCAGAAGCGCAGAACGAAGTTCAGGACGCGGAACACGTCGAGCGAATTGCGCTGCTGCGCCTGCCCCAGCGGAGGGACGAAGTCGATCGCGGGCGCGGCGGGCGCCGGCGTCTGGCCCAAAAAGGATGAAAGCGGCTGCACCCGATAACCCGCCTGGATGGCCCGCACCTCCTCGATGTCGTCGGGCGCCAGAAGCTGTGTGCGGTAAAGCCCAAAGGCCAGTTCCGTCTCGCTCCGGATCGCGCGGGCGATGCCGGGCGGAATCTCGCCGCGCCAGTTTGGGCCCGCGATCAGGAATTGTCCTCCGCCATTCCCGGCGGTACGGCTGCCTATGTAGTCGAAATTGAAGGTGTAGGAATCGATCAACTGGATGCTGTAATATCGGTTGCCGGCTACCGCAGGCACGGTGAGAATCAGTGGTTCTGCCCTGAGATCCAGGCCTATGAACGAGTAGGGCGTATCTGAATTCGGCGTCTGGACCGCCCGGTCTTCCGGGGTGAAGACCCGGGCGATGTTGGTCAGCGTGTTGTACGGCGCCTTGAACTCGGGATTGGCATGATCCACGAAGTAGGCGTGCTGGATTCGATAGCTGTCCACCAGAGGGTAGCCGTAGATGAAGGCCTCCTTTGCGATGGCGCGAATCTCAGCCGGATCTGGCAGAGGCTGCGCAACGCCTGGTGCGCTGTGGGTCGCGATTCCGCCCATCATGGCGCAGCCGCCGAGCAGAATGTCGCGGCGTGTTGTGATGGTTTCCATGGTGCCTTCTCCGGTAGGGCTGGATGGCTGGACACGGCGCGTGGTTCAGGCGCTTTCCATGTCGCTGAGCACCCAGCTCCGGTCGAAAAAGGCCGCCTTTGGCGCGTAGAGGCGGAACAGCGCGAACCAGCTGCGGCCTGGCAGGGTCGGCACCCAATTCTGCTCACGTCCCGCCGGCGGCGCCGGTCCGAAGAAGATGTCGGCCGACCCGTCTGCGTTCAATGCAATGTCATCGCGCGACGAACGATCCGCGCGCTGTTGCGGAACGGGTATGAAGCAGCGCGTATCATTGTCGTAGGCCGTGATGGACCAGAACTGCTCGGCCGGCGCATCCTTCGGCACGCGAAGGCGATAATTGCGCCCGCCATCGAGGAAGTCGCCGTGCTTGTCCTTCGCGGTGCCAAGATAGACCTGCCCCGGTCCCGCCTGACGCACAGTCATTCCATGCGAAACAGTGACCGCCTCGTAGAAATAGGCCGCACGTTCGTCGAGCGCATCATGGTTCTGGAAGCGCTGGTCGGGCGCAAAGTTCAGCGCATAGTGCCAGCGCCGCGACGGCCAGATTTCAGCGCCCGGCGGACGTGCGTCGTAGCCCTTGACCCGCGCCATGGCCTCGCCCACGACGCTTGCCTGTTCCAGGATGCGGCGCTGACCCACATCAGGGGCGAACGGCCTGCCCTTCTCGATACCGAGACGCACCAATCCCGCAAGGATCAGCCGGTCGCGCTCATGGGCCGGCTCCTCGTTCACCATCTTGGCCAGGAGCGCCCAATAGGCCAGGCCGCGCGGCTGCGTGCCGCTCCAGGGCCTGCCATCGGGACGGATATAGCGGATCGAGTCCGGCGGCGAGGCTGCCTGCGCGAGCGGGTAAACGCGGAATGCGCTGCGCAGCGCCGCGATTTCTGCCGCGCCGGTCAGCAGGATACGCGTGCCGATGAAGACGTTGGTCGTGGGCGAGCGAACGACGTAGCGGCCCTCGGCCGGCACCTGCCGGTGCGACGGACCAAGGATGACGAAGCGCCCACCGCGCCCGGCATCGGGTCCGGTCTGGCCGATGTCGCTGACCGGCCGCTGCCAGAAATCAAGAAAACCGCCAGCGGTCGGCCCCGCCGGCACGTCCATGACCAGCGGCCCTGTGCGGTCGAGGTTGGCAAAGCCGATGATATAGGGCGTCGTCGCATTCGCGGTCAGCAGGCCCAGCTTGTCGGTGAAGCTCTCGAAGGAAACCAGGTCGCCGTCTCGGGCCCCGAAAGCACGTTCATGCTCGGCCTGCCACTGCGCAAAGCCGGTTAGCGGAAGCGCCCAGAGATAGGCCTGTGTCGCTCGCTGGACATCGAGCGCCTCCTGCAGCAGCACGGAAGTCTGCGGCGTCGGAAAGCCAAGCGGCATATCGAGCCGCCCGATGACACTGTCATACCCACCCTCGAACCTCACCGGCGCGGCCCCCATCCACGTGGCGGCCGGTGACCCAGAGGCTTGCGCGGCAACGTCGCGCCGCACGACCGCCCCACCCCCGACGGCAAGAGTGGCGGCACCCAGCGCGCGGCGTCCGATGATCATTCCCGGCCTTCCCTAATCCTCCGGAGCAGCGTCGCACCGGGGCCTTTGCCCCGCTATCCGGTTCCCGCAAGAGGCGCGGTACCAACGCCTCCTTGCTGGTGCTGGTGCTGATGCGCCGGTGCCGGGTGGCCGAGGCAACATCTGCATTGCTACAGGCGACCTAGGAAATCCGCGAGGTTTGTGGTGGTCGGCTTGATGCGACCCCGCGGCATCACGACTGCCTGGCCCGCCAACGCGGCTGCGCGGAATTCCCTCGGCTTGACTTCAAATTCCCGCAGGAAGGCACGACTGAATGCGGAGGGATCGAAGAAACCCACATCCTCCGCAATATCCGAAATGTCACGCCCACCCTCCGGCGCGGCGAGCGCACGGCACGCTGCTCGCAGCCGCTCCGATTGGATGTAGCGCGCCACGCCGCCCTGACGTTCAAACAGCCGATAGAGCTGCGAACGCGAGATGCCTGCCAGGCGACTGAGGCGCTCCGCCGTGAGGAGGGCAGACCGCAAATGCTGCCGGATGATGACTTTTACACGCGAGAGCTGAACGAGATCGATCTGCGCCTGCGCGGCCACCATCGCCTCGGCGGAGGGTGCGATCGATGCCGCGACGATGGCGCGGGTCGAGCCGACAACGCGCGCCTGCTCCGCCAGGCTCAGGGAGGGCACCTCGGCTGCGAGCTGGATGAGGAAGGCCGCCAGGATGCGACCCATCGAGGTGCCGAGCGGTGCGCCACAGGAGGCGCTCAGCGACGAGGAAATTTCGGGCACGAAGTCGCGCGGAAGAAACAGGCAGAGCCATTCGATCTCTGAGCGCCTGGACTCGAGGACCTCATTCAAGGCGGAGATGCTGGCCACGCCTGCGGGAATCGTAAGGACCGATGCATCCGCTCGGATCTGCCGATCACCGCGCAGCGCGATGTTGACCATCCAATGGTCCAGCGAACTCCGGCGGGCAGCAGTGGCGGTCCGCACCAGTCGCGCGGCCGGTGCCCGCATCGTCATGAGCGCGATCGGGCCAAGCGCCCAGACCACCCACTCGGCAGGGAAGCCAGCCGTCGGATCCGCCAGGGGCGTCACTTCCATGGTGCCGGTGCTGGAAGCGTTCCAGGCTTCGAACTGCTGCCGCGCGGGCAGGCCCAGGGTCGAGAAGACCAGCGGCTGCCCCGGCACAGTGGTCCGCGGCGCGCTCCGCGAATCTGCCCTAGGCATCCGCCTGTTCGCGTCGGTGTTCTGGGCGAGGCATTTGAGGGGGTCCTGAAGTGAGCGGAACCGAAGGCGCAGCAGACAGTCCGATCCGACCGCACCTCGTCAGCCGGGAGCGCGCACCGGCTCCATTGGCTCGATCGAAATTGCGAGTGCTTCCTCGTAGGTCATGTCCACCTGCTGGCCGACGCGCAGGCGCCGCACAAAGGCGAGGACCTCCGGGTTCTTCGGCGTCACGGTGCGCGACGTGCCGCTTGGACCCGTGAAGCTAACCGTTCCTGTCTGGGCATCCACCGCGGTGATGGTCACGCGGCCGCTGCGGACGCGCGTGACCTCGCCGCCGGGGCGGTCCGCATCGCGCTCCGCGGTGAAGGCCGCTGAAGTTTGTGCAGCGGTCGAGATCGGCGATGCCACGCGGGCAGCAAGCGCCTGATAGTACCGCACGGTTACGCGATCGCCTGGGCGAAGCATGTTGAGCCGCGCAACGCCGAGGCCCGCAAACACCGTCAGCAAAGAACCTGACTGCGCACCTGCATCACCACGAATGAGAACCTCGCGAGACGCGGGATCGACAGTCTCGATAACACCAACGATGCTGCTGACCTGGTTCGTGTCGACGGAGGCACAGGCTGCCAGTGCCGAAAGGCCCAGCGGTAAAACAAGGACGGAGCGACGCTTCATGGGTGTTTCCTCTTGCCGCGCATTCATCAGATGGCCTCGCCGACTCCTCCCCCGCGAGCGCGAGGGAGGCAGGTCCTGAATTATTTCATGACGATTTCGACCCGCCGGTTCTGCGGTTCGCGTACGCCGTCGGCAGTGGCCACAAGCGGGCGGGTTTCGCCGAAGGCCTGGATGGTCATCTGGCTGCGAGAGATACCGCGGCGCTCCAGCTCCGCCGCCACTGCATCCGCGCGACGCTGTGAAAGGCGCTGATTGTATTGCGGGTTGCCGGCGCGGTCAGCGTGGCCCGCCACCTCGATCCGCGTGGTCTGCAGCTGCGTCGAAGCCTGCGCCGCATCGGCGATGATCTGCCTGGCACGGTCGGTCAGGTCGGCCCGATCGAAGTCAAAGAACACCAGGTAGGTACGTGCTACCGCCGGTTGCTGCGCCGGGGCAGGCGCGACGGGCTCGACGACCGGCGGCGGCGGTGGCGCCACCCCAAATGCATACCGGATGCCGAGAAGCAGACTGTGGTTGAGGTTATCGACCTCGACCGAGCCTCGTGTCTGAACCGCACCGCCACCCGCGCCGACGAAACGTGCGTCAATGTCGTCCGACAGCGTACCCATGAAGCGGTACTCGGCCGTGATGGCCAGGCCGGGAACGGAGGCGATCAGGATAGCTGCGCCGGCAATCGCTTGATAGGCGAAGTTGCCATTGTCGCCGTCGAGTGCCACCGATGCACCGCTGGCGTTACGGATCCGTACGGCGTCCCAGTTCTGCACGATATAGCCTGCACCAAGACCGACATACGGCATGACGAAGGCGCCCGGGCCGAGGTCGAAGTCGTAGAAGGCGTTCGCCATGACGCCATAGCTTTTGATGCTACCACCCTGGCTGCGCGGCGCAGAGATGCCGGTGAACCCGGAGATACCGTCGATACTGTTGTCACGGTAATTGCCTTCGAGTTCGACACGCACACCGTTGCCGAAGCCATAGCCGATGCTGACAACGCCCAACCAGCCATAGTCGAAGCTAGCCGTACCGCTACGGCCGACACCTGCGGCCGTGAGCGCGCGGCTGAGATTGCCCTGCGTGGTGAGGTCGGATTCCTGCAGCCAGTTCACGCCGGCGCCGGCGCCGACATAAAGGCCGTTGACCGGTTGCGCCAGTGCGACGACCGGCAAGGCAAGAAGTGTTGTGGCAAGGAGTACTTTCCTGAGGCTCATCCCTGTCTCCCGTGGATGGAGTTTTTGCCGGCGCGTCCCTGTAGATCAGACCGGCTCCGCCGCTCGCGCGAAGCCTGCGGTTGAAAGTCTGCACACCTGGCCCGCGCGAAAGCGGCGCGCAGCAAAGTGTCGAACTGGGTTAGGCTGCTCCTGTCAGTCAGGGTCTGCAGCGCGAGAAGCTCGGCACTGCGGCTTTCACGTCACGAACGGTGGCGAACGGCAATGAGAGTAACGACGGCATTCGAACTCGCTATCCGTTTTCCGCAAGCAGGGGCTGTTGTTGCCCCCGAATTCCCGGACAGGATCAGGCTGTTAACGTGGCACGGATGAACTGGCGCGAGGAGCGGTATCCAAGCGCGCTGTGGGGGTGGATTTCGTTGTAGTGGGTGAAGTCCGGGAGTGACTGCAGGACGGTCTGGGCATCAGGGCAGGGCCGGACGCGGGCGTAGTCGCGCTTGAAAGTGCGGACGAAGGCCTCGGCCATGCCGTTGCTCTGCGGGCTCTGGAGCGGCGTAGTCCTCGGGAGCATGCCAAGATTGCTGGCGAACCGCCGGGTTTCTCGGGCGACGTAGCAACTGCCGTTGTCGCTGAGCCACTCGATGGGCATGGGCAGGCGGTTGACGAGGCCGAACCGCCGCTCGACGGCCTCGACCATCATGTCCCGCACGTGCTCGGAGGTGATGCCGCCTGTTGTGCCGACGTAGGTAATGGCCTCCCGGTCGCAGCAGTCGAGGGTGAACGCGACCCGGACCCGCTCGCCATTGTCGCAGGCGATCTCGAAGCCGTCCGAGCACCAGCGGGTGTTTCGGGCCTCGACGGCGACGCGACCGTCGTGGCGGCGCTCCACCCCGCCCGCGTGGCGGGTCAGGAGGAGGTTGTAGGCCTTCATGACGCGCCAGACGCGCTTGTGGTTTGAAGGTGGCCAGCCCTCCAGTTCCGCTTGCTGGCGCAGCAGGGCGTGGACCCGCCGGTAGCCGTAGGTCGGCAACTCGGCGATCAACTCCATGATGCGGGCCAGGAGGTCGTGCTCCGGCAGGGGTGGTCTACCTCGGCGTCCGGGCGCTGGAGCCCTGGCCGATGGAGCGAGGACGGATCGGGCCACGCCGAGGGCTTCAGCGACGGCCTTCACCGGAAACCGTCCGGCGGCAGCAAAGGCGCGCGCAGCAGCAACC
>NZ_JBHMFT010000072.1:0-12629 GCF_051433195.1 Falsiroseomonas sp. E2-1-a20 | reverse complement strand
CTAGCCGTCGAGGACATCGACCACACGCGGACACGGACGAAGAGCCCGCAGACGAATGGTATCTGCGAGCGTTTCCACAAAACGCTGCTGGACGAGTTCTACCGCGTGGCCTTCCGCAAGAAGGTCTACCGCTCCATCGAGGAACTACAGGCCGACCTCGACGAATGGATGAGGTACTACAACGAGGCGCGCACTCATCAGGGTCGCTGGTGCTTCGGCAAGACGCCAATGCAGACCTTCCTGGACAGCCGCCCCCTCGCGCGCGAAAAACAGCAGATCGGCGAGGCCGCGTGACCCGCGGCGCCTGACAGCTTCGACTTGGCGGACACCCGCCACGCCAAGTCGGCAACCGTCAGATCAAGTACAGACTTTTACAACTGACGCGCACCCCCCTGCCGCAGGCCAACGCCTACGCCATGATCCAGCGCCGCGCCGCCCGTGAGCGGGCTCGGCACCAGGATCGGCAACCACACCTTCCGCGCCACCGGCATCACCGCTTACTTGAGGAACGGCGGCACGCTCGAGAAAGCTGCCGCCATGGCGAACCACGCCAGCACCCGCACCACCCAGCTCTACGACCGGCGGCGTGACGAGATCAGCCTCGACGAAGTGGAATGGATCAGGGTTTGATCACCTCACTGACGATGTCCTGGCATTGGTCAGGATCGGCTTCCGCCTGACACCTTCGTTGCCGTCAGCCACGGCCACCATCAACAACCTTCTGCAGGCCGTTGTCGCCGTATGCGAGAAGTGAACTCTCATCCGCACACCAGCTGGATGCGCTGACGGCGCTCGAGCTGCACTGAAGCCCGGCAGACTGGAATGCGAAAAATGGCAGGCGGGATCACCCACTTGTGGGGACCGCTCACCAAAGTGCAGCCATCCCGGGTGGCGCTGCGTCATCTGCCGCCTGAGCAACAGGCACGTCGAGGACCGCTGCTCACGCTCCTGCAGCCCCCATTCTTCACCATCATCCCTGAAAGACTCACCATGCCTGTTGAGAAAAACAGCCGCAGGATCGGCCCCTGTGTCGTTGTACGCGACCTTGATGGACGACCGCACGCCATCTCGGTCACCGCCGTCGTCGCTATCTGCGCGGACGTGAACGAGGGCCCCCTCCTCGCCCTCCTCGACGGGCGCACGTGAGCCGGGCGGCAACTGGCGGTCCACGAGAGGGGCGCGGCGGGCTCTCCCCGCCGGCAGGCGAACCGGCCGAGGTTGAGGCCGCGACACGGCAGGCGCTGCTCGCGAGGGCTGCAGAATTCGAGGCGCTCGCGGCGCAACTCCGCCGCGCCGCCGCTACCCCATCGGCGGCTGACCCACCTCCTCGGTCTACCCCTTCCAGGGTTGGGACCGAGCCGGCTCGCCGCAGCCCGAGGCCGCTTCGTCCCCGAATGTCCGGGGCCGGCGCAGCCATGGCCCAGACCCCGTCTCCGACACCACGCCGGTACCCTCGCGTCTGGCACCGGCGCGGGCGTGTCGACCGGCGACGGCTGCGCTGGGTTCTTGACGCCTACTCGCGCGGCTCCATCGGGACGCTTGCGGATGCGGCGGCACGTCTCGGCGTCACCCCCGCCCGGCTCTCCCAGGTGATCGCACGCCCCGGCGCTCTGCCCCGGCACCTTGCCCGGCGCTGCCGCGCGAGAACGCGCGAGATGCGCGGGGCCAACGGGCGTGCGGCACGCGTTTCGCACGTGAGGAGGTGCTCGCGGCGCGCCGGCGGCACGCCGCAGGCGAGAACCTCACCGCCATTGCGGCCGACCTCGGCGTCGCGCCCGTCACGGTGTGGCGTGCCGTCGTGCGGAAGACCTACGCCAACATCAAGCGCTGAGGATTTTTCGCATTCCCTCGGGGCAGCGTCCGGCACCGGGGGTCTTCGCCCCGGCTCAATGCGTCCCGCCTCCCTGGGCAGCCGACCTCTCTCACTTGGCAGCCTGTCGGACGGCCGAATTTCGCACAGCCGAACGGCAGGCGGAGCGGCTTTTCGCGACGCGTTCTCCAGGGCGGGCGGTGGGGCTGGTCATGTCCGGCGCGACGGCTCCTGCGGCGGCCGCGAGGGGAGGCCCTCTTCCCAAGGTCACCGTATTTTGCAAATAGACGTGCCGTCCAGCACCATCATTTTTCGCATCGGATTCCCTTGTTGAGGTGAATTATAAGCACGGAACTTGATTACTCAAGCACACACGGCGTCATACCCGGTACACATATTTTGCCTATTGTCGAATTACTGACAGTGCGGTTCTTCCGACCGCACCAATCAGCATCGGGATGAGCTCATGATCTAAGCAACCAACACGGCCACGCCGTACGCCTCCCTTCATTATTTCCATCCCCGCAAGGGGCCGTTCGTCCGGTCACTTGGCCGCACGAGGAATTTTTGCGTCTTGGAGAACGATATGAATATAAAATCATCTGACCAGCCCGCCGCGCGCACTGTCACCCAAGATCAGCACGACCGTGACCCCGCGCGTGCCGTCGCGCTCGACATCGCCACCTCCCGGTCGACGAAGCGCTCGCCAGGGCAATCGCGGACGCAGCGCAACGCCAAGCAGATAATTCGCTCGCGGTCGAACAGCGCTGCCGCACGGCTTGGGACAAAGCTCTCGACGACGCGCGCGATTCGGCCTCTCGACATGAACAGCGCCTCGCCGGCGCACGGGAGACCACTGACCTACGCCGACCTACGAGCCGGCCTCGCGGACGAGACCACTGGCCGCAGGAACAGCGGCATGCAGGCGCTCACCGCCCTGCTCGCATGCCGAAACCGGGCCGAAGCCGGGGAGGTCAGCCTCGACCTCGCCTTTACTGCGATCGAGAACACCCGCGCTGCTGTTATGGCGCACCTGGAGCGGCGGTACGGAAACGAGCACTCCCGCGCCACGGCGATGTCCGGCTTCAGCGTCATCCTCGACGTGCACTCCCGACTGCAGATCGAGCGCGGCCTAGTCCCCGAGGTCGACCAGGCGCGTGATCCCTACTGGTTGTTCGTCCGGAAGCGGGCCGAAGAGCTGGGTCTGGACGACAAGCGGTTGGCCACGATTCACCGATGCGCGGTCGAGGAGCTCGGGGCTGTGTTTCCGACCGATAAACGCAGCCAGCGGCGGATTGCGGCCGACCTCGGCGTGAGCGTCGACGAACTCGCCTCGCACGTCTGGTCGTGGAAGCCGCGCTTTCGTCTGAACCTCCGCAATCCCGACTATGATCCAGGTGGGAAGCTCAAGGGCCTGATCGCCCTCCCCTATGCACTGCCTTGTCTGCCTCCGGCGGTCGAGGAGCGGTTCGCGCCGATCCGTGCCTGGATGCGGAGCGACACGAGTGCTGAACACGAATTCGAAGATCTCGACGGTAAGCGGTCCAAGGTTATTCGCAGCCAATCGTGGACGACATCCGCTGCGAGAGAGCGGGAACACGAGTCGGGTCTCAAGGTCGCTCGCCGTGACCGCGGGAAGCATAAAGGCCGCGGGGCAGCCATACCGGACGCTTCCCGAGAGGATGTGAGTGCCCCTGATTCCCGAAGGAACGACCTCATGGGCGGCACTGAAGAAGCCAAGGTCCGCTGGATGAGAACCATGCTCGGGTTCCTCGCGTTGCCCAAGGGCGTTAACGAGAGGATGTCTGGGCTCGGCATCGACGTAGCTGATCTTCGGCTGAGCCACCTCTTCCTCGCCGAGAACCTGATCTGCTTCCTCGAATTCCGTATTTCACGAGTGGGTCAGCTGGCCGTCAACACGATCAAGAGCGTCATCAACCTGCACCTCTCGATTTTCAGCGGCGCACGAGC
The DNA here is from genome assembly GCF_051433195.1 of Falsiroseomonas sp. E2-1-a20. NCBI lineage: Bacteria > Pseudomonadati > Pseudomonadota > Alphaproteobacteria > Acetobacterales > Roseomonadaceae > Falsiroseomonas > Falsiroseomonas sp. E2-1-a20. The sequence goes on along the minus strand of NZ_JBHMFT010000072.1, from coordinate 8,848 downwards.
CTACGGTCGGCATGCACAGCGCGAGTTGCACGACGACCTATGGGCCGTACTCGGAGACGAGACGCCCGCGACGGCCGATGCTTGGCATGAGTTCTGCGACCGCCAGGTGCGGATGCTACGCGACTACAAGCGCGACAAGACGGCGCGGCAGAGCAACGCGAAAAAGCTCGCATTGGGGCGCGATCCGCACCAGGCGCTCGCGCGCATCCTCCGACCGAAGGACCCCATGGGCACGATCCTGCTGCCGACGTTGTACGACCTGATCGCGACAGCCCCTCCCGCCAACTACCCCATCCGGCTACGCTTCGAACATGGGATCAAGGTTTTCACTTATGCGATGTACATCACCGAACCACACCGCTCACTGAATTGGCGGACCACACGTTGGCACCACAACCTGGCCCGCGTGTCCGGGGTCTGGCACCTGAAGATACCCAAAGATGAGATCAAGAATCGTGCCGGAGTGGATTACGGCTACGAGAACGAGATCGAGCCGGACATGCAACAGTATGTAGAAGCCTACTACAAGCTCTGGATGGAGATGTTCGGGTACGATCCTTTGGAAAAGACTTATCTCTCCTCCGTGGTGATCACGACGGGCCATCTGAAGGGAAACCCGTGCCTCTGCGGCAACGCGTCGACATTACGTTACAGGTTCGACTTTCTGATCGAGATGTGGGGGTTCAACCCCGGCCCTCATGCGTTCCGCCATCTCTGGGCCACCTTGTGGCTGAGGGAATACCCAGAGGATTTTCTGACCGTGGCCGGGCGTCTGCACGACTCGCCGGCTACTGTCATTGCGGTCTACCACCACCCGAACCCGGCTGATCATGGACGGCGGGTGAACGAGGTCGGGCGCCTCCGACATGCCCGCGCGCGTCAGACTTGGGCGGCGCAGAACACAGGTTCCTAACCTCTGGCTCGGCCCTGTGGCGAGTGGTCGCCACAGGGCCGACACCTAGCATTATGCTATTGATAAAGCAGCGGTTTTCCCGATTAATGATCATTGGCGAAGCACTAATGACTTTCGCTAGTTCACCAGGAAAATCCCATATATATCAGTGTATTAGCACTCAGCTTTGATCGTGGCGCCCCTGGGGGCGCGGATGATCCCATGCCAGTTTTCATTAGAACTCAGCGAAGAAACCGCTTCGCGACCCTATGCGCGCTGGCTCCGTTAATACCAAATCGCGTTGCTCCCAACCTATCGCCGGTGGGGACACCTTGATGTGGGTTCATCCCGGCCTCGGCAAAGCCGCTTTACCGCATGAGTTCTGACCACTGGGATTTGATATAATGATCGCGCGGTACATCCAGGAGCCTCGGCAAACGCGACCGTGTACTACGTGACCGTCAGCCACTCGCGCAGTTGCCCGGACCTCTTGGCAGCCCTCCTGAACGGCTTGCAAGGCAGCACGACGGACGTCACGGGCGGGCATCTCACGGCGCGTCCTCTGCCCTCGCCCAACGAGGCGATGCGGCTGCCTGGAGGCGTTGCGGGCTTCACCCATCCGATTTTGGTCTGCTCCAGCGCCGGTTGACTGGTTTTTGGCACGGTGGGGCGCGTCCGAGCTACGGCTATGGAGGTATGGGCGCTGGCATCGGTCCGGGAAACACCCGGACCAGCCTCAATCACGCAATAACGAAGTTGCGGCCGTGAGGCCCGCGGCCAGCAGCAGCATCCGCAGCAACCCCGGCGTCTTCGCCCGCCTCCGCAGCTTCGCCTTCAACATCCTCAAGGCCAACCGTCGCGGCTCGCTCTGCCAGAACCGCTTCCGTGCCGCCATTGCCGGCCTCGCCCCGCTCCTCAAGCTCCTTCGCGTTCCAGAGCGTTGGACAGCTCTGCCCCCTCCCCCAAGCGGGTACGGAAAGGAAAGGCAGCCGAGCCATGGGGCTCGGCTGCTTCGACAACCGCGCGCACCCTATGCACTCCTACTGTGACGATCACACACGCGAAATGCATCGCGACAGCGCTGTCAGCCGCTGCCTGAACCGCCTAGCCTCCGCGTCACGGATGACTGCGCCCCCCTCACCTGCCCCAGTCCGACTGCCCTGGGACATCCATCCAGCACTGACCGAGGAGCGGCTGCGGATCTGCGCGCGGATGCTCGCCAACGCCCGCCGTGACGCCCTCGCCATGGCCTCCTACGAACTCGGCGACGATCCGTGGTCGGTTGGCTGCCGCGCCTTTGCCTTCGGCCGCAACCGCCTGGCCCGGGCGGCCTCGTCAGGCTCGTTCAACTGGCTGGGCGTGCTCGACGAGTCCAACCACTTCGTCTTCCTGATCGAGGATGTCCCGGTGCGCTTCTACCGCGGCATGGCCGACGAGCCCTCGGTGCGCATGCTTCGCCGGCACGAGGAAGAGGCCAGTCAGCTCTCCCTCGCCATTGGCGAGGATGCGGCTGATGGGCTGGCCTTCCGCATCGCAGTCGAGACCGGTGTTGCCGGGCGTGTCGAGCGGGTGGTGTTCCTGGCGCTGCGCGGCGACGAGGGTGACGCCGAATGCTTCTGGCCCATCCCGCTGGAGATACCGGCGGAGGAGTATCCGGAAGGCCCCCTGCAGCTCCGCCTTCTGCCAGATGACGGATATGCGGGTCCTGATAGAAAAGACGCCGCCGCAGGAAACGTGACGCGTGACACCGCAAGGCGTGTGCGCGCGCTGCACGCTGGACGCAGCGCCGGCTCCCTTCGCGGAAGCTGATCAAAGCGCCTCGTGCGGGGAAAGCCGCCTGACCTGCAGGCTCAGCACTGAAACGCTGAATCGGGGGGCGGCTAGGGCTTGGCGCAGTATGCTTACGCCTCTGGTAATCACATGCGGGGCGACGAGGCACGGTCCGTGCCGCGCCGCCGCCGACGCTCAGGCGAACCAGAGCAGCCCGTCGTACTCGTGCGCCTGCGGGAGTGCCGCGCGTGTAACGCCGCTCCAGGTGACGGAGGCGTCCCAACTGCCGTTACCGTCGAGGTCCATGTGCAGCGTCGCGCCCTGCCAGCCAGAGGCACCGGCCTGATCCTGCCAGAGAGTTTGGCTCACGTCGGGTCGCCAGCCCCAGATCGACAAGTGCTCGCCGGCTTCCCAGTCGGTGATGGTGCCCCAAGTCGGTCCGCCGCCACGTCCGTCAATGAAGAAGGTGTCCCAACCGCTGCCACCGGAGAGGAAGTTCGATCCAGTGCCGCCATCAAGAACGTCGTCGCCCAGGCCGCTCTGCGCGGCGTCATCGCCGTCGAGCAGGTTCACGAAGTCGTTCTGCGACGTTGTGGCCACCGACTCACCGTTGGCGGTGCCGAGCAGTTGGTAGTGCAGGTACGCAACGGGGCCGGTGTACAAGTCGGGCAGCACGTAGGAGGAGGTTCCGCCAGTGCTCATCGACGCCATCTCGGACACCCCGACTGCGGCGAGAACATCAGTGAGCGGAGCCATGGTCCCGCTGCCTCCGTTGAAGCCGATGCCCTCGACATCGAGCAAGCGGTAGGATCTGGCGCCAGGTCCCCAGACATGCACGAAACCCTCAGGGTCCTGCGAGAACCGATAGGCGGCCGCCGCACCCGAAAGCAGAAGCGTATCCCAGCCGGCGCCACCGTCGATGTGGCCGTTTCCATCGCTGGGCCCAAGCAGGACGACGTCGTCGCCCGCCCCGGTCCAGACATGGTTGCCCCAGCCCTCCAGGCTGATGACATCGCGGCCGCCGCCAGCATGCACCACCGCCGACCCGTCGCCGGCAGCGACGACGTCGTCCCCGTCGCCAGTGGTGATCTGGTTGGCGTGCCCGGCCGCTGTGACGCGGTTGTTGCCGCTACCCGCCTCGATCACCGAGTTGCCCTCGGTGCCGGAGATTGCGTCGTCGCCGCTCCCGGTGATGATGCGGTTGCCGAAGCCGCGGAGCACGACGGTGTTATGGCCTCCACCAATCTCGACATTCGAGTTGCCGGCGCCGGCATCGACAATGCTGTTGCCGATGCCAAGGGTGACGGTGTTGCTCCAGCCGGAGAGCATGACGACGTGGTCGCCATTGCCGAAGGTGACGGTGGTGTTGCCATGGGGGCCGGTCAGCACGGAGCCGCCGTCGCCGGCACGCACCGTGTTGTTCCAGCCCCACACCCCGATGACATTGCGTCCGTCGCCGGCGTCGATGACGGCATTGCCCTCGCCGCCATCAATGGTGTCGTCGCCGGCCTCCGCCTCGATGCGATTGTTCCAGCCGGTTGCGATGAGGCGGTCGGCGCCGGGCGTGCCGCGCAGCACTCCGCCAGCTGTGGTGCCGCCACTGCCGCCGCCATCGCCCGCACCCCAAGCACCCGGGTTGGGCGGGAGGCCGCTGCCATAGGTCGAAATGAGCGCGGTGGCTGTCAGGTCAGCGGACGCGAGGTCGGGCACGAAGGTGATGCCGGGGAACGGCCCGGCGAGCGAGCTCGCTGGGTACGCGTCGGTCAGAACAATCGCGGCGTTCTCATCAAGATAGAGAACGGTCGTCGTGCCGATGCGCGCCACGGCCGTGAAAGCATCATAGCCGTGGATGACGAGCCGGTCGCCCTCGGACGGCTTGAAGTCAGGCAGCAGGTCGACGCCATCGCCCTGACGGTAGATGAAAAGATCGGCGCCACCGTCACCATAGATTCGATCGCCCGCAACGAGATCCGTTAGCTGCCCGTCGACGAGGCGCGCCGTTCCGGTATCCGCGCCGCCAACCAGCGTGTCGTCCTCATCGTGGCCGGCGAGGTGGTCGCTTCCGGAGCCGCCGATGAGAAGGTCGCGCCCGGCATTGCCCTCGAGGGTGTCGGCGCCGGCGCCGCCGATCAGCGTGTCATCGCCCCCCTCACCCTGCATGCCGTCATCGCCGTCACCGCCGATGATCAGGTCCTGGCCGTTGCCGCCTTCGAGGAGGTCGTTGCCGGCGCCGGCGAGGATCACGTCGTTGCCGGCCAATCCGTGAAGACGATCATTGCCGTCACCCCCGCAGAGCGTGTCGTCGCCGTCGTGCCCGTCAATCGTGTCGTGGCCGGCACCTCCCACGAGCCGGTCGTCGCCGCCATTGCCCATGAGCACGTCGTCCCCGGGCCCGCCAGCGGCTTGGTCCGGGCCTTCCGCCCCCCAGAAGCTGTCGTTCCCGTTCCCGAGGTAGGTGGTGGGCTCGGTGCAGGTGCCAGGCAGGTCATCGCCATAGTCGACTGTCGGCTCCCCGCCGGGCGGCGGGGTTTCGCCATCGCCGCTCCCGGGCGGCGTGGGATCGCCGCCACCAGTGCCGGGGGGTGTCGGCTCCGTCGGGGCCTGTGGCAGCCCGGTAACGGCTCCGGCGGGCAACTGCCCAAGCAGCTTGAGGCTGCCCTCCCGAGAGCCCTCGGATCCGACGCTCGTCAGCCGCGCGGCAAAGTTTTGGCTGGTGAGGAGGCCGACCCGCAGGTCCTGCGCCGGCTGGGAGGGATCCGACGAGTTGTGCTTAAGGGAAAACTCCGTGAAGCGGATATCATCGCTTCCGATGCCCTGCGTGCCGAACGCCAGTCCGATGTGGTAGCTGTCGGGCCCGGCTCCGTTGATGTTGACGCCGCCCCCGAGATTGTTCGCAGAGCCCGAGAAGTTCTTGGCCGTGACGTCCTGGCCGGATACAGCGAGGCCACCAAGCAAGCCGGGACTCGCCAGGTTCAAGAACAGGCCGCGCAGGTCAGCGACCTGCCCATCGCTGCTGCGAACCACAGATACGAAGAACTTGAGGAAAATCCGTCCGTCGCCATCGAGCGTCTCGCTCACCGTGACTTGGACCGTCGGGTAGAGTGCACCGACACCTGCATCGGGGTTCTGCTCCACGATAAAGGTGGCTGCCTGGAGCCCTGCGGTGCCGGTCATAATCGATCCTTAAGCGCACCGAGATGACGCGCGATCGCTCGTGTGCTCTAGACTGGGAAAAACGGGAAGTGATGAAATTTCATATGTTGTAGGTGACACTTACAGACTATCCGCTGTCAGCAGCGCCTCTGCGGCGTGTTGTGGCCCGGCTTGAGCCACTCGCGCAGCTTGGACCAGCGCCGGCGCCCGCCGCGGTTCTTGACGGCGATGGCCAGGGCGCGGCGTTGCCCGAGCAGCACCACGAGCCGCTTGCCGCGGGTCACGCCGGTGTAGAGCAGGTTGCGCGCCAGCATGGCGTAGTGCTGCGTCGTCAGCGGGATCACCACCGCCGGGTACTCCGAGCCCTGCGCCTTGTGGATCGTCGCTGCTGGTCGTCGTTTCGGTGCGGAGTGAGCACATAGGAGGAACCTCCCTCCTCCAATGAAGTGTCGTCTTGTCCAAGCGCTTGCTGCCGCTCATTCCGGCAGGGCTGCTGGTCCAGCAGGTCCTGCCGTCACCTCACCAACTGACCATCCTTGCCGTTCCACGCCAGTCCTCCGCGGCCTGTCCGGACTGCGCCACGCTGTCCCAGCGGGTGCACAGCCGGCACGATCGCACCCTCGGCGACCTGCCCTGGCAGGGCCGCCCCGTGGCCCTGCGGATCAAGGCCCGGCGGTTCCACTGCCTCAATCCGGCCTGTTCCAGGCGGACCTTCGCCGAGCGCCTCACCGGCGTGGCGGCGGTGGCGTCGAGGCGGACCGAGCGCCTGGGCGACGTGCAGCGTTGTCTCGGCCTGGCCCTCGGCGGCGAGGCCGGCGCGCGGCTCGCGCGGCGGCTGGCCATGCCGACCAGCGGTGACACGCTGCTGCGGATGGCCTGCGCCGCCAGCACGTCCCGTGAGGTGCCGCGGCCTGCGCCCCGCGTGCTGGGCGTCGACGACTGGGCCTGGCGCCGCGGGCATCGCTACGGCACGGCACTCGTCGACCTGGAGCGCAACACCGTCGTCGACCTTCTGCAGGACCGCCAGGCGGAGACGCTGGCTGCGTGGCTGCGGCAGCATCCCGGTGTCGAAGTCGCCGCACGTGACCGTGCCGGAGCCTATGCCGACGGGATCAGACAGGGTGCCCCTGCTGCCAGACAGGTTGCCGACCGCTGGCATCTGCTGCGAAACCTGGGCGATGCCGTGCAGGCCCTTGGTGATCGGCATGGTGCCGCCGCCCGGCGCGCCGCGCGGCACGTTGTCTCCGGACGGGCGGAGACCGCCGCGGCATCAACCCCTGCGCCGGCGCCTCGGCCACCGAGCCGGGCGGAACGGGCGAGCCAGGTCTCTCTCCAGCGCCGGCAGGTCCGCTACGAGGAGGCGGCCCGGCTCCATGGCAAGGGCATGTCCCTGCGCCGCATTGCCGCATTGCTCGGTGCCGAGCGCAAGACAGTACGCAGCTGGCTGCGCCTCGGCCACGCACCGCTCTGGCGGAATCCAAAGCGCGTCGGCATGCTCGACGCTCACGCGGTCTTCCTCGAGCAACGATGGGCGGAGGGGCGGAGGGATGCCAGAACGCCGCACGGCTCTGGCGCGAGTTGGTCGCGCGCGGCTTCAAGGGGCGGCCGAGCACGGTTCGCGCCTGGGCCACACGCCACCGGGCAGCGACGGGATCGGCACGCGCCGGGCTGCCACACCCGGTATGGCAACACCCCTCGCGGCGGGGTCTCGCTCGGCTGCTCATGGCCGACACCGAGACACTTGGTGAAACCGCACGCGCTTTCGTTGTGCAACTCCTCACCGAGACGCCGGATCTGGCAGCGGCTGTCGCCGCCGCCAAGAACCTTCGCCGCGTCCTGCGCCGCGAGGGTGGCGAAGGTCTCGAAGTCGCACTGGTCGCCGCCGAGCGCACGTCCCTCGCCAGCTTCGCCGCGAGCCTGCGTCGCGACGCTGACGCGGTGCAGGCCGCGCTCGAACTCCCCTGGACCACCAGCCCGGTGGAAGGCCAGATCAACCGTCTCAAGATGATCAAGCGCACCATGTACGGCCGAGCCGGCTTTGCCCTACTCCGCGCCCGCGTGCTCCACGCCGCATGATGCCGAAATGGCAGCACGGGAAGTGCGAAAGAACCAGAATTCACGCAGCAGCTACATCGTCGTCGCGTAGGCCAGCACCAGCTCGTCCAGCTCCCCGAAGCCGTAGACCACCGGCCGCCCGTCGAAGAGCACCGTCATTTCGCCCTCCTCCAGGTCGAGGCCGCTGATCACGCCGAGGTCGCCGTTGAACACCTCCCGGTCGTAGTTGTTGGCGACCTGCATCACCTTGTCGCCCGGGCAGAAGGTCCAGCCGAAGCGCTCCACCCGCAGCTCGCCCGGCGGGTTCAGCGCCTGCTGCAGCTCGAGGTTCAGCGCCCGCGCGCCGAGTCCGCCGCGGTTCATCGGGCACAGCACCTGCACGTCGCGCACCGGGTCGAGCCCGAAGCGGGCCGGGATCCGGTCGCGCACCACCGCCAGCAGGCGGCGCACCCCCTCCCCCGGCTCGGCCGCCTCCACGAAGAAGAAGTCGGAGCCATCCGTCGCCTCCAGCTCCGGCATCTGCCCATGGTTGATGCGGTGCGCGTTGACGATGACGCGGCTCCGGGCCGCCTGGCGGAACACCTCCGTCAGCCGCACCACCGGCACCGCGCCGGAGACGATGACATCGGCCAGCACCTGGCCCGGCCCGACGCTGGGCAGCTGGTCGACATCGCCCACCACCAGCAACGCCGCCTGGTCCGGCAGCGCCCGCAGCAGCGCCCGCATCAGCGCCCGCATCAGCGGCACGTCCACCATGCTGGTCTCGTCCACCACCAGCAGGTCGCAGGCGAGCGGGTGCGTCTCGTCCCGCTTGAAGCCGCCGGTCTTGGGGTCGGTCTCGAGCAGCCGGTGGATGGTCTGCCCCTCCAGCCCGGTGCTCTCCGACAGGCGCTTGGCGGCGCGACCGGTCGGCGCGCACAGCGCCACCTCGACGCCCTTGGCGGTGAGGATCTTCAGTATGGAGTTGACCAGGGTGGT
>NZ_JBHMFT010000071.1:0-12678 GCF_051433195.1 Falsiroseomonas sp. E2-1-a20 | reverse complement strand
GAGCGGCAGCGGGCTGGGCGCCTTGCAGGTGAAGGACAGGCTGGGCGCGGCCTGCACACGGCGGTTGGACAGCGCCGCCTCCGTGTAGATCCGGCCAGGGCCCTCGGGCGCATGCAGCACCTCGCCGAATTCGGCGAAGGCTTCGCTGGTGAGGGGTCTTGCGATCAGGCGCATGCATCTGCCTCGGCTATCCGGTTCGTCAAATCGGCTCAGGGCGGCGTGGGATCGACCCAGCCGACCAAGCGCAGGCCGACCTTGTCGAAATGCACATCCATCGCCTTCCGCGCCGCCACCGCATCGCCGCGTGCCAATGCGTCGATCAGTTGGACATGCTCATGGCCCTGTGCCGTGAACTGCGGAGGCATGCGCGCCAGGTTGCACATCCGGGCCTTGGCGCGCAGATCGGCGATAAGCGAGGCGAGCAGTGGCACGCCGCAGCCCTGTGCGATCAGCGCGTGCAGTGCATCGTCATGGGCCCAGAAGCGTTCGAAATCCGCATCTCGTTCGTCGCAGAATGCTTCTGCTTCATCCCGCATCGGGCCGAGCCGCGCCGGGTCGAGGCGCAGGGCCGCAAGCGCTGCGGCCTCCGTCTCCAACAGGCGACGCACGCGCAGGTTCTGCAGCACCTCGTCGAGCGAGAAGCTGCGGATGACGACGCTGCCGTTGCCAAGGCGCGTCACCAGCCCCTCGCCCTTCAGCCGCGCGATTGCGGCACGCATGGGGGTGCGAGAGATGCCGGCGGCATCGGCCACGCGCCGTTCCGTGACCACCGTTCCGGGCGCGAACCCGCCTTCGATGATCAGGCTGCGCAGACGCTGGTAGGTCTGCTCCGAAAGGCTGGCCGGCGCGCTTTGCAGCGAGCCGAGGAGGCGCTCCGCCTCCTCCACATCACCTTGGCGCCTTGCTCCCGACGTCACGTCCATCTTCCTCGCGTGAATATAGTGCTCAATGTGCACGCAGTCGCCTACCCGCAATGTGCGGGCAACAGGCAGACGTCGCCCAGCCCGGCCATTCTGCCAAAAGATTCTGCTTCTCAGCAGCAAAATATGACGCCTAGGATATTCTGGTATCCCGGCGGCGTCCGCGACGCACCCCGCCCTGACCGAGGAGGCCACGATGATGCGCCCTGCCGCGATCGACCGTCGAACCGCTCTGAAACTGGCCGGAGCCGGATTGCTTGGCCTCGGGGCCGCGCCATCGTCGGCCGCGGCTCAGGCCGCCGCGCGTGCCGACGGCTTCCTGACCGCCTCGATCCTAGGCGGCCTGCCGCACCTGCATCCGTGGAACTACTCGAACCACGATTTCGGTACGCTACCGATCTTGACCTACAGCAACCTGATCTACACCAATCCTGATGGCACCCTCTCGCCGGAAGTGGCGAAGGCGATGCCGAGCGTCTCCGCCGACGGCAAGACCTACACCTTCGAACTGCGCGAGGATGTCCGCTTCCCGAGCGGGAAGACCCTCGATTCCGAAGACGTGGTCTACTCCTTCACCACCTATCTCGAGCACGGCCAGCGTCGCGGCGACTTCCGCGCCTTCCTCGCCAGCGTGCACGCCGAAGGGCGCTTTACGGTCCGTTTCGAACTCTCCCGCCCCTGGTCCGGCTGGATGATGTACCTGACCAAATATTTCGGTATCATCCCCGCCGGCACCGACCACACCACGCTGAACGCCAATGTCCTTGGCTCCGGCCCGTACCGCGTCACGAAGTTCGAGCCGGATGTGGTGATCGAGCTGGAGGCGCGGCCGGACTACTTCCTGGGCGAGGCGCCCCAGAAGCGCATCCGCCTGGTGCGCATCGCCGATGGCGCCACGCAGCTCGCGAACCTCCAGACTGGCCGCGTCGACATCATCGGCACCTGCCCGCCGAAGGATTTTCGGCCGACGCTGCAGAGCGCGCAGTTCGAGGGCGCGGCGATCCCGGGCGCCGGCATCTTCTACGCGCCCTTCAACCGCCAGAAGGCGCCTTTCGACAACATCAACCTGCGCCGCGCCGTGGCCTCGGCCATCGACCGCGACACCATCTGCAACGAGATCTACCATGGCCTGGTGACGCCCAGCGCGATCCCATCCGTGGAAGGCGAATACTGGCACGACGCGGAGCTCGCGAGGAAACTGGCCTATGATCCGGACCGGGCAAAGTTCCACCTACGTGCCGCCGGCATGCCGCGCGGCTTCCGCTTCACCGCGACCATCCCGGTGCCCAGCGCCTACGTCGAGGCACAGGAGGCCGCGGTGGTGATGCAGGCGAACCTGGCCGATGTCGGCATCGACATGCGCATCCGGCAAATGGATTTCAGTTCCATGTACGCCGCCGCCACGCGGGGCGATTTCGAGTGCTTCCCGCACCCCTCGATGCAACCCTCGATCGAGGACTACCTGATGGCACAATCCTATCTCTGCATCGCCGGCAAGCAGTACATGGCGCAGCCTTGCAGCGCGACCTACGACGAAAACCTGTTCGAAGCCTATAGGCTGGTCGACCGCGCCGAGCGCACGCCGCCACTGAAGCGCGCCGTGGCGCATCTGGTGGAAGATTGCACCAGCGTCTGGGTCGGACGCCTGAACACCTACCACATCTGGCGCAAGGGCATTACCGGCTTCCGCCCCTCCTACATGTACGCGATGGATCTGCGGCAGGCCAAACTGGCTTGAAGCTCCAGCGCTTCCTGGTCCAGCGCTTCCTGTCGCTGGTGATCGTGCTGCTGGGTGCCAGCCTGGTGATCTTCGCCATCATGCGCTTCCTGCCGGGCGACCCGGTGCTGGCGATGATGGGGCTGGATACCGATCCGCGCGTGCTGGCGGAAGCACGCGCGGAACTTGGTCTCGATCAACCCGTGCTGGTGCAATACGTGGTCTGGCTCGGTGCTGCCTTCACCGGCGATTTCGGCCAATCCATCATCATGCGTCGCGCGGTCTCGGACTTGTTGCTGGCGCGCTTTCCGATGACGCTGACACTTGCGGTAGCGAGCCTGGTGGTGGCGCTGGCTATCGCGATCCCGGCCGGCGTGATCTCCGCGCGCTGGCGCGGGCGGGCGGTGGATCACCTCTCCCGCACGCTGGGGTTGGCTGGCGTGTCCATGCCAAACTTCTGGCTCGGCCTGCTGCTCATCATGGTGTTCGGCGTACAGCTGCGCTGGTTCCCCGTGGGGGGCTATGTCTCGCCGATGCAGGACCCGGTGCAGGCCCTCATGCACATCGTGCTGCCAGCCATCACGCTCGGCACCGCCTATGCCGCAACGATCATGCGGATGCTGCGCGCCTCCATGCTGGACGTGCTGCGGCGGGACTACATCGCCGTCTCCCACGCCTATGGCATGAAGGGCCGCGTCATCGTCTGGAACGATGCCTTCCGCAACGCCCTGATCCCGACCCTGACGGTCACCGGCTTCGCCTTCGGCTACATGCTGGCCGGCACCATCATCGTCGAGGTCATCTTTAACATGCCCGGCGTCGGGCGGCTGCTGTATGAAAGCATCCTGACGCGCGACTACGCCGTGGTGCAGGGCGTTGTGCTTTTCAACATCGCGCTGTTCGTGCTCGTGAACTTCTGTGTCGATGTGCTCTACGCCGTCATCGACCCGCGCATCCAGGTGTAGCGCATGTCCGCCGCCATCTCCCTCGGCCGTCGCCGCGGCACCGCCAGCATCCTCGGCGGCAAGTTGCTGCGCGATCCGCTGGCGCTGGTCAGCCTGGTCATCCTGGTGCTGGTGCTGGCAGCCGCGCTGGTGCCGGACCTGATCCAGACGCACTCGCCGACGCGCATCACCGGCAATCGCCTGGCGGAACCCGGTTGGGCCAATTTCTTCGGCACCGACCAGTTCGGGCGCGACGTGTTCAGCCGGGCCGTCGCCGGCGCGCAGGTCTCGATCACCGTGGGCGTCGTCACGGTGTTGCTGGCGGTCGTTATTGGCGTGCCGCTCGGCGCCATTGCCGGCTATGCCAGCCCCGGTCCGCTGGACGCGGCGCTGATGCGTCTGATGGACATTCTCCTGGCCTTCCCGCCGATCATCCTGGCCATCGCCGTGATCGCGGCGCTGGGGACGGAGGAGCTGATGGTCGGCCCCATCGAGGTGCCACACATAGCGAAGCTGATGTTCGTCATCGGCCTGCTCTACGCCCCACAGGTCGCGCGCGTGGTCCGCAGCGCAGTGCTGGTGGAAAAGGCGGAGCAGTATGTCATGGCGGACCAGGCGCTCGGCATCGCGCGGTCGCGCACGCTGTTCCTCGGCATCCTGCGCAACTGCCTGTCGCCGATCCTGGTCCAGGGCACCTTGCTGGTGGCGAATGCAATCATTGCGGAGGCCTCGCTGTCCTTCCTAGGCCTCGGCATCCAGCCACCGCAACCCTCCTGGGGCGTGATGCTGAGCGACAGCAAGACCTATGTGCAGAGCGGCGAATGGTGGCTGACGGTCTTCCCGGGGGCGCTGATCTTCCTGACCGTCTGCGCGCTGAACATCCTGGGCGACGCTCTGCGCGATGCGCTGGACCCGCGCGATGCTGGAACCTTCCCGTGATCGAGGTCGAGGGGCTGGACGTCGCCTTCCGCACCGAGGCCGGGCTGATCCAACCGGCACGCAATCTGTCCTTCCGGATCGAACGCGGCGAGGTGGTCGGGCTGGTCGGCGAGTCCGGCTCGGGCAAGAGCGTCACGGCCAAGGCGATGCTCGGCCTGGTAGAACCGGCCTCCGCGGTTCGCGGCGGCAGCATCCGTTTCCGCGGCCGCGACCTGCGCCAGGAGCCGGCAGAGGCGCTGCGCCGCCTGCGTGGGCGCGAGTTGGCGATGATCTTCCAGGATCCGATGGGCTCGCTGAACCCGCTGATGACCATCGGCACGCAACTCGAGCGTGTCTGGCTGGAGCACGGCCCGGATGGCGAGCGCACATCACAGGCTGCCCGCGCGCGCGCAGTTGAATTGCTGGAGAAGGTCCGCATCCCGGACCCGGCGCGCCGCCTAAACCAGTACCCGCACCAATTCTCCGGCGGCATGCGCCAGCGCGTGATGATCGCGATGGCCTTGATGTGCCGCCCTGCCTTCCTGGTGGCGGATGAGCCGACTACGGCGCTGGATGTCACCGTCGAATTGCAGGTGGTGGAGGTGCTGCGCGACCTGCAGGCAGAATACGGCATGGCAATGCTGTTCATCAGCCACAACCTCACGGTGGTGTCGCGGCTGTGCGACCGGATCATGGTGATGTATGCCGGCCGCATCGTGGAATCCGGAACTTCGGAGCAGATCTTCCGGCGCCCGCGCCACCCCTACACACGCGCGCTGCTCGGCTCCATCCCACGCGGCAGCAAGCATGATGCCGCACTGCATCCGATTCAGGGCGACCCGCCCCGCCTCGGCTTCCTGGCGCCCGGCTGCCCCTTCGCGCCGCGCTGCCCGATGGCCGGGCCGGGCTGCGATCAGGAACAGGTGCTGGTCGAGGACGAGCCCGGCCAATCCTACGCCTGCCATCGTGCCCAGGTGCCGGCATGACGGCGCCGATCCTCGAACTAGTGGCGGTCGCGAAGCGTTATCCGGTCGATCCCTCCTTCGCCGCACGTCTGCTCGGCAAGGTGCAGGAAGTCCAGGCCGTCATCGACGTGGACCTCGTGCTGAACAAGGGCGAGACACTCGGCCTCGTCGGCGAAAGCGGCTGCGGCAAGTCCACCCTGGCGCGCGCCATCCTGCGGCTGGAACCGCTCTCCGCCGGCGACATCCTGTTCGAAGGGCACAATATCGCGGGCCTGCGCGACACCCAACTCGGCTGGTATCGCAAGCGCGCGCAGATCGTCTTCCAGGACCCCAGCTCCTCGCTCAACCGGTCGATGCGCATCGACCAGATCCTGGCCGCACCGCTGCGCCTGCATCGCGGCCTTCGCGGCCGGCGCGCGCTTCGCGAAGCGGCCGGTGAGTTGCTGCACCTCGTCGGCCTCGACCCTGCCTTCCTCGACCGCTACCCGCACGAGCTCTCCGGCGGCCAGCGCCAGCGCGTTGGCATCGCACGCGCGCTGTCGGTGCAGCCGGACCTGCTGGTCCTGGACGAGCCGGTGAGTGCGCTGGATGTCTCGATCCAGGCGCAGATCGTAAACCTGCTGGATGGACTGCAGCGCCGGCTCGGCCTGACGCTGCTGTTCATCTCGCATGACCTGAACGTGGTGCACCACCTCGCGGATCGCGTAGCGGTGATGTATCTCGGCCGCATCGTCGAGACCGGGCCGGTGGCGCCGCTGTATGCCGCGCCGAAGCATCCCTACACACAGCTTCTGCTGTCCGCCGTGGCGCAGCCGGACCCGGCGCTGCGCCACCAGCGCGTCGCGGTAACCGGCGAAGTGCCAAGCCCGCTGGCGCCGCCTGCCGGCTGTGCCTTCCATCCGCGTTGCCCGCACGCCATGCCAAGATGTTCCGCGGAGCGCCCGGTATTGCGGGCGCTGCCGGACGGCACGGCGGTCGCCTGCCATCTGCATGACTGAATCAGGGAGAGAAAGCACCATGCGCCTCAAGGACAAGGTCGTGGTCGTCACCGGCGGCGCATCGGGCATCGGCCGCGCCATTTCCATCCTGTTCGCCAAGGAAGGCGCCACGGTCGCCATCGGCGACCTGACGGAGGATGTGAAGGAAGGCGGGGAGCCAACCCGCAAGCTGATCGAGGAGGCCGGTGGCACCGTGCGTTTCCACCGCTGCGATGTCTCGAAATGGGACGACATCGACGCGCTGGTGACGAAGACGGTCGCGGAGTTCGGCAAGCTCGACGTCATCGTCAACAATGCGGCGACCCTCGGCAGCGGCACCAAGCTGTTGGAGACCAGCGAGGCGGATTGGGACCATGTCATGGCGGTGAATGCGAAGGGCGTGTTCTTCGGCTGCAAGCGCGCGATCCAGCAGTTCCTGACCCAGCCGGTGGTGGGCGATGCGCGCGGCCGCATCGTCAACATCTCCTCCCAGCACGGCATGGTCTGCGCGCCGGGCAAGATCGCCTACGGCACCGGCAAGGCAGCGGCGGTCTACATCACGCGGCAGGTCGCCGTGGACTATGCGGAGGACAACATCATCTGCAACGCCGTGGCGCCCGGCCGCATCCTGACGGGCAAGCCGCTCGGCGGTGCCGGATCGGACCCGCTGGAATATTCGCGGTCCCGCACGCCGATGCCCCGCCTCGGCCGGCCAGGCGACATCGCCAGCGCCGCGCTGTTCCTGGCCAGCGACGAGGCCACCTACATCACCGGCCACAACCTGATGGTCGATGGTGGCTGGATGGCCTACTAGGCCATGAAGATCCTCGTCACCGGCGCCACCGGCTTCGTCGGACTCAACATCGTCTCGGCGCTGCTGGCGCAGGGGCTGGAGGTAGTGGGCGTCGGCCACGCGCCACCACCCGCCGAGGCCCTGGTCGCCTTGCCGGGCCATGATTGCGTCGCCTGGCACATCACGGACCTGCGGGACGCCGCCGCGGTGCAGGCGCTGTTCGCGCAGGAGAAGCCGGATCGCGTTGTGCATGGCGCCGCCGTCACCACCGCCGCTGGCCGGGACGGCGAGGCCGCGACGGCGACCGCCGCCGTCAACATCATGGCGGCACTGCATGTGCTGGACGCCGCCGCGGCGCAGGGCACGCAGCGCCTGGTCTTCCTCAGCTCCGCCTCCGTCTATGGCACCACCACACCTGCGCAGGGCCTGCTGGACGAGGCACTGAGCCTGCCTCAGCCCAGCGCCGTCTATGGCATCACCAAGCTGGCCGCCGAGCGCCTGCTGCTGCGCGCCGGCCCGCTGCGGGGCGTGCAGGTCTTCGCCGCACGCCTGGGCGGCGTGTTCGGCCGCTTCGAGCGGGACAGCGGGCTCCGCGACACGCTCAGCCCGATGCACCAGGTGATGCAGGCGGCGCGGCTCGGCCAACCCATCATCCTGCCGCGCCCCGGCTCGCGGGACTGGATCTATGCGCCGGATGTCGCGGAGGGCGTGGCCGCCCTGCTGCTGGCGGAGGCGCCCGCCTCGCCGGTCTACAACCTCTCCTCCCCCGTCATCTGGTCGGTGGCCGAATGGTGCGCCGCGCTGGCGTTGCGGTCGAAGATCGACTGGCGCCTCGCCGGGCCGGATGAACCCGCGACCGTCGACTTCCATGGCCCGGATGACCGCCCGCCTTTGGCCACGGCCCGCGCCCAGCAGGACTTTGGCTTCCGCGCCCGCTTCGGCATGGCGGAGGCCCTCACGGACTACCTGGATTGGCTGCAACGCTCGCCCCCTGAAGGAGACACCCCATGACCACACGCCGTTTCGTGCTGTCCGTCGGTGCCGCCATGCTGGCATCGCCGGCGCTGCCCCGCGGCGCCGCCGCGCAGGTGGACACCAGCCGCCCCGTCGGCACGCTGCGCTTCGTCAGCGGCCCGACGGGCGGCGCCTACTTCCCGCTCGGTGAGGGTGCCGCACGCGCGATGAACGCGCATACGCGCGGCGCCCGCGCGGCTTCGACGCCGACCGGCGGTTCAACCGAGAACGTGCGGCTGATCAGCCTGGGCGAGGCCGATTTCGGCTGGGCCGCGGCCGATGTCGTCTATTACGCCTACAATGGCGGGCGGGAGTTCCGTGCGCCCCTGCGCAACATCCGCGCTGTCACCGCCGGCCATTCCTCCGCCGGCCACATGGCGGTGCGGGCGGAAAGCCCGATCCGCGACATCGCCGATTTGAAGGGCAAGAGCATCGCCGTCGGTGCCGCTGGCAGTTCCAACGCGCAGACCGCGATCGAATGGCTGAAGACCTACGGCGTGGAACAGGGCGATGTGCAGCTTCGCTACATCTCCACCGGCGCCACCGTGGATGCGCTGCGCGATGGCACCATTGATGCCGGCTTCCAGCTTTCCGGCCTGCCCTCCGGCACCTGGCTTGGCCTCGCCAACGACCATCCGCTGCGCTTCCTCGGCATCGCGCCGGACAAGATGGCCGCTTTGAATGCGCGGCTTCCCTTCTACGTGCCGGAAGTGATCAAGGGCGGCACCTATCGCGGCACCGACCAGGATGTGACGACGATCGGCGTGAAGGTGGTGCTGGTCACGCGCGACACCGTGCCGGACATCCAGGCGCATGAGATGGCGCGCGTGCTGATCGAGCACAACGCCGACATCGCCCGCGCCCACCCCACCGGCAGCGCCTGGGACGGCCGCGCCGTGGCCGACGCCGGCTTCATTCCCTTTCACCCGGGTGCGGCAGCCTACTACACCGCAAAGGGCATCAAGATGCAGGCGAGCTGATGCCCGCGACGATCGATCGCGAGGAGGTCGCGGCTCCCCCCGGCCGCTGGCGCGGGGCGGCGCCTTATGCCGCCGTCACCTTGCTTTCGGTCGTCTTCGCCGTCTTCCATATCCGCACCGGCTGGGTCGGCGTGCTGCCGGATCTGCAGCAGCGCGGCATCCATCTGGCGATGATCCTGGCGCTGGTGTTCCTGGTGGTGCCGGCGCGGCGCGGCGATGCGGATGGCGTGCCCTGGTACGACGTCCTGCTCTCGGCGGCCGGCGCCGCATTGTCGCTGTACCCGGTGCTGAACCACGCCGAGATCTCGGAGCGCATGGGCTTCCCCACGGCGCTGGAGCAATGGCTCGGCGTCGCCACGGCGCTGCTGGTGATGGAGGCGACGCGGCGCACCATCGGCCTGACCATGATCGTCATCATCGCCATCTTCGTCAGCTACCTATGGATCGGCGCGCATCTGCCGATGGATCTTGGCGGCCATGCCGGATTCTCGCTGCGCCGGACCATCTCCACCCTGTACCTGTCGCAGGAAGGCATCTTCGGTCCGACGCTCGGCGCTTCCGCCAGCTTCATCGCGCTGTTCGTGCTGTTCGGTGCCGTCGCCAAGGTGACCGGCACCGGCCAGTTCATCATCGATATCGCCCATTCCGCACTCGGCACCGTGCGCGGCGGGCCGGCCAAGGTGGCGGTGGCGGCCAGCGCGCTGCTTGGCACGCTGAGCGGCAGCGCCACGGCCAACGCGGTCTCGACCGGCATGTTCACCATCCCGCTGATGAAGCGCCTCGGCTATTCGCCACGCTTTGCCGGCGCGGTGGAGGCGGTGGCCTCGACCGGTGGGCAGTTGACGCCGCCGGTGATGGGCTCCGCCGCCTTCATCATGGCGGAATACCTGCAACTTCCCTACCGCGAGATCGCCGCCGCGGCGCTGATCCCGGCCATCCTGTTCTACGTCATGCTGCTGGTGACGGTGCACCTGGAGGCGGCGAAGCTCGGCCTGGTCGGGTTGCGCCGGGACCAGTTGCCGCGGATGCGCGGCGTGATGCTGCGTGGTGGCCACCTGCTGATCGGCCCGACCGTGCTGGTGTTCCAGCTTGCGGTGATGAAGACCACCGTGCTGAGCGCCGCCTTCATGGGCCTGTTCGCCGCGCTGCTGGCCGGCATGCTGCGGTCCCACACGCGCCCTGGGCCGCGCGAGTTGCTGGAGGCTGCACGCGAGGGCGCCCTGATGAGCCTGCAGGTCGGCGTGGCCTGCGCCGCGGCCGGCCTCATCATCGGGCCGATCTTCCTGTCCGGGCTCGGGCCGAAGCTGGCCGACATCCTGGTTGGCGCCGCCGGTGCGAACCTGTTGGTGCTGCTGGTCTTCGCGATGATCGCCGCGCTGGTGATGAGCATGGGGCTGCCGAGCACGGCGGTCTACATCCTGGTTGCGGTGCTGATCGCACCCGCCATCATCGCCCTCGGCGTCGCGCCGCTGGCCGCGCACATGTTCGCCTACTGGTTCGGCACCATGGCGAACATCACGCCGCCAGTCGCCACGGCCGCCTATGCCGCCGCAGGTATTGCCGGGTCGAACCCGCTGATGACAGGTCTTTCCGCGGTGCGTCTTGGTGCGGCCGGCTTCCTGCTGCCGTTCATGTTCGTGTTCGGTCCACAACTGCTGCTGCTTGGCACGACGACGGAGATCGTCCTGGCGACCGTGACCTGTGCGGTCGGCGTCTCGGCCCTCGCGGCCGCCTTCTGCGGCTTCCTGCTGCGCCCCCTGCATCCACTGGAGCGCCTTGCGCTTGGTGCGGCGGCATTGACCCTGATGTACCCAGGCGGGCTGACGGACCTGCTGGGTGTTGGCCTGAGCCTGATCGTGGGGGTCGTACATTGGCTGCGGCACCGCAGGTTGTTACGGTTGGATGCCGGCCGGCTGGGAGGATTGTGATCTTCAAGACAGTGGCAATCCTTCAGGTGCTCGTTCATGGCTGAGAAACAGGGTTGAGCCGCGGAGACGTCCCGCGGCTTTGAAGTGGCGCGGCGGATAGGCCGTCCACGCCGGCGGCGCACAGTCCAGGCCCCTGTATTCAGGAGGCCTGAGAAACATGGCTCTGCCGGCTGCGACGTCCCAGATCAGACCCCTGACCGGCATCCGCGGCCTCGCGGCCGTCTATGTCGTCGTCTATCACGTGCTCTGGCCGGACTCGTTCCAGTTCAATCGCAATGGCTACCTTGCGGTGGACCTGTTCTTCGTTCTATCCGGCTTCGTCATGGCCATGTCCTATGCAAGCCTGTTCTCCGGCGGGTTTGCCTGGCGCAACTTCGGCATCTTCCTGATCCGGCGGCTGGCGCGGGTCTATCCGCTGTTCTTCCTGGTCACCGTTGCCTATGGGTTTGCGATGATGGCGGGCGTCATCGACCTTGACGGGCTCGAGCCACCGGTCTGGTGGACGCTGCTGCTGAACCTGCTGATGATCCAGGCCTGGGGCTTCGGGCAGAGCATCCTGGACCCGTTGTGGTCCATCAGCACCGAATGGGCCGCCTACCTGGTGTTTCCGCTGCTCGCCACGGCGTTCCTGTTCGCGCGCTGGCAGGTGGCGCTGGCGCTTTTCGTAGTCGCCTTCCTCGTCCTGGTCGGCCTGGCAGCCGCGCCGAAATCCACACCCACGGATTGGCGCTCGGGGCCGCTCGACATCAGTTGGGTTGGAAGCCCGCTGCCGGTGGTGCGCTGCGTGGCGGAGTTCTGCCTTGGCCTCGTCGCCTACCGCGCCTCCGGCCATCGCCCGATCCGCGACTTCGCAGCCCATGCCGCGGTCGCGCCAGTGCTGGCCCTGACGCTCCTTCTCCTGCTCATGCTGCCGGACACGGACCTGATCATCGTGGCGCTCCTGCCGCTGCTGATGATCAGCCTGATGCATGGCACGGGGCCGGTGCAGTCCTTCCTGGGCTGGCGACCGATCTTCATCCTCGGCGAGTTGTCCTACGCCATCTACCTGCTGCATCCGCGCCTCGGCAGCTTTTACACCAAGCCGGCCGCGGTCCTGGCGCAGTGGATGGAGTGGGAGGTGGCGTGGCGGATCTGCTTCATCATCGTACTGCTGGCAGGCTCCTGGCTCGCACACCTGCTGGTCGAGCGCCCTGGACGTGCCGCCATACGTAGGCTTGAACCCCTGCTCCTACGCCACCCCAAGCAGATCGTGTTGGCAGGTTGAAGCCCCTTGCTGGTTAGGCCCCGTGGACCCGGTCGCGTAGCATGGTGTGCCACGACTAATCGACGGGCTTCTTCAAGAGCTGCAGCAAGGGTCGCCAATGTCCAGCGCGGGCCAGGAAAACGCGATCGGACAGCCAGTTGTCGCGCATGAAGGTCATATATTTTTCATGACGTTCAGCTCGAGGCATCTCGGCGGCAGCGGCAGAAACGTGATGTTGGCGCGCCTGGTCCGGCGTGCCGGCGCGCAAGCAAGGATTGC
>NZ_JBHMFT010000070.1:0-12823 GCF_051433195.1 Falsiroseomonas sp. E2-1-a20 | reverse complement strand
CTTGCGAGGTGCGTGGAGCGCAGCGATCAGTCAGCGCCGCTCCCGCATTCCCCCGAACAGCCAATCGGCGAATTCGGGAGGCTTCGAGTGGACGGAACTTCGGTTCCGGCGGCAGGGCAAAGTGTCCATGCTGTCCGCCTTGCGGTCCGCTCACGCCTGAATCGCAGCGACGCCTTTGGCGTTCTGCGGTTGAGGCAGGACCTCCCGGCGGGCGCTTGGACGCGCCCTGGTCCGCCTCTCGGTGAAGAGGCGGCGCCTGAGTCGTTGCATCGTTCCCCTCGCGCCCTGGCACGAGAGGAGGCGAGCAGGATTGGCATTCATCCGACACCCCCGCGCAGAGGGCCAACTCCCACGAGCACTGGGAGCAACTAGCCTGACAGTCACGCCGGCCGGTATGGTCTGTAGGTACGGTTGTCCAATATGCACCGACCCCGCGGTTACAACTGCGGCTGCGCCAATCTCAGCAGCCCCAGCTTCAGCCAGGTGCAGGTGCGCACGCTGCGGCTTCGAGTACCGAAATCGTCCAGTTGCGGATGTCGTGATGCCTGCTCCGGGCGGTCTCGCCACATGCACGGGATCGGCAGCATGGACCAAAGCGAACCAGAGAAGTTGTTTGCTGCGACGCATTTCAGCGGCACTGCTGGCGCATGGCCGCCCAGGTCCGGTGCTGGGCATCGGTGACCCTGCGTCCGTCTACATAGCCTCGCTGCCGCCGGACTACGCTGCGTGGGATCTGGAAGCACTTCACGCTTCCACCGCCTTCAGCGGTTCGGCCGACCCGCTCGATGCCTTGAGCGCCTGCGAAGGTGGCCGCTTCACCGCGGTCGTGATGGTCAGGCATCTCGAGCGGACGCAGGCGCCGCTGAAGCTACTCGCCGAGTTGCACCGCGTGCTCGCCGACGATGGCCTCATATTCCTCCAGGTTCCAAACCACGGAATTCTGGCCCGACGGATTCTTCCTCCCGCATGGATGACACCCACTCATCCCGACGAGATAAACTTCTTCAACGCGACGGCCATCAGGCGGCTCGCCAGAATCTGCCGTTTCCGAGCAAGCCTGGGGCCGACCTGGCTCACTCGGACGTCGGGTGTGTTTTGCGCCACGCTGGAGAGGGCATGAAGCATGGATGGCTCTGAACCAATCTGGCCGGAGTTCCTCGAGAGGATGCTTGGAGAGGAGGTGACAGCCGCCAGCGCGCCACGACCCTCCACCGAAGCGGCTCCTAAGGCCGGCGATCCACCGGAGCCCTCACGTCCTGCGCCCACGCAACCTGGGCATCCAGCGGTGCAGTTCGATCCGCCGTGAGCCTGCGCACGCGGGCAGTCCCCGCGAGCGCGAAGCCGACTCACAGGTAAACGAACTCACTGAGGGCACGACATGCTCGACATTCTGCAATCCGACGCAATGCGCCGCCGCTTCAAGCACGGCATGCAGGTTACGGCTGATGCCGCCGCCGCGACAATTGGACCCTGTGCCAGACCGGTGGTGGTGGGCGATGTCCACGCGCCGCTGCGCGTAGCGCGTACCGGCCTCTCCGTGGCCATGTCCATCTTCTTCGAGGATCGGGCCGAAACCACCGGTGCCGCCCTTCTGAGGCAGGTAGCTGACTGGGCGCAGGACGCATCTGGTGATGGTACGGCAAGCGCCGTCGCCGTTGCGCATCTCCTCATGCGCGAAAGCGTCAACCTTGTTGGCATAGGCTTTGATCCGCTCGAACTTCGGCGCGGAATCGAAGAGGCGCTGCGTGAGGCTGACGCGCATCTAAATCTGCTTGCACAACCGGCTGACGATGTGAGGACCTTGGAGTGTGTTGCCAGAACCGCGGCTGGAGACCCGGTACTGGGCAACCTCATTGCTCAGATCTCCTCCCAGGGTGCTGGAAACCTGATCGTCATCGAGGACGGTCCCTGCGAGATGCCGCACATCGAAGCAGTCATGGGCGCTCGTATCGGAGCAGGCTACGCCTCACCACAACTCATGACGATGGGTGGCCGTCGACGCGACCGGTACCGCTTGCATCACCCATTGGTCCTTCTCCTCCGCTCGCCTCCCTCTGATGCTGAGTTGCTGACACCCATCTTGGATTACGCGCGGCGTGCCCGACGTCCACTGCTCCTCGTCGCGGAAAAGCCCTCCGCAGGCATGGCCGCTCCGCTTCTGAGATGGTCGAACGATTGCGGATATCGGACGCTGCTTGTTGAGATTCCACAGGGCCAGATTTGTGAGGGAGGCAGCGCTGCAGCGATGGACGCGCTTGCGGCTCTGACCGGGGCCGCCGTGACTGACTGCCAAGCGGGCACTGTACTGGAGCCCACCTCCCTCGGTGAAGCTGGCACGGTTCTTTCCGACGCATCTGCGACACTGGTGGTTCAAAGCAAGTCGTTGAAAATCGATCAACCCGCCGGCCGATCACTGAGCCAGGTGCCAGTATTGAGGGTTCCGTCCCGCGGCGGAACCGATGGTGGTGACACCCGCGTCCGTGCCGAACGCGCAGCACAGGCGGTCCACAGCGCGGCACTCCACGGCGTAGCACCGGGTGGAGGCGTCGCGCTGCTGTCGGCCGCGTCGGCCCTGGCCACTGCAGGCCGTCAGGTACCAGACCACGTGACCCGGCTAGCCTTCTCGGTGGTGCAGCGGGCCCTTGAAGAGCCGTTCCGACAACTTGTCAGGAATGCCGCCATCACACCTATCAGCGCGCTGCGACGCCTGCACAGGCGCGATGACATCGAGTTCGCCGGCGTAAGCCTGCCCTCCGGGGAGGTGGTCGATGTGGTTGAGGCCGGGATTCTGGACCCTCTTCCCGTCCTGCACGGCGTTCTGCAGGCGTCCGCGTGTGCGGTTCGCCTGCTCCTGACAACCGAGGCGGTGGCAGCACGCGAGCACGACACAGATCGCCACCATGGCGATCTGCGGTTCGCCGTCCGAAGCCAGTCTCGCCATCTTGCTGCTGCGCAGATCAGGAGATCGTCATGCTGACGACAAGCAAGACTCGTTCAATCAGCCCCCCCAAGGCTGACAAGATCAATCAGGAGAAGCTTCTTCAGCGAATCTTACAGGCACGCCCCTGGGCGACCGTTCCAGAGGCCGTTCGCATCGCACCGATATTCGGCTCCGTGCACCAAAAAGAACTGGAAGCTCGCATGACCCGCGTTCGCCGGCGAACCACGAGCAAGCGCTGGGCGCGCGCGCGTCACGCCTTGCAACCGCGAAGCCAATCGGAGGAGAACGTGAACGACGACGAACTGATCTACCGGATCGCGCACCACATGGACCCCCTCGTCTTCGAGCACGAGGGTTCGCGTCCACCGGCTGGCTTCCTTGGTTCGCCTGAATGGTGGACAACGGCCAAGCACAGCCGCCGCCAACGCGCGACAGAAGCCGCCGCGCCTGCCGTGAAGGCAATCCGTCAACTCGAACATGCAATCGTGCCCTGTCGGGTAACGCCGGATATGGCTCGAGCAGGTGCGGCCCTGCTGAGCCGCAGCGAAAATCCTGCCCAGGCGGATGAAGAGCTTTCATCCCGCATCTGGGTCGCGATGCAAGCTGCGGCAGAGCAGGCCGCTGTCGCGCAGCCGCAATGGCGCAGTGCGAACGGCGACTTCCCAATGTTGATCAGGAGAAAGGCATGAACGAAGCGACCTCCAAGCTGGATGCAGCAATCGGTCGGGTCCTTTTGTTCCGCCCCGGAGCAACCCTGTCGCAGATCCGCAATCTGGTTCCATCTGCGTCGAGACTTCCAGAAAGAGACCTGACCTCCAGAGTCGAGCGCTTGCGGTCGCGCTTGGTACGGCAGGCGCTGACCCGGAGCCGGGTACTGTCGAGCGACGATTAGAGACAGCCGTGACGAGCCACCGCCAGGGACGACAATGTTCAAGGATCCGCCGGTCCGCAGAGCCTCGCGCTTATCGAAAGGCACCTGAATGCTTAACGACCTAGCTGGACAACAAGGCCTCATGGAGCCGGAGAAGAGGGCGCCGGTGCAACATCACCCAATGCCATCGAGGCGCGTCATGCCGTCCTTCCCTTCTCGGGAGGAACCGGAGTCCAAACTCTTCCAGGGCAAGGGCCGACCAGGGCATGGCCTCAAGGCGCTTGTCGCGCGTGATCCGCAGCAGACTAGCTTTGTGATCCGATTTGCCACCGCGACCATGCTCGTTTTTATCTCCGCCGCAGTTCGCTTCATGTTGTTGGGACCTGAGCCAGGCTTTCCCTATGTTGCATTCTTCCCTGCCGTCATCGCCAGCGCGATCCTGTTGGGACGTGGTGCAGGCCTTTACGCGGCGATGCTCAGCGCCGCCATCGCAATCGGCCTATTCGCAGGTCCATGGGATGGTTCGCGGATAGCCGCTGCTTCACTCGACGCCATGCTATTTCTGGGAGCCGCCTTATTCACGGCGGCCATCTCGGGCTCGCTACGTGGCGCATATGCCGAACTTGCCGAAGCGCATGCGCGTGCCGATGCCGGCGAGCGCGCGAAGGACATTCTCCTTGCTGAACTGACACACCGGATCAAAAACGACATCCAGCGGGTGGCAGGTTTGCTTCGGCTCGAAGCCTCTGCAACCAAGGAGCCGGCGGTCTCTGAAGCGCTTCGCGCCGCTGCAGATCGCGTCGCAATCACCGGCAGATTGCATGGACACCTTGCGCGCCGTGATGGTCAGATCGTGGTCGATAGCCGTGACTTTCTGACACGTCTGGTGGAGGATTTGCAGGCAAGCCTTGGCGGGCTTCGGCCGGTGGGACTTTTCATCAAGGCCGAGCCGCATCTTCTGCCATTTGCCAAAGCGGGCTCCCTGGGACTTATCTGCAACGAACTCGTGACGAACGCTCTGAAGCACGCCTTCCCAGGAGATCGAAGCGGCTCGATCCACGTTGGCTTCCGCCAGGTTGAGGAGGAGTATGAGCTTCAAGTAGCAGACGACGGCGTTGGGATGCAGGACCAAAGAGGAGCAGTGCGCGGGGCAGACCAACTCGGCGGCGGTCTTGGCCATCGACTGGTCCGCGCTCTGGTCGCGCAGTTGGCGGGTCGGCTGGACTTTGCGACGAAGCCGTCTGGAGGTACCGTCTGCACGCTGCGTTTCCCGGTCTGAATCCCGCGGCGCGATGTACCGTCTTATAGATGATGAGGGACCGGCGTGATTCAGTTGCCGCGGCGCGCGACGTAAATGCTGTTCGACAGCTCCCGTTCGTTGAGCATGCTGGCGAAGCGCACGATATGGACTTCAGCTGCGAAAAACACCGCCTGAAGGGTTGCAAGGAACTCGGCGTCGGGGGGGTCGTCCGACCAAAGCGCGAAAACGCCACCAGGGTTCAGACGCGCGAGCAACCGTGCCAGGCCAGCAGCGCCGTAAAATCCAGTATGGCTTGGATGCAGTACCCGGTCCGGGGAATGGTCGATATCCACCAGCACGGCGTGGAATCGCTGCACCGGGGTACCACCGGCAAAGCCCTTACCCTGATCCCCGCAAAGCGCGAAGAAGTCGCCCTGGGCCAAGCGACATCGTGGATCCGCGGCCAGATCGGCGCTCAGCGGCAGCAGCTCTGCCCTGTGCCACTCGATGACTTCAGGCAGCGCCTCGACCACCAGCAATGACCGCACGCGGGAATCCCCCAGCACGGCGGCAGCCGTGTGGCCCAACCCAAGTCCGCCGACGAGAACATCCAGCCCGTCAAAGTCGAGCGCGGCCAGGCCCAGCCGGGCCAGTGCAACTTCGGCATCGGTGAACTGGCTCGACATGAGGAACTCGTCGCCGAGCTTGATCTCGTAGGTGTCGGAGTGCTGGCCAGGATACCGGCGACGGCGCAGGCTCAAGATCCCGAGGGAAGTCGCACGAAAATCCAGTTCCTCGAACAGCACCATCTTCTTCCTCCCCTGCGGCCCGTGCTCCGCCCACAGGACGATTGCGCCAATCCTGTCACTTCCGACGCACGCGATCAGCGCGGCAGGAAGATCCAGTTCACGATGTAGCCTGGTTGGCCTGAGCCGGCCGAATGCCGGGCTTCGAGGTCGATCTGCTCCACTCGCCTGAGGACGCCCTGGTCGAGGGCAAATGCCTCGTAGCCGTAGGAACAGACTGCACCAAGCAGCTCCGCAATTGGCCGATGCGCGTGCTTCTCCTCGATCTCCACCACGAGGTTCGGGCGAAACCGGCGCAGCGTCCGTGCCGCACCGGCAAGGACGGCCATCTCGTGCCCCTCCACATCGATCTTGATGAAGCCAACCGCGCCGAAGTCGTAGTCGTCGAGCGGGCGCGTCTCCACCGAGAGGCAGCGATGTGCCGTGTCGCCGATCTTCTCCGGATTAAGCGAGGCGCCCTGGTTGGAATAGCCACGGCTGCCCCTCGGCACCATCAGGGCGGAGGTGCCGCTGCGGTCGGATAGCGCGACACGGTGCGCGGTGACACCGTCCCCGGCGCCGCGGCACAGCAACCGGAAGATCTTGGGGTTGGGTTCGAAGGCATGAACGCAGAGCGAGTGCCGCCGCAGCACCTCGGACCAGACACCACGGTTGGCGCCGACATCGATCGAGACGAGATGCCGAGCCGCCAGGAACGGGACCAGGCGAAGCTCCGCCTCGCCGCGCGCATGTTCCCGTGCCACCTGGTAGTTCAGCTGGAGCCGCGCCGGCAGGAACAGCGCCTTCAAGCGTTCCTCCAGGTTCATCGGCGGTTCCCATTGCACGTCTTCAGCCACCTTTCACCGCCGACAGCCGGGGCCACCGCGCCGCGATCGCCGCCTCGACGGCCCGGACCTCAAGGCCCGTCATCTGGCTCCGAAGTCCCATCTGCCTGTCCGCCTCCCGCTGCGCCTGGAGCGCTGCGAAGCTTTCCCGCGTCCGGACGACCATCGCGTTCGGACCCCACGGGGCGTAATGCTCGTCCTGCGTCGGACCGAAGAGACCAACCGTGCGCGTACCTGCCGCGGCCGCGAGGTGCATCATCGCGGAATCATTGCCGACGAAGAGATCGGCTCGCTCCAGCAGCGCCGCCGTGGTCGCCACGTCGTAGCCGAATGCGTCGACGAACCCGTCCGGTAGCAGGCCGGCCGTGATGGCCTCCGCCGATCTTCGTTCGGCTTCGCCGCCCACCAGCAGCACAATGGCATCGGACAAAGCACCGCCACGCGCGGTGAGGCTTCGGGCCAGGTCGGCGAAGCGCTCCGCCGGCCAGGTCTTGCAGATCCAGTTGGACCCGGTGCCGAGCGCAAGCACGGCGCGGCCATGCGGGAGCAGCCGATCCGCGGTGGCCCGATGGCTCTCCGCCAGCCACTGGCGTGGCGACTGCGGTGGCAGGCCGAGGGCACGGGCCGCGAGTGCGACGCGATGCTCACCCGGCAGCCCCTTGGGGACGCTGTGCCGGAACTCCGCGCGCAGCAGCCAAGGCAGCGCCGAGCGGCGCAGATCCACCACGCGCTGCCAGCGGCGCTTCCGCGCCATTTGCCAGAGATCGAGCCAGTGGCCGCCACGCGGCCGCTTCTCCATGAGGTGCAGCGACGTAACGCCGGGAGCATCGCGCAGGGCCATGGCGGCCAGGCCGCCGCAGGCCAGGGTGATCTCCTCCCCAGGATGGTTCTCATGCAGCGAGGCCAGGAGGCCGCTCACGAGGATGCCGTCGCCGAGCCGGGTCGGGCCGATGAACAGGATGGTCATGCTGTCTGCGTGCGATCAGGCGGCGTAGGATTTCTGCTCGGCGATATCCGAGCCAAGCAGTGCGTTGATCTCGGCCTTCAGCCCGGCCCGCTGGTCATTGGTGAGGTAGACATCACGCGCGAGACGCACAAATTCTTCCCCAAAATCCTGCCGCTGCTCGTGCAGCCGCAATGTATCCTCCGTATCCCAAAGCCGTTCATTGACGGCCTGGAGCGAGGATTGGATCTGGCGCAGGACCGGCATTGTTTGCAAAAGAGGCTCAACAACCCGCCGCAGTACGGCAACTTCCCGGCGAACATGCGCCAGCTTCGTCGGGTCGGTCAGTCGTGCCTGCTTGATGACAAGAATGGTGATCTTGTCGATCGCCTCACCTGGCGACACCTCGACGTTCAGCCTCACCCGCATCCTCCCATCGTCGCGTTGATCCTGCGCTCATCGCCACATGCGTGGCGGGTCGAGCAGGTGCGTCAGGGTGGCGTGAGGCCGAGACTGATCATGACCTGCGAATAAACAAAACATGAGGCGGGCGCAACCTATAACGGCTCCGCCTTGAAGGCTTTGTTGAGCGAATTCGGCTTATCAACGCACACTGCCTGAGGGCCGCGCCCAGAGGATGAAAAGGCGGTGTGTGGCCAGGTCGACTTTTCTGCGGGTTTCGTCTCGCCAAGCCCGCAGCGCAGCCTGGTCATCGTGGAACGGCCCGTGGAGCTCCTCACTTCCGGCCTCAAGTTCGGTGAAGCTGGTATCCGTAAAGACGCCGCCCCAGACGACCCAAATCTGGTGCTCGATCATTGACTTCCTTTCTTGCTGCTTCATGAGATCGCCCTGGACGCGCAGGCGACGCAGTTCAGCGTGGCCGGGTCCAGCGCCAGTCGCCCGGGGGCGATCGGCTCGCCGCACTGGCCGCACCAGCCGAACTCGCCGGCCTCGATGCGGGCCAAGGCCGCCTCAATGCGTTGCAGCGACCCCGAGCGGCGTCTCTCCGTGGCCAGCGCCATGGCCTGCTGCTGGATCGCATCCATGCGCGACAGGCGCCCGACGCTGGTCTGGTCCAACTCCACCGGCCCGCGGCTTTCCATCGAGGCCGCGCTGATGCCAGTAAGGGCTGCGCGCTCCGCCAGCAGGCGCGCCTGCATCTCCGGGACATCGACCCCGGGCGGTGCGTCATCCATGGGTCTGGTCACGGCGCAGCATCCGCCAGCCCGTGCTGTTCCCGGACCATGTGGAAGCGGATGTCCTTCCAGTTCTCCTCCGTCCGGCGGCGGCGCCAGTCAGAGGCGAACATCGCCACCATTTCCCCGTCATGATCCTCGGCGAGGTCGTTGATGTTGGCGTGGGTGAACCTGGCCATCGCCTCCCGATCCGCGGCCGCCACCCAGCGAAGCTGGTCCCAGGGTGCGGCCTCGAAGCTGGCGGGGATGCCGTATTCCACGCGCAGCCGGCTGGCCAGCACGTCGAGTTGCAACAGCCCGAAGACGCCGACCACGGGCGCCGAGCCGTCGAGCGGCTTGAACAACTGCACGACACCTTCATCGGCCAACTGTTCCAGCGCCTTCTTCAGCTTCTTGGCCAGCATCGGGTCCTCCAGCCGCGCTCGCCGAAGATGCTCCGGCGCGAAGGACGGCACGCCCCGAAAATTCAGCGCCTCGCCTTCGGTCAGCGTATCGCCGATACGCAGTGTGCCATGGTTGGCGATGCCGACGACGTCGCCAGGCCAGGCCTCCTCCGCCACCTGGCGTTCCTTGGCGAAGAAGAACAGCGGCGCGTTGACCGGGATGTGCTTCCCAGTCCGCACCTGCGTCAGCCGCGCGCCCTTTTCCAGCCGGCCCGAGCAGACGCGCAGGAAGGCGACGCGGTCGCGATGGTTCGGGTCCATGTTGGCCTGCACCTTGAAGACGAAACCCGTCAGCTTGGTCTCGGCTGGCACCACGGCACGCGTATCGGCCGGCCGTGGCCGCGGCGGCGGGGCGAGACGGGCGAGGCCATCCAGCAGGTGGCCGACGCCGAAGTCGCGCAGGGCACTGCCGAAGAACACCGGCGTCATGGTGCCCTGCAAGAACTGGTCCCGGTCGAAAGTGGGGCAGCCTGCGATCACAAGGCCTGCCTGTTCACGCAGATCCGCCAGCACCGCGGGCGGCAGCAGCGCCTCCAGGCCCGGGTCGTCCAGCCCGCCGAGCCGGATGTGGTTGTCGCCGCCATCCAGAAGCATGCGCAGCGCCGGGTCGAGGATGTCGTAGACGCCGAGGAAGTCGCGCCCCTGCCCGATCGGCCAGGCGGCCGGCGTCACGTCGAGCGCCAGCGTCTTCTCGATCTCGTCGATCAGGTCCAGCGGTTCGCGCCCATCGCGGTCCATCTTGTTAATGAAGGTGATGATGGGGATGTCGCGCAGGCGGCAAACCTCGAACAGCTTTCGGGTCTGGCTCTCGATGCCTTTCGCGGCGTCCAGGACCATCACCGCCGCGTCCACCGCAGTCAGCGTCCGGTAGGTGTCTTCGGAAAAGTCCTCGTGGCCGGGCGTGTCGAGCAGGTTGAACACCAAGCCGCCGCGCTCGAAGGTCATAACGGAGGTGGCGACGGAGATGCCGCGGTCCTGTTCGATCTTCATCCAATCGGACCGGGTACGGCGGCGATTGCCCTTGGCGCGGACCTGGCCCGCGAGCTGGATGGCGCCGCCTTTCAGCAGCAGCTTCTCCGTCAAGGTGGTCTTGCCGGCGTCGGGGTGGGCAATGATGGCGAAGCTGCGCCGCCGCATGGCCTCGGCGCCGGCGTCATGTACGTCGGGCCGGATGTGTTCGGTCAGAATATGGTCCAAGAGATCGGTCTCCTCGGTGCGTGGAATGGCACGTGGGGGAGGCGACATGTCTCAGGGCGGAGTGGCGCAGGCTTTCCGTGGCTTCGCGGACGCGGCGCGCAAATTCTTGTCCATTGCCGGCTACACCTAATGTCATTGGCTCAAGGATGCCAGCCCAGATTGAGGGTTCCTGCCTACGCATCCTGCCGCTAGTCAGACAGGATGCTGGCGGAATACCTTTCTTTCGCGCGGGCGCATCCGCGCCCCCTGGCCTTCGGCTTCCTGCTCGCCGCCCTGTCCAGCTTCGGCCAGACCTTCTTCATCGCACTGTCGGGCGCCGGCATCCGCAGTGAATTCGGCATCTCGGACGGGCAACTCGGCCTGGGCTATGCCGTGGCGACGCTGGCTTCCGGCTTCGCCCTGGGCTGGGCAGGGCGCTGGATCGATCGGGTCCCGCTGCGGCGCTATACCGCTCTCTCCACGCTGCTGCTGGTGGCGGGCTGCGTCGCGATGGCGATGGTGCCGGGACCGCTGCTGCTGGTCCTGGCGTTCTTCCTGCTGCGCATGGCAGGCCAGGGCCTGTTGACGCACACCGCAATGACCGCGACGGCCAGGCGCTTCCGGCGGGACCGCGGCAAGGCGCTCGCGCTGGTCGCGCTGGGCTTTGCATTGGGGGAGGCCCTGCTGCCGCCCATCGCCGTCGCACTCCTGCCATGGCTCGGCTGGCGCGGGCTCTGGTGGAGTGCCGCAGCGGCCCTGCTGCTGGGCGGGTGGACGGCACTGCGGCTGCTGCCGCAGGCGGAGGCCACGAAGCCGCCCCGCCTGAGCCAGCAAGCCGGCCAACGCCCGCCATCCCTGTGGCGTGACCCACGCTTCTGGCTGGTGCTGCCGGCCATCCTGGCACCCTCCTTCGTCGTCACCGGCTTCTTTTTTCACCAGCTCCGGCTGGCTTCGGAGGTGGACTGGGATCTCGGCGTGGTGGCAGCGGCCTTCGGGGGCTATGCGGTGGCGCGCGCCGGGGCCGTGCTGCGCGCCGGGCCGATGATCGACCGCATCGGCGCCACGCCTTTGCTGCCGATGTTCCTGCTGCCGCTGGTGCTGGCCATGACAGCGATCCTGGTCGGCCGCGGCAGCCAGCCGGCCGCGGTCGCCTACCTGCTTCTCGCGGGCCTGACCTCCGGCGTGTCGACGACCATGGCCACGGCGCTCTGGACCGACTTCTACGGAGTGGAACGGCTCGGTTCGGTGCGGGCCACGGTGGCCGGCGCTGGCGTGATCGCCTCCGCCCTGGCGCCGGCGGCTTTCGGATGGTTGCTTGACCTTGGAATCGCCTTGCAGACCCAGGCGGCCTGGTGCCTCGCCGGCATGCTGCTCGCGTCCCTGATGACCCTGCCGGTGACCCGAAAGCGACGCAGGCAGACCTGAAACGGGCGCACAAAGCCATTGTGCATCGCAGCGAATTGCTGTTACAGCCGGATCATGACATCGAACGCGCCGCCCTGACGCCCGGTTGACGCATGCCCTGCACGGCATGCGACCACAGGTGCCCGGCATCCGCCGCGGCTGCGCCATTTCCCTGACTGCCCTGTTCTGGTCCCGGCTGATCGTGCCGCGCGGCGGGCTTGTCTCCCGGAGTACCTCCCCCATGTCGCTCTCCCGGCTTCGTGCCGAATGGTCCTCGAACATCCGCGCCGATATCTTGGCTGGATCCGTCGTCGCGCTGGCGCTGATACCGGAGGCGATCGCCTTCTCCATCATCGCCGGCGTCGATCCTAAGGTCGGTCTCTACGCATCGTTCTGCATTTCCGTTATTATTGCCTTCGCCGGCGGACGCCCCGCCATGATCTCGGCCGCCACCGGCGCCATGGCGCTGCTGATGGTCACCCTCGTGCGCGACTACGGGCTGCAATACCTGCTGGCGGCCACCATCCTCTGCGGCGTGCTGCAGATGATCGCCGGCGCGCTGAAGCTCGGCGTGCTGATGCGCTACGTCTCGCGCTCCGTCATGACCGGCTTCGTCAACGCGCTCGCCATCCTGATCTTCATGGCGCAGATCCCGGAGCTGGTCGGTGTCACCTCCGTCACCTATGTCGTCGTTGCGGCCGGGCTTGCGATCATCTACCTGCTGCCGCTGCTGACCAAGGCGATCCCCTCGCCATTGGTCGCCATCGTGCTGCTGACGGCGGCTAGCATCATGTTCGGCCTGGATGTGCGGACCGTGGGCGACATGGGCGAACTGCCCGCCGACCTGCCCTTCTTCCTGCTGCCGCAAATCCCGCTGACGCTGGAGACGCTGTGGATCATCCTGCCGACCTCGCTGACCCTCGCCGTCGTCGGCCTGCTCGAGTCCCTGATGACGGCGCAGATCGTCGATGAGCTGACT
>NZ_JBHMFT010000069.1:0-12843 GCF_051433195.1 Falsiroseomonas sp. E2-1-a20 | reverse complement strand
GAGCCAGTGCCAGGCGGCGGCGGCGGCGTCGAGCAGCGCCACGCCGGTCGCGGTGCTGGCCTGCAGCGCCCCAAACGCCGCCTGGACCTCGGCTTCGTCCCGAGAATCCGGCGCGGTGAGCCAGCGGTGCAGGGCGAGCGCGGCGCGGCCGGCCTCGAACACCCCGCCTGGAGCGGCCCCCAATTCGACCGGACACGCGGCGCAACCGTGAGGGCCTAGGTGGAAGCCTAGGCGTGCGCCTATGTCGAAGCCCATCGAGCGCGTCGAAATCATCACCGGCATCCAGCGCCGCCGACGCTACAGTGCCGAAGAGAAGGTCCGACTGGTCGAGGAGACGATGCAGCCCGGCATGACGGTCTCCGCCGTCGCCCGGCTCCATGGCGTGTCCCCCAGCCTTCTCTTTGGGTGGAGGCGACGCATGACCGAGGGTGGCCTGGAGGCGGTCAGGGCTGACGAGGACGTGGTGGCCGCGAGCCGTGTCCGCGAGCTCGAGGCGAAGGTGCGTGAGTTGGAGCGCCTCCTTGGCCGCAAGACCATGGAAACCGAGATCCTCCGCGAGGCCCTGGAAGCCGCACGCCCAAAAAAACAGGCGTTGCGCTTGCCGTCGCCGCCACGGGGCGGTTCCCAGTGAAGGCTGTGGCCGACACACTCGGCGTCGCCAGGTCCAACTTGGTCGAGAGGCTCCGGCGCCCCGACCGGCCGCGGCGTGGCCCCTACCGCCGTGCCGAGGACGAGGCCGTGCTGGCCGAGATCCGAGCAATCACCGACGCTCGCCCGACCTACGGCTACCGGCGCGTCACCGCCCTGCTGAACCGTTCCAGGCGCAGCTCCGGCGAGCCCCTGATCAATCACAAGCGCATCTTCCGGCTGATGCGCCTCTCCTCATTGCTGCTTCAGCCCCACACCGGCAGGCGGCCGATCCGCGCCCATGAGGGCACCGTCGTCGCCCCCGCCTCCAACCAGCGCTGGGCCTCCGATGGCCTCGAGATCCCCTGCTGGAATGGCGAGGTCGTCCGCGTCGCCTTTGCCATCGACACCCATGACCGCGAGATCATCGCCTGGGTCGCCACCGCCGGCGGCGGCATCTCTGGCGAGATGATCCGAGACATGATGCTCGACTGCGTCGAGCGCCGGTTCGACGCCATCCGCGCCCCGCAGCCCGTCCAGTGGCTCGCTGACAATGGCTCCGCCTACACCGCCGCGGAGACGACCGACTTCGCCGCCGCGCTGAACCTCGTGCCGTGCTTCACGCCGGTCCGCAGCCCCGAAAGCACGGATGAGTTTGAACAGCCCCTTTCTACATTCCGTGCTAATTTTCTCCTGCGCATGGGTGACCGCGTGGCGAAGAGCGGGGCCTGGAGGCGAAAGCCCCGCCGCGCAGCCTATGTTCGCTCCTCCTGTGCGGCATCCATGCGCACCCGTCGCGGTCCCGCCGGCTGCCATCCCTTGGTGAGGCGCTCATACGCTGCCTCGCCTTCGCCCGCCTGACGCCGCTCGGCGTCGCGTGTTGCGGCCTGGTTGTAGGCATGGGCGGCGCCGCGCTGGCCACGGTGGGGCTGGTGTCCCGCCCGGAGCTGCAGGTCGCGCAACTTCTTCGCGTGCAGCGCCGGCCTTGCCCAGATGTAGTCCTTGCCATCGCGCAGCATGTGCCAAACCACGATCGCAATCTTCCTGGCCGTCGCGACCGCGGCGACATGCTGGCCGCGACGGGCCGAGATCCGCAGGAAGAAGGCCCGTAGCGGCCCCGGAGAGCGCGCCGCGGCCCAGGCTGCTTCCACCAGCATGCCACGGGCCTGGCCGCGTCCCTGCTTGGTGATCCGCCCGTGCCGCACTGGCGCATCGCCCGACTGATGGACGCTGGGGTTCAGGCCGAGATAGGCGACCAGCCGTTGGGGGGCGGCGAAGCGGCTGACATCGCCGATCGCCGCGGCGAGGCCGACCGCGACCACCATGTCGATCCCCGGCACCGTCATCAGCCGCTTCACGGCCGCATCGTCGAGCGCCCGCCGGGCGATGTCGCGTTCAACACCGCTCAGTTCCTCGCCGAGACGATCGAGTTCCCGGACGTGCCGTTCCACCGCCACCCGCTCGTCCTCTGGCAGCCACTGCCCGGCCAGCCAGCCGCGTCCAGCCTTGCCGAACAGGTCGCCATGCGGACAGGGCGGGACGAGGTGGGCGTGCAGGATGGACTGCACGATGTTCTTCAGCCGGGTTCGCTGCCGGACCAGCTGGGTCCGCCGGGTCACCTGGCGGCGCATCGCCTCGGTGCGCGCGTCAGGCACCCAGACCTCGGGCAGGAAGCCGCTGGCATAGAGCTTGGCCAGCACGGTTGCGTCGATCTTGTCGGTCTTGATCTTGGCGTCGGCGATCAGGCGGACCTGCTTGGGATTGGCGATCACGACCCGACCGACATGCGGGGAGAGCACCTCGACGACGGCCGCGGCGTTGCCCGTCGCCTCGACCACGACATGGTCGTCGTGGGTCAGCGTCGAGCGGGCGAACGCCTCCAGTCGGTCGCGTCGCATGTCGACCCGGCCCAGCCGGGTGACCACCCCGTCCAGCAGCGCCACCGCCTCGGCGAAGACGCGATGGATGTCCATTCCGATGACGCGCATGGTGCCACCTCCTCCTGGCTAGTGGTGAGAAGACGGGAGCTTGCGGGCGACACGACAACTACGGATCCGCGCTCGCAGCGCATCCGGGCAGGTCGCAGGGGCGGCCAGATAACGAGCTCGAGTTCTCAACTCATGTCTTTTCGGACGGCCTGCCCGCACTTGCGTGCTCCCGGTGCCCCGTGTCCCGGATGGTCTCACCATAGCCCGATCCTGGTCAGGACCGGCAGGACATCGCAGCACCGCCACCTACATGCCGGATAACGGCGTCTGCGAGGCGTTCGTCAAAACCCTCAAGCGCGACTATGCCCGCGTGAACCCCAGGCCGGATGCCATCTCCGTCCTGCAGCAGATCCCCGCTTGGTTCGAGGATTACAACACCGTCCACCCCCACTCCGGCTTGCGCATGCGCTCGCCGCGTGAGTTCATCGCCCTGCAGTCAACCAACCAAGCCGCATGTCCGGTTTGATGGGGGCCACTCCACCGCCGGCCTCGGCGAGGCTCTGGGCGCCGGCCAGGCGGCGCGGCCGCAGGCCTTCGGTCAGGGCGGCGAGGTGCCAGGGGTCGATGAGGAAACCGTCGACCGCGGCCTGGCGGCGCACGGCGTCGAGCCGGGCGCGGTGCAGCAGCGCCGGAAGCAGCTTGTGCTGGGCGCTGGCCTGGTCGAGCCGGGCCAAGGCGGCGGCGGCGCGCGCCAGGGCCTGGAGCCGCGCCGGAGGTTCGCGCCACGGCGCGGATATGGGCACAGGAAGAAGGCTTTTCAGGTGGTTATGGAGCGGTGGTGACCTTAACACCGCGTTGGGGTCAAACAACTCGAATAAACCGCCACCACCCCCTTCCCGCATCCTGTTGCGCCCCGAAATTGTGTCCGGTAATGGATATTTATCGGACACCATCAGCGGCTTGAGCGGGCAGAGGCGCGCGCCCAGCTTGTCCACCTCCCGGCTTGGGAGCTATCGGCGTTCTTGTCACAGCAACCGAAAGGACCGGCCATGGTGTCTTCTCCGGAAGCAGCCGCGCGTGGCAGCTGCGAAGCTGCCACCGCGAAAAAGCGGACACGGCGCCCGAAGCCGGAGCAGCGGTCGCCTGACCAGGTCTCTGAGGAGGAGTTCGTTCCCATCGTTGAGGACGAGCTTGCTGCCCTGAGGATCGAAGGGGCCACTCCTGGCCAACCTGGCCTTCTGGTCGAGGAGCCGGGTTCTCTGGCTGACCACAAGGTCGGCGGCGATTGGATTCAACCCTTCTTGGACGAGCGCCGCCTTGAGCGTGAAAGGCAGGCAATCATGGGTGGCCGGGATCCCAAAACGGCGCGCTAAGTGCAGCAGCCCGCCGCGCCTTCCGCCGTACCCTGACCGACAGGCTCTACCACCCATAACCCGGCTTGGAAGTGGTAGACGGCGCAGCGCAGCTTCGGCGCTGTAGCTGACGTTGGGGCACGGGAAATGCCTCAAGAAGTCGGCTGGCAACGCCGCGCCGTTCCTGAGGCCCCTCACCCGCGCGCCTGGCGCCGAAGCCAGTCGCGGACATGGACCTCATCCGCGCCGGAGGTGGCATGGCCGCCCGGATGGGCACACGCCGTCACGCGCGCTCCTGCAGCGCGGAATTGCGCCGCGAGTTGCGGCGCATCCGCAGCCGCCCGGCGCGCATCGGTCGCGCCCGCCACCAGCAGGACGCGGTAGCCGCCGAGCGGCGGAAACGCCTGCCCGGGATGCGGCGAAAGCGGGCGGAGAAGGATCGCGCCGGTACTCAGGCCCGGTGCGCGCAGCAGCGCGGCGGCGGCCACGATCGCGCCGTTGGAGTAGCCGAGGAGGATCGGCGGCTGCTGGCCGCCGGCGTGAAGCTGGCCGAGCAGCTCGCACACCGCGATCGCACCGCGGGCGAGGTCGGCTTCATCCAGGGTCCGGTCGGGGTTGCGCCGGAAATGCGCGTAGCCGCCCTCCCATGGCAGCCGTCCGCGCACCGCGACGAGCGGATGGCCGGTCGCCGCGGCACGCGCGAAGCCGAGCAGCGAGGTTTCGTTTCCGCCGCTGCCATGCAGCAGGACCAGCGCCGGCAGGCCGGCGCGGCCGGGCCAGGTCACGTAGTGGAGAAGGCCCTCACCCATTAACGCCCTGCCCTGCCCTGCCCGGCTCGGCCCGCAACCGTCCGTCCCAGCTCAATGCCCCCGCCGAGGCCCACCCTCAGCTCCGACCACAGCCTCGCCGGCCACCCGGCCGCATGGCAAGCGCGCCGGCGCCGGGCCCGCCCGTCGTCGTCAGGCGCCGCGAGCGTCATGTCCGCCTCCCGGGGCGCGCGTCCCCAGCACCCCGTGCCCTGCTGCTGGTGGGCTTCGCTGCGGCGCTGCGGCGGTCGGAGCTGGTGGCGCTGGACCTCGCCGACCTGCGCCCGGTGCCGGAGGGCCTGGTGCTGTCGCTGCGCCGCTCCAAGACCGACCCAGACGGCGCCGGCACCGAGATCGCCCTGCCGCACGGCCAGCACGCCCTCACCTGCCCGGTGCGGGCGCTCACGGCCTGGCGCGAGGCCGCCGGGATCGCATGAGGGGCGGTGTTCGTCTCGGTGACCAAGGGCGGACGCGCCACCGCCCGCCGGCTGTCCGACCGCGACGTGGCGCGGGCGGTGAAGGCCGCCGTCGCCGCCGCCGGCTACGACCCCGCCGGCTTTGCCGGGCACTCGCTGCGCGCCGGCTTTGCCACCTCCGCCGCCCGCGCCGGCGTGCCGGAGCACGCCATCATGCAGCAGACCCGCCACCGCTCCGCCGCCGTGCTGGGCGGCTATGTCCGCCGCGGCGGCCTGTTTCGCGACAACACCGCCAGCAGGGTCGGGCTGTAGGCAGCCATGCCGCGTCGGCAGTTGGTCTCCAACTTGGCCACGCGCTACAAGATTGACCTGATCCCTCGTAGTAACGCGGGATACGCTCGCCGGCGGTGGTGAGGCCGCAGCAGCAGCAGGCAGGCGCCAGAGCCGGATTTTAACGTGCGAGTGTGCAGGCCATTAGTCGCATGATACGCGGCAGGAGCTGGACTCTACCGGGGGACGTTGTGGAGTCGCGATCTACAGCCTTCAGCGATGTCCGATTCGGCACCGTGCGCTCGATCCACAACGCCCTGATCTCTTCCGGGAAAAAACTGGACTCTGGCGGGTTCACAGAAAAAGGTCGGAGTAGCCGAATCAAGGGTGTAGTGGGTTTTCCACTGGACTCTGACCGCCTACTACAAGTTCTTAGACCAATAGTTCTAGCAAGTCCCCGGCAGAGTCCAGCATGACGAACCCACCGGCAATCGGCAGATTAGGGCCCATTCCAATGGGTGGTCGCCATGGGTGAGGTCCACAAGCTATTGAGGGAGGCGGGCCGAGAGGCCGCGCTCCGTTCTGACTTCGACCGTCGAGTTGTAGAAGCGGCGGCGGCCTACCTCGCCAGCGAGGAGGTCGAGATCGGCTTCCTCTACTCGGGCTGGGCCCAGGCAGCCCTTCCGCACAAGCGCTTGCCTGACGATGCGCCTTGGCAAATCACGACCGAGCGTGTGACCCTCATCGTACAGCCCGGCCTTCGGGCCGTGCCGGGCGGCCAGCCAGTCAGCGTCGGCGTTCCGTACGGCAGCCGCGCACGCCTCATTCTGCTTTACCTCCAGTCCGAGGCGATCCGCACGAACAGCCGAGAGATCGAGCTCGGGAAGAGCCTTCATGCTTGGCTGCGCCGGCTGGGAATCCCAATCGGCGGCAAGTCCATGAAAGACGTGCGCGACCAGGCGGAACGGCTGAGTCGCTGCAGGATGACCTTCACCATCAAGCAGGGCAGTCGCACCGGGCTCGTAAACCAGAACCTGCTCGACACCTCAATGTTCGTCGAGGATGACAACGTACAGGGCAGCCTCTTCATCGAAACGGCGACGCTGTCGGACATGTTCTTCCAGCAACTTACAAAGCACCCTGTCCCGATCGAGGAGACGGCGGTTCGGCAGATCGCAAACAACAGCATGGCGCTTGATGTCTACTGCTGGCTTGCGTATCGCCTGCACGCCCTCACCGAACCCACGCCGATCAGCTGGCGCGCGCTGCACGGGCAATTCGGCCGCGGCGTGAAGCGCCTCGACCACTTTACCGACCAGTTCAAGGACACGCTGGCTCTCGCCACTGCCGTTTATCCCGACGCGAATGTCGAGCTGCACGAGCGCGGGATCACGCTTTGCCCGTCGCGTCCGCCGGTGGCGCCAAGTTCCCCAAGAGTAGTAGCGTTCGGTGTACGCGGGCACCGTCGCTCCGTGGGCGGCTGAGCCCGCCAAAGTCCAGTCTTGTTTAGAACCTCCGCCTGTCTCGCGGCGCCCGCGCGCCGGCCCCCGCCAGAGTCCAGGCTCGGAGGGCTGCAGCGGGTCCTCCCCTGCCAGCGACACGGCCTACCCAACCATCTCTGCCTCGCCGTCAATCAC
Organism: Falsiroseomonas sp. E2-1-a20; assembly: GCF_051433195.1. Lineage (NCBI taxonomy): Bacteria > Pseudomonadati > Pseudomonadota > Alphaproteobacteria > Acetobacterales > Roseomonadaceae > Falsiroseomonas > Falsiroseomonas sp. E2-1-a20. Next base: position 5,807 of record NZ_JBHMFT010000069.1, on the reverse strand, counting down.
CGGCGACAGCAGCTCGTCGATATGGGCGATGCGGCGCTCCATCATCGCCAGCTCCTCGACCAGGCGCGAGCGCCGCTCGCCGAGTCGAGCCCGCTCATCGCGTAGGCGCGCCCGGTCCAGGCGCCCCGGCGGCGGCGGCTCGGCCCCGTCGACCGCCACTTCCCGGCGAAGCTGCATGATCTCGCGTCGGGTCACGTCAGGGCGGATCAGCCCCCTGTCCCATGCTGCCCGCAGCTGGGGCTCCGTCAGCAGCGTGATCTGGTACGCAGTGCCGTAGCTCCCAGGGCAAGCTGCCGCGGGGATGCGGCCGCCGTCCACGGCCCGAGCGATCTGGCGCAGCTGCGTAGCCGTGGCATCAGAGAACGGGAAGAGGCGCTCAGTACCATGCCGTAGGCGTGTGAACTCAGCCTTCGTCAGCTCAGCCTCGAGCGAGATCAGCGCGCGCCCGATGGCGAGGAAGGAATCGCGGGCGTCGCCCCACTCCTTCTGAATCTCGCTTCGTGTGCGCAGGATGCGCCGAACCTTCTCATGATCGTCCGGCAGGCTTGTGCCGGCAAAAACCTCGCGGATGGCCTGGATCGCGGCCGGGTCCTCAACGCCAAGCGAGCGAAGCTCGGCCGCCCGCGGGTCCACCATGACCTCCTCGGTCGCGGCGTCCTCATCCGCGGCTAGGAATGCCTTCAGCGCAGCCTTCGACCGCTTTCCTGTCGTTGCGCTCACAGCCCCATCTCCCGGCGCACATACGCCCAGATCTCCTCGAATGGCTCGATGCCGCGCGATTTTGAGTAGTCGAGCAGCGTGAGACCCTTCGCCGAGGGCACGTGGATGTCCTCCAGCTGCGGCAGCTCCGTCGGACAGACCGAGCCAGCCTTTACCAAGACGCCTCGCATGCGCGCGTAGCTGGTTGTGCGACGGTTAGCCCTGTTGAGGACGACCGAGGTGGTGAAGCCCTTCCCTGCCAGCGCCTTCACCCAGGGGGCGACGGATTCCACATCGTCCTGCGTGCACACAGCTGGTACCAAAATCAGGTCGGCCGATTCGCCGAGGCCATCAATCGCCGGCAGGTGGTCCTCCACGCTCGGCGGCGTGTCGAGCACGGCAAGCCGGTAGCCCTCCGTCCGGCGCAGGGCCGCACGCCAGTCGCCCAACGAGACGGGCTCAACAAGCGTCTCCGCAAAGTCCGGGAAGGCCTCCCGCGTGCGCGCCCGCCGCGCCGCCCATTTTGACAGCGTCTGCTGTCGATCGAAGTCCAGCCCGATGGACTTGATGCCCGCCTGGGCGGCGCTGACAAGGAGGTGGCGGCTGAGCACCGACTTCCCTGACCCGCCTTTCGGACTGCTGATCAACAAGATTCGGCAGCGCCTATTCTTCGCCTCTGCGGCATGCTGGTGCGCGGCGGCCTTCTGCATCCCCGAATCCCCCCTTGATCCCTACGGTGAATACAGCTTTCCGCGTGCTGCGCCATGATCACGCGCAGACGAACAGCAGAAAGCCGTAATTAGACATGTCTAATCGGCTCGTTCAAATTGGCTGGCGTAGCAGATGCGGCCTAATCGAGTCGCATAGGTCAGAGCCGAAAGCGTACAGCTGCTCGCGCCACTAGGCGGAACCCTCCCTTCGCCGATAATTGCAATGCCGCCGCGGGCTGGCAGTGCCAGCGCCCAACCTGGTGCACCGAGCCCTAGCCGCACAGAATGCGACCTGAACACGTGAGTCGACATCAGGATAAGCAGGACGTCGCATTGTCCTGGCCACTGGGCGCCCGCTGTGGCCCGAGATCGACGCAGCTAAGGCGATGCCGTGGGTGGAGGCCAGGACCGGCCTGAGGCTCGCCGAGAGCCAGCTGGCGGCGGTGCGGCTGGCGCTGCGCTCCAAGGTGCTGGTGATCACCGGCGGCCCTGGGGTGGGCAAGACCACCTTGGTCAACTCCATCCTGAAGATCATCACCGCCAAGGGCGTCAAGGTGGCGCTGTGCGCGCCAACCGGCCGTGCCGCCAAGCGCCTGTCGGAGAGCACCGGGCTTGAGGCGCAGACCATCCACCGGCTGCTGGAGACCGACCCCAAGACCGGCGGCTTCAAGCGGGACGAGGCGCACCCGCTCGCCTGCGACCTGCTGGTGGTGGACGTGCCGCTGATGCGGGCGCTGCTGCGGGCGCTACCAGACCGGGCGGCGCTGCTTGTGGTGGGCGACGTCGACCAGCTGCCCAGCGTCGGGCCCGGCCAGGTGCTGGCCGATGTCATCGTCTCCGGCGCCGTGCCAGTGGTGCGGCTGACGGAGGTGTTCCGCCAGGCGGCCAGGAGCCGCGTCATCGTCAACGCGCACCGCATCAACCACGGGCAGATGCCGGAGCTGGAGGCGACGGAGGGCTCGGACTTCTTCTTCGTGGAGGCGGACGAGCCGGGGGAGGGGGTGCGCCGCCCGCTGGCGATAGTGCGCGACGTGCAGGTGCTGTGCCCGATGAACCGCGGCGATCTCAGCGCGCGGGCGCTGAACCCGCCGGGCGCACTGCGGGTGGAGCGCTTCGGCTGGACCTTCGCCCTGGGCGACAAGGTGATGCAGGTGGCCAACAACTACGACCGGGAGGTGTTTAACGGCGACCTCGGCGTGATCAGCGGCCTCGACCTGGAGGAGGGCGAGCTGACAGTGCTCTTCGACGGGCGGCCGGCGGTCTATGGCTTCGGGTTCGTGGGGTTGAACACTGCAGCGGCGATGGCTGCTCGGCTCTGCTGAACCAGCAGCCCGCGTGCGCAGCTGCGTGCAACCATATGTCCATTCAGATGTTGACATGCTGCATCGCAGCAAAATAGTATTCGCGAAATCAAAATGATGGTTTCAAGTTCCGCTTGTCAAATCAGCGGATAAATCTCACGCAGATCGCGTCTACACCGCAACATCACATGGCTCATGTCAGCGCCGTGACAGGGATATTACAATGACCCTCAGAACTCTCATGCAGGCCGGCCCGGCCAAGGCCAACGAGTTGTTTGCCAAGCTTTCCGAAACCTCGGATGGTGCGGTGAAGACCAGGGAGAAACTGTTCTCCGACCTCAAGGCCGAGCTGGAGCTTCACACAGGTCTTGAAGAGCAGCACCTCTTCCCGATCCTCAAGAAGAACCCTGAAACCAAGGACTTGGTCGCCGAAGCGATCCGGGACAACAAGGAGCTGCGCGCGAAGCTTGCCGAGCTGGACGCGATGCCGAAGAACGACCCGGCCTTCGCCGAACAGCTTGCTGATCTGCAGAAGACGTTCCGCCAGCACGCCCGCGACGACAAGAAGGAACTGCTTCCGGCGGTGCAGCGGGCGCTGAGCGAGGAGCAGGTACTGGGCGTCACGGAGAAGATGGAAGCGAGCCTTGCCGAGGCCGAGCAGGCAAAGCAGGACGAGGCTGAGGAGCGGCGGGCCAAGGCCCGGGAGGAGCGCGAGCAGGCCGAGTTCCTGGCCCGGCAGGCGGAGCTGCGGGCCCAGGAGGCTGCGACGGCTGAGCGGGAGAAGGCCACTGCCGACCAGCGCGTCCGCGCTGACGCGCGGCGGGTTGTCGACGCGGCGCTGCGGCCTGTTGCTGCAGCCAGCAAGGCCGTGAGTGACGTCACCCAGCTTGCCGCCGCAGTGCCCGCTGCAGTGCCAGCTGCCGACGCAGGCCGTCGTGCTCAGGCCCAAGCCGTGGCGATGACCAACATGTTCATGTGGCCCTGGCTCGGGGCGATGCAGAACCGGCAGCCAACCGGAAACGCCACTGAGGTGCGCGGGGCCTCCGGAATGGAGGAGGTGATCCCGCTTGGCGAGGAGACCCTTGAGGTCGGCAAGCGCACGGAGAACCTCGGCACGACGCGTGTCCGCCGCTTTGTCGTCGAGACCCCGGTCGAACGGCAGGTCACCCTGCAGAGCGAGAGGGTCATCGTGGAGCGCCGCCGGCCCGTGAGCGACAAGGTCACGGGAGAGATCCTGACCGAGTTGACGGTCGAGGTCGTCGAGACCGAGGAGGTTCCGACTGTGGAGAAGCGCCTGCGTCTCCGCGAAGAGATCGTGGTGCGGACTGAACGCACGCAGCGGGTCGAGACGGTGCAGGAGACCCTCCGGCGTGACGAGGTCGAGATCGAGCAGGGCGACCGGAAGCGCGGCAACCGCCAGCTTCGCCCGGTGACTTCGGAGCGCTGAGGCCGGCCTTCGGCGCGAAGACCCGCGACCAGTCCTCGTCAGCGTCGGGTGGGGTTCTCAGGACAGCCAGACAGGGGCAGTCGGGGCAAGAGGGCAGGGGGGCCAAGGCAACCACCGCGGGCGGCGGCGTGCTGCTCTACGCCACGACATCCGGCCGGCTGTATTGGAATACCGATGCGCGGGCGGTGCGGCGCAGGTGGAACTCGATGTGACCGTCGGCATATCGACGGTCCGCGTCGCGGATGTCTGGGTCGTGGCGTAGGCCTGTCCCGCGCCTCAGGGCGGTGCGGCGACGCAGCAGGGGGCGGGGAGGCGGAGCATCTCCCGTCGCGGCGCCGGTTCAGGCGCGCCGGCCACGAAGCGGTACAGGTCCGGGTGCTGGTTGCGCCCATCGGCGAGGGCATGCCCGATAGCGACTGCTGAAGGCTGGCGCAGCCCGAAGGCCTCGACGAGCGGCCCGAGGGGGCTGAAGCGGATGCCACTGCTGCGCATCAGGCGCAGCAGCGTAGGCTCCATCAGCGCGCACCAGTGCGTCAGGCCAAGCTCCAGGCTGGCCCGCAGGATGCCCCGCATCAGCGCCAGGCGCAGCAGCCGGTCCGGCGGCGTGCCGACAGGACGCCGCCGCTTGGACAACGCAAAGCGCGAGATCTCCCCGGTGGTGCGCAGCGGCAGGTGGCGCAGCAGGTCGGGGCTGCAGTAGCGCAGCATTGGCAGGTCACGCTGCGTAGCGGCGCGGGGGTTGGCCACTAGCCGCGCGGTGCCAATGACCTGCCCATCCTCGCGGTTGCGCAGCACCACGTGGCGGGACCGCACGTCGTATTCATCCGCCTCGATGGCACTGTCGGGTTGGCCGGGAAAGATGCCCCGTTCGGTGCGGAAGACCTGATGGCGCAGGTGCTGGACTTCTCGAACTGAGTCAGGCGTGTGAGCAAATTCGACAAAAAAATGGCGATCGATTGTCAAGAATGCGTCGATGTTGTGTCGAATCATAGTATCTTTGCCCCCCGTTGCTTGAGTACGCCGCGGGGTAACGGAGGTGGTTCCTCTCGGAAAGAAAGGATCTGTCAGGTTCGACTTTCAGGGATCGTCGGTCATGAAGAAGATGCTTCGAAGATTCTAGATTCTAGCAAAATTTTACATTCAAAGAACGCGGGCTAACAACTTTCCGGCGATATACAGTATTTGGTTTAACAATCTGAAGGCAAATCGGCCGAATAGCGAGCCATAATGATTCGATATCAGACCTATTACTCTCTATCATACAAATCATTCATGATAATTTTGCGAGTCGAGTCCAGAAAGCTAATATATGGGCAAACCGGCCTATTTCTGGATTTGAAACAATACTTGCTCTGTGGTTCGGGTGCTCAGGCCGCTTCGGTAGCCGCACCGTAACTATTCGAACAGTCGGATATTCAACCAATGTCTTGAGGAAGCCCGTCGAAAAATATGACATCAGTGGGATGAGTTACGAGTTCATCACGAAATACTTGTGGTAGTTCAACGTGCCGAGGCTTTGGCATGGAAAATGCTCTACTCGAACAACTCCCTATACGGGGAGACGAGTAAGGGGATGAAACCATGCGAGATGTGACCCGCAGATACTTCCGGACGATGCTGCTGGCAGGCGCGGCAACAGCCATGGTGGCC
>NZ_JBHMFT010000068.1:0-13179 GCF_051433195.1 Falsiroseomonas sp. E2-1-a20 | reverse complement strand
TTAGCGTAGCGGCTGTGCCAAGCTGAGATCCCGCAGCGCGCTGATTGACAGAGAGAAACGCTGATCATGGTTGGGATTCTGTTCTGTCGCGTCATTCACGCCTCCTGCTCCTCCAGCAGCCGGCGATCACGCTCAGGCTGATGTGGCGGCAGGCATGGACGCTGACGAACTAGGCCTGGCGCCCTGGCAAGCCCATCGCCTCCAGTTCCCGTCGTGCCGCCTCCACATGCCGGCGCATCAGCATCTCGGCCAACTCGCCATCCCGGTCGCGCAGGGCAGCGCAAATGCGCAGGTGATCGTCATAGGCCCGCAACGCCCGGTCAGGCTTGTGGCTTGTGTGAAAGCGGAAAAGCCGGGTCAGTGAATAGTAGTCGTGGCAGAGCAGCTGCTCCAGCCTCCGTGATTTCGAGAGTGCAGCCACGGCGAAATGGAAATCGAAGGCGCCATGTTCCTGGAAGTAGGATTCGCCCGTGCGCACTCGCGCATCCGCGGCGTGCGCATGCAGCAGCGCCTCCAGCGCCACGATTTCAACCTCCGTCGTGCGCTGGGCCGCTAGGCGGCAAGCCAAGCCTTCAAGATTGGCGCGAATTTCGTACAACTCGATCAGGTCCTGCCGGTCCAGCGCCACGACGCGCACGCCTGCATGCGGCAGCCGCACCACCAGGCCGCGGCCTTCGAGCCGCCGCAACGCCTCTCGCAGCGGCCCGCGGCTGATGCCGTAGCGGGCGGCGAGCGTCTCCTCCCCCAACCGGCTACCGGGCTGGAACTCGCCTGTGACAATGGCGTGTTCGATGCTGGCGAAGGCGCGGTCGGCATGAGTCTGCGGCACCAGGCTGAGCGCCGGCGCCTCACCCAATGCCATTACGCATGACCCACTCCGCAGCAGCCAGCAGCCTCGCTTCGTCCCCCGGCTTTGCCAGAAGCTGTGCCCCGATCGGCAATCCGTTCGGCCCAGTCATCAGCGGCAGGGACAGGGCTGGCAGGCCAAGTACCGTCCAGACGGCGCAGAACTGGAAATCGCCTGTCGCACTGCCTTGCGGCGCCTCTCCGGCAGCGGCTGCTGCCAGCAGCACATCGCGTCCGGCGAACAGGCTGGCGATCTCGGCGCGCGCCTGCATCGCCTGCTGCAGGGCGGCACGATACTCCGAATGGCTGCAGGCGCGACCATGGGCAATCCGCCCCTCACGCAGCGTGGCGCTGATGCGGGCCCAATGGTGCTCGATCTCATAGGTGAAGTTGCGGAGGAATTCGAAGCTGGAGATGGCCTGATGCGTCTGCGAAAGCTGAAGGAAGGTCGTGCCGACAGTCACATCCGAAACGTCTGCGCCGGCTTGCGACAGATGCAGTGCCAGCCTGTCCAGACGCTCTGCCGTGCCCGCATCCATCCGCTCCGCCAGATGGCCACGGCAATAGCCGATACGGGGTGCGAGGGGCTGCGGCGCCGCGGCCACCGGCAGGCCGCGCAGCACGTCGAAGGCCAAGGCGATATCGGCGACGGAGCGCGCGAAGATGCCAATGCGGTCGAAGGACTGCGCTGCGGTGCGCACGCCCGAGAGCGGGATTTCACCCAGGCTCGGCACGAAGCCCAGCACGCCACAGAAGGAGGCCGGGCGAATCGTTGAGGAGGTGGTCTGCGTGCCCAGCGCCAACGGCAGCATCATCGCGGCGACGGCGGCGGCGGACCCGGAGGAGGAGCCCCCGGGCGTACGCGTGGGATCGTGCGGGTTGCGCGTTGGCCCGGGGTGGATATTGGCAAACTCGGTCGTTACCGTCTTACCCAGCACGATGGCGCCAGACCTGCGCGCCAACGCGACGCATGCGGCATCCGCGGCAGGTTGGTGTCCCTCGTGGATGGGGGAGCCATAGCCGGTCGGCATGTCCGCCGTGTCGATGATGTCCTTCACGCCGAGGCCAGCGCCGGCCATCGGCAGTGTGGCGCCGTGCCGGTCCAGCGCATCAGCGGCGGCGCGCGCCCCCTCGGCGGCAAGATGCGTGAAGGCCATGACCTCCGCCTCCCGCCGCGCCACCTGCTCCAGGCAGGCCTCGATGACGGCACGAGCGGTGGTTTCGCCGCGTGCCAGGCGATGCGCCACCTCGGTCGCCGTAAGCTCGTTCAGTCTCGGCGCCGTCATCGACCTGCTGTCCCTGGTTCCGGTGGCTGCTACTGCCTCAGCGCAATCACTTCAAGCATCGGTTAGCCCGGCGTTGCGCCGGAAGCCCGCACGATCGGCGCCCACTTCGCCGTCTCCGCCCTGATGAAGGCGCCCAACTCCTCCGGCGAGGAGGGCGTCGCCTGGATGGCGCGCGCGCCGAGTGCTGCGACCAGTTCGGGATCCCGCAGGGCCGCGGTGGCTGCGCCGTGCAGTGCCGACAGGACAGGTTCAGGCAGGCCGCGCGGCGCCATCAGTCCGCTCCAGTCCTGCATGTCGAACTCACCGAGGCCGGGCGTCTCCGACACCGCGGCAATGTCCGGTAGGAGTGGACTGCGCGCCTTGGTGGAGACCGCCAGCATGCGCAGCCGGCCACTTTCGGCCAGCGCCTTGGCGCCGGAGGCCGGGGTGAAGGCGAAATCGACGTGCCCGGTCACCAGGTCCGTCACCAGCGGCGCACCGCCGCGATAGGGCACGTGCACGTTCCGCACCCCCGCCATCAGGTTGAGCTGCTCGCCCGCCAGATGCCCGGCGCCGCCGGAGCCGGAGGATCCGTAGTTCAGTGGCTGCTGCTTCGCGGCGGCGATCACGTCCTGCACGCTGCGCCAGGGGCGGTCCATCGGGATGGCGAGCACGTTGACGATCATCGCCACGCGCGTGATCGGTACGAGGTCGACCAGCGGGTCGAAGCTGAGGTTGCCGTACATGATCGGGTTGATCGACAGGCCGCCGATCGTGCCCATCAGGATGGTGTGCCCATCCGGCGGCGAGCGGACGACATGCTCCGAGGCGATGTTGCCATGCGCGCCGGCGCGGTTCTCCACCACCACCGGCTGGCCAAGCTGCGCCTGCATCTTGGGCGCCATCAGCCGCGCCGCGATATCCGTCGTGCCGCCAGGCGGGAAGCCGACAAGAAAGCGGATCGGCCGGTTCGGGAAGCTGCCCTGCGCCAGCACGGCGGGGCTTGCGAGCAGGGCGGGGAGGCTGGCCAGCAGGTGTCGGCGACGCATGGTCTTCACTCCTCTGTCAGACATGTGGCAGCAGCGTGTCGCGGACCCACGCGGCGATGGCGCAAGTGTCCGCATCCTGCCAGGCGAAGCCGCCGACCTGCAGGCCCAGGGGCAATTCCTCCGCCATCAGCAGCGGCAGCGCGAAAGCGGGCGCACCGAACAGGGTCCAGGGCAGCGCATAGCTGCGCGATCCCGTGAACGCGTGGTCCTGAATGGCGGGGCCGGAGGAGCAGAGCATTACGAAGCCGTCGGTTCGCCTTACGAAATCCGCAAGCCGTGCGCGCAGCGTCGCGCGATCCGCCAGCGCTCGGGCGTAGCGCGCCTCATCCATGCCTTCGGCGCGCGCCAGCAGGTTGTGGATGCGTTCGCCGACCATGCCGGCGCCGTGGGCGCGATAGGCCCGCAGCGGCCACTGCGCTTCCCAGGCCAGTAGGTCGTTGGCGAATTCGTTGATCTCCCGCAGCGCCTGCTCCAGCGCCGCGGTCGCGGAGTCGTTGCCGGCCGTCAGGATGCGCACGCCGCTGCGTGCCAGCGCATCGATGGCGCCCTCGAAGGCGGCCTGCGAGGAGGCTGGCGTTTCCGCCCAGCCGAGCGTGTCCAGCCGCACCAGCGTCCGCGGCGCGCGCGCCGGCGGAGCCTCCTCCGGCCCGGCAAGCGCGGATTGCGGCGGGGTGCCGCCGGCGAAGCGGGCGATGGCGCGGGCACCGGCCCAGACGTCCTCGAGGCTGGCACCGATCACGCCAAGATGGTCCAGCGTCGGGGCCAGTGGTACGAGCCCGCCGATGTGCAGCGCGCCATGCGTGGACTTGAGCGCGTAGGCACCGCAATAGCCAGCGGGCCGGATGGTGGAGCCGTGCGTCTGCGTGCCGAGGCCAAGCGAGGCCATGCCTGCCCCGACCGCCGCGGCGGAGCCCGAGGATGATCCGCCAGGCGTACGGCTGCTGTCATAGGGATTTCGCGTCGGCCCTGAATTGCCGCAGGCGAATTCGGTGGTCACGGTCTTGCCCAGCACCACCGCACCTGCCTCGCGAAGTGCCCGGACGCAGGCGGCATCGCGCTGCGCCTGGAAGCCCCGGAAGATCGGGCTGTTCATCTGCGTCGGCAGGTCGATGGTCTCGATCATGTCCTTGACCACCAGTGGCATGCCGTCCACCGGCGAAAGCGGCTGCCCCGCGCGCCAGCGGACACTGGACGCATCCGCCGCACGCCGCGCGGCATCCAGGTCCTGCGTGACGAAGGCGGCAATGGCCGGTTCATCCCGTTCGATCGTGGCAATCCGCTCGTCGAGGAACGCGCGCGGCGAACTGCGGCCCGTGCGGAACGCGGCGGCGTTCGGCACGAACGGGCGCGCCAGAGGCCTGGCTGGGTCATAGGCGATGCGCCGCGCGGGGGCTCCAGGGTCCAGCGGCGCAACGGGTAGCGGGGTGTCGTGCGGGTCGCTCACGCGGGTCTCCGGCCTGGTGTGCCCCTGCGGGCCTCTCGCGGCATCGCAATCCCATTACAAGGCTTTGTCAACAACCACGATCGCACTGGTGCTGCATTCGCGCTTCATCAGTGTAATTTCCGTGCGAACCGCGCCGATTTACCGGGCATTACTGCATTGACAGAGCCGTGCGACCGGCGCTTTGCTCCGGATCGTTGACAATCACCTCGTGGGAGGGGGTATCGTGGCAGGGTTCAGGGACCGCATCGGGATCGACTTTGGCGCCCGGCTGCCGATCGAGGACGCCGTTTCCTGGTCCGCCGCATCCGGCGTCCGCGTCATCGACGTCCGCCTTGGCGATACCGGCAATGTCTTCGCCAGCTTCGATGCCGCGCGCATCGCCGGTGTCCGCAGATCAACCGAAGCGGCCGGCATTCAGCTCGGGCTGCACACGCTTTCGGCGGTCAATTCGGCCGAGACCGCGCCCTTTCTCAGCGAGGCGGTGGATGAGTATCTGCGACGCTACATCGACCTGGCAGGCCCGCTCGGCGCCGGCTGGATCGTCATGCATGGCGGCTTCCATTTCACCGGCGACTATGAACGCCGCATGGCGAAGGGTATCGAGCGACTGCAATGGCTGGGCGACTACGCCCGGTCGCGCGGCGTCCGGCTGTTGCTGGAGAACATGAACCCGGAGCCCGCCGATGCCGAGGTGCGCTACCTCGCCTGCGATATCGCGGAATGCCGCCACTACTTCGACCGGCTTGACCCTGCTGCCATCGGTTGGACCTTCACGGCCAACCACGCCCACATGCTGCCGGTCGGCATCACGGGTTTCTTTGAGGCTTTCGGCCCGGCTCGGCTGGAGGAAGTGCGCCTGGCCGACAATCGCGGCGGCAAGGAGGAACACCTGAAGCCGGGCGACGGCACGGTGGATTTCGAGGCGACCTTCGCGCTGATCGAGAACGCCGGCTACGGCGGCCACTACATGCTCGCCTACGGCACCATTGAGGAGATGCGCGCGGGACGCGAGGACCTGGCCGCGCGTGCGGTCCTCGCCGGCATCGCTGCGGCCTGAAGGCCCTGAAGGAAAGGAAATCCGCACATGGCCAAGAAGGTCATCATCATGGCGCGCATCAACGAATATGCGCCGCGCGACCGCAACCCGCACATCCCCTTCACGCCGAACGAGATCGCGGAAACCGCGGCGGCCTGCGCGGCGGAAGGTGCTTCCATCGTGCATTTCCACGCCCGCAATCCCGATGGCTCGCCAAGCCATGATCCGGAGATGTATCTTGAGATCATCCGCGCCATCCGCGCGCGCAGCGACATCCTGATCGACTGCACGCTGGGCCAGAACACCATCAAGGGCGATGCCGCGCGCGCCGCGCATATCGCACGCATGCAGGGTGGTCCGGCCAACCGGGCGGACATGGCGGCGATCGATGTCGGCAGCACCAATATCGATGTGTACGACGCGCAGGCGAAGCGCTTCACCACCACCGACAAAACCTATGTTAACACCATGTCCACCTGCATGTACCTGGCGTCGGAGATGGACAAGGTGGGCGTCAAGCCGCACCTGACCTGCTGGGCCATTCCCTTTCTTCGAGCGGCGGATGCGCTGATGGACATGGGCGTGTTCCAGGAGCCCGCCTATGTGCAGTTCGCCTTCTGCGAGGGCGGCATCGTCGGCGGGCATCCCTGCACCATCGCCAGCACGCTCGCCTTCCTCGACGTGTTGCCGCCCGGTCGCCGCATCGAATGGACGGTGACCTGCAAGGAGGGAAACCTGCTGCCGGCCGCCGCGGTCGCGCTGGAGCGCGGTGGGCACCTGTCGCCCGGCATCGGCGACTATCCCTATCCGGAACTCGGCTGCCCCACCAATGCGGAGTTGGTCCGCTTCTTTGCCGGCCTGGCGCGCGGCTTCGGACGGGAGCCGGCAACGCCGGCCGAGACCCGCGCCATGCTCGGGATTCGTGCCTGATCCCTCCGCGGCATGCCGCTTGCTTGATCTTCGAGGTGACCATGACGAAGAAGCTCATCATCAATGTGCGCCTGAACGAGTGGGAGAAGCGCGGGCCCAACCCGCACATCCCCTATTCGCCGCGCGAGATCGCCGAGGACGCCGCGCGGTGCCGGGAGGCCGGCGCCTCCATTGTCCATGTCCACGCGCGCGGCCCGAATGGGGAGCGCAGCCACAGCCCGGAGCTCTACGCCGAGATCACGAAGGAAATCCGCGCGCGCAGCGACGTCCTGATCCACACCACGCTGGGCAATGTTTATCTGGAGGGCGAGGCGGAGGATCGCGTGAAGCATGTTGCGGCCTCGAAGCCGGACATTGCGACGATCGACATCGGCAGCACCAACATGGACCGCTACAACCCGGCCGAGAAGCGCTGGGAGACGACGGACAAGGTCTACCAGAACAGCATCGAAAGCTGCATGTTCTTCGCCCGCACCATGAAGGAGCTGGGCGTGAAGCCCAGCGTCGGCGTCTGGACGGTGGCCTTCATGCGCGCCACGGCCGCCTTCATCGAGATGGGGCTTCTGGACAACCCGGCGCTGGCGAAGATTCCGCTCTGCGGCGGCGGCCGGCTGGCGGGGCATGAGGCGACGCCGGCCGGCCTCGCCGCCTTCCTGCACGCGATTCCCCGTGACGAGAGCATTCAGTGGGCGGTCTGCACCAAGCACGCCAACATCTTCCCCTGCGCCGCCATGGCGATTGCGGAAGGCGGCCATGTTGCGCCGGGGCTGGGCGACTACCACTACCCGGAACTCGGCTGCCCGACCAACGCCGACATCGTGCACCGCATCGCCCGCATGTCGCGCGACATGGCGCGAGAGGTCGCGACGCCGGAGGAGGCGCGCGAGATGCTGCGCATGCCATCCGGCTGATCAGTCCCATCATCGAGGAGGAACCCGAGGATGTCCGCACCCCGCCCACGCCGCAGCCTTCTGGCCGCCTGTGCCCTGCTTCTGTCCCTGCACCCGCTGGGCGCCAGCCCCAGGGCGCAGGCGGCGCCCGAGCTGCGCATTGCGGTGGAGGCGGATATCACCTCGACCGATCCGCATTTCCACAACCTCGCGCCGAACAAGGCCGTTGCCGCGCATTTCTTCGACCCGCTGATCCTTCAGGATGCGCAGCAGCGGCTCCAGCCGGGCCTCGCCGTGTCCTGGCGCGCGATCGACGACACCACCTGGGAGTTCAAGCTGCGGCAGGGCGTGACCTGGCACGATGGGTCGCCCTTCACCGCCGATGACGTGGCTTTCACCGTCGGGCGCGCGCCGTCCGTACCGAACAGCCCGTCCTCCTTCGGGCTGTATCTGCGCCAGATCGCCGAGACCACGGTGGTGGACCCGCACACCATCCGTTTCCGTACCAACAGCGTCTTCCCGCTGATGCCGGTCTACCTCAGCACCTTCGGCATCGTCTCCCGCAAGCATGGCGAGGGCGCGAGCACCGCGGACTACAACAGCGGCAAGGCGATGATCGGCACCGGCCCCTATCGCTTCGTGTCGTGGCGGCAGGGCGAGAGCATCGTGATGCAGCGCAATCAGGATTACTGGGGCGGCGCGCAGCCGTGGGGCACCGTGACCACGCGCTTCATGCGCAGCGCGGCATCCCGTGTCGCGGCGCTGCTGTCCGGCGATGTCGACCTGATCGACGCGCTGCCGACCAGCGATATTGCCCGTGTTGAGCGGGATACGCGCTTCCGCGTCAGCCGCGCCGTCTCCAACCGCAACATGTATGTCTTCGTCGATCATTTGGAGCGCGCCTCCCCCTTCGTGCGCGACCGGCAAGGCCAGCCGATGACGCAGAACCCGTTCCGCGATCTGCGCGTGCGCCAGGCGGTGAGCCTGGCCATGAACCGGGAGGCGATCGTCTCCCGTGTCATGGATGGCGCGGCAGAGGCGACGGGCCAAGTGATGCCACGCGACTGGTTCGGCTGGACGCCAACGCTGCCGGCACCTCCGCATGATCCGGCGGCTGCGCGGCGCCTGCTGGCGGAGGCGGGTTTTCCGAATGGCTTCAACCTGACCATCCACTGCTCGAACAACCGCTACGTGAATGACGAACGCATCTGCCAGGCCATCGGCCAGATGCTGACGCGCATCGGCATCCAGACGGAGGTGCAGGCGCTGCCATTCGCCACCTGGATCACCGCCGCGAGCCGGCAGGACTACTCCATGCTCTTCGGCGGCTGGGGCATCGATACGGCGGAGCCGTCCTCGCCGCTCGGCTCCCTGCTGGCGACCTATGACCGTGCGACCGGGCGGGGCGCCTCGAACCGATCGCGCTATTCGAACCCGGAGGTGGATCGCCTGGTCGAGCAGGGGCTGGCGACCCTGGATGACGAGCAGCGCCGGCAGATCTTCATCCGCGCGACAGAGATCGCGATGCGCGACGTTGGCCTCGTGCCCATGCACCATCAGGTGAACCTGTGGGGGGTGAAAGCTGGATTGCAGCATACCGCACGGGCAGACGAGTGGACGCTGGCCACCAGCGTGCGCCCCGCAGATTGAGCAGGTCGCTACACTCCGGATAAGCGGGAGGGCTCTTGCTGGTGGAAGACCGTCGGAATCCTGCGTATGTCCGGCTTACCGTGGGTGAGGCGAAGCCTGCCTTGGTCGGTCTCAGAGCCTGCTTCAAAACGAGAGCGAGTGGAATCGAGGGGCGCGCGGTACGTGACCAGGCGCGCCCCTGCTCACATCGCCTATGCGATTGCTTCCGCGGTGGTCGGGTCGATCATCCGCTCAACTTTGCTGATCCGGTCTGCAGGGAAGCCGCCACGCTGGGCGTGCTCGCGGATCATCTCTTCGTTCGGGGCAACATAGACGCAGTAGATTTTGTCGCCCGTCACGTAGCTCTCAACCCATTGAATATCCGGCCCCATCGCGCGAAGCACGTCGCAGGACGTCTTTGCTGCGCCCTGCATGTCCTGAGCGGATGCCGCTCCGACACCGGCCATCTCTCGCTCTATGATGAATTTCGGCACCGTTGACCTCCCGTGTTCTGGCTTCCTTGGACAGGCGCCGGCAGCCCGCAGGCGTCACGGCACCCGGCGCATCGTACTGTCCGAAGCTTCGCCAAGCACCAAGGATTTCATCTCGGACGCATTCCGAAACAGGCTCTCACTGTCTCAGAGCCTGATTCAGAGTTGAACCGAGTAGACATCAGGTTGTCTGTGCCGGCGATGCCGGCCGCCTGTGCGCCCTCTCTAGTACGGATTCCTTCCTGTGGCGTTTCCTGGTTCTCTACCCCGGGCGCGGAGCGGTGCGCCTGCCGTGAGGCGGAGGACAGCCATGGTTGATCCCGAGGACCGCGAGGCTTTTCACCAGACGCTAGAGCGCGAGGCGTGGCGCATCGCCGCGACCGGCTCGCCTTCGGATGCCGGCCAGTTGGTCATGCAATCCGTGGCGACCAGCATCGCGGCGGCGCTGCCGGAGGCTTCGTCGGAGATGCGTGCGTCGGTGGCATCGAAGGCGCTGTTGGTGCTGGCGGAGACGGAGTGGGACGCGGCGGTGAACGCGATGGCGGCGGTGCTGCTATCCGGCACGAACAAGCTGGTGATGGCGCACGTGCTGGCCGGCGGCAATGTGGTGACGACGCCGGAGCGCGGGGCATGACGGCGGAAGACATAGACCGTGGCCTGACCCCGGCGGAGATGGCGCAGTTGCGCGCGGAGTTTCAGCGCATGGGCATGACCCTGGCCCAGGAGACGGAGGCGGCGGACACACTGGTTCGCATGGCGGGCAGGCTGTCCGGCATGGAGTGCAAGATGGACCGGATGCTAGCGGACACGGCGGACATGCGGGCGACGT
This sequence comes from Falsiroseomonas sp. E2-1-a20, assembly GCF_051433195.1. Taxonomy (NCBI): domain Bacteria; kingdom Pseudomonadati; phylum Pseudomonadota; class Alphaproteobacteria; order Acetobacterales; family Roseomonadaceae; genus Falsiroseomonas; species Falsiroseomonas sp. E2-1-a20. Next base: position 2,770 of record NZ_JBHMFT010000068.1, on the reverse strand, counting down.
TGACCCGGATAGAGGCGCGCATGGCAGCGGCGGCGGAGGGGGGCCGCTGGCCGCGCGCGTAATACAGAGACAAGCTATGAGTGACCCGAAGCTGCTCCTCGCCTACCCGAAGGCTCGGACCCCGCCAGGCCTATTGCGGTTGCGCATGGAATTGCAGCGGCACCAGGACCTGACGCCCGCCGAAGCTGCGGAGGCGGCAAACCTGCTGGTAGGCTTGGTGATGACGCTGGAGCGGGTGGAATCGGACCTTGCGGCGATGGCGCAGGACCGCCGGCCACCCGCCTGATGCCGGACAAGCCCGGCGGGCAGCTTTACGACCACCCCAACCTTGTTGCCGGCCGCGCCGCCATGCCGCGCCCGCTGGCGGACTTCGCGGACTTCCAGTTCGAGACGCAATGCCCGACGCCGGCGAGGCGCTTGTCGGCTCTATTACCAGACCGTGGCGAGTTCTCGAGGGTTCGTGATGGCGGTGACGCGTCCAGTCGGCACATCCCAACGTACCGGTAGTACCGGACACGTGCCGGTGCCGCCTCGATACGAAGGTTGCTCCCTAGAATGGAGACGCAGAATGGCCAAAAAATCACAGGGAACCGGGGGGAAGCCGCCCGCCTCGGATAGCGGCGCGGAGACAGGCGGAAACGGGCTTGGAGGATTGGTCCAAAGCTTTCAGGACGGCGACCAGTTCTACTTCACCAAGTTCGAAACACTGAATGATTCAGGCGTGAGCGGTGGGGCCCTGCTCATCGTAAATGACGGCAACACGCCCAATGATCCCTTCGATGACACCTTGACCGTTGTCATTGCCGCAACAGGGCTCGAGCCTAATCAGGTTCACCTGCAGCACATCCACGGAGAGGACGGAACACAAGCCGTTACTCCGCCGCCCTCTGCCGATACCGATGGTGATGGATTCATCGAGCTGGCCGAGGGACTGCCCTTCTACGGCGGCATCCTTCTGAATCTCACCTCTCCGCAAGGCAGTGGGCTGGAGGGGTTTCCGACCGCTCCAAGCGGCTCGATCTTTTTCTCGGAGACCTACCACCTGCACACTGATCAGGGAGATACGGATCACGGCGGCCATGCGGCAGGTGATGTGATCAATGACTTCGCGGACCTGCAGGAGTACGAGATTGTCCTCCACGGAATGTCAGTCGGTGCCGTTGGCGCAGGCACTCCTGGTGAGGTCGATGGCACGGCGGAGTACAAGCTTGTTTTGCCGGTAGCGTCTGGTGTGATCCAACCTCTGGACGACGGACAGGGTGCTTCGGCGCTTGCGCACCTGAGAAATGCTTTTGACGGCCATGGCTCGAACGGGGATTGGTTCCTCTAAAGGCCCGCTTCAGAACAGAAGCGAGTGGGATGGCGGGGCGCGCGGCACGGAGGCGGCGCGCCCTATCGTCTATGCAGTTGCTTCCGCCGTAGTCGGGGCGATTATCCGCTCAACCTTGCTGATCCGACTCGTAGGGAAGCCGCCACACTGGGCATGTTCGCGGATCATCTGCTCGTTCAATGCAACATAGACGCAGTAGATTTTGTCGCCCGTCACGTAGCTCTCCGGTCGCACCGATTACCGAGGCGCGGCCCGGCATCATGGTGTCGGATGCGCTGGCCCGGCTGCGGTGCCGTGACTACGGCGCCCGGCCGCAGCCGCGGCAGCGCAGCCGGTGGTGCTGGCCGATGTGGTGGAGATCCGTGCGGGGGCCAACGGCCAGCTCGAGCTCCACCTTCGGCTGGCCGGAAGCGCCCAAGAGATTCACTCAGCCAAAGACTTGTCGCCAAGCGGTAGCAATGAAGATGAACAGGAAGAGGAACAGCAGGGCGCGCATGAAGGCATCAACTGCATTCAGCATCCACTGCAACCCCGGTGGCAGCATGGCCCCAGCTCCTCACCATTTCGATAAGTAAACGCGGTGGCGGGCACGCGTTCCCAAGATCTGTCGAAAGCTCTCACCCAAACTGTCGTTGTGTCCGATAACGCGCGCTTACCGCGTGTGAACAGAGGCTTGCCGCAATGGCTACCAGCAGCCAGAAGCCTACCCGCTGGGGTCTTGCCATAGGATCATCCCAAGCAAGACCAATCGGGAACGCCAGCACTGTGGCAGAAAGCGTGGGAAGGGGCAGGTTGTCCGTGCCCGCTAACTCAGGGGCGGCCCAACCAACTCGACACCATGGCGAAGGCAGGCCTGGGCGAGAGCTTCGGCCTGCTCGGGCGAGGGTGGCCCCGCGGCGTCGGGCAGGCCGTCCCGTTCGGCGGGTCGGCCGAGCGCGCGGACGAGGCCTTCGAAGTCGCCGCCCCGCACAATCGTCAGGAAACGCGCTCCGCCTTGCGACTCGGCCCGGTAGGTGTGCGGGACGCCCTTCAGTGTGAGGACGCTATCGCCTGCATAGGCGCGGAGATCCCGGGCGCCGGCGAGAAAGCGGAGCTCTCCCTCAAGCACGTGGAAAACCTCGTCCTCGTTACGGTGGACGTGGAGTGGCGGCGAATCCCCGTACGGGACGCGATGCTCGAGTACCGACAGGCCGTCCGTCCCGTCAGTGTGGCGGATGCGAACGATGACGTGCGTGTTTAGGAACCAGAGGTGCTCCAAGGGGTCGTTATCGGTCTGCATGTGCCCTCAGCGCCGGCGGTTTATGGGTCTCGCAGCCTGCAACATCTCTCAGGTCAGTGCCAACGACGACCTGTCGAGTCCGCTTTCCGCCTTCTGCGACATCAAGCGGCTCGCATCTGCGCAGCTCCCCCAAAGGGGAACCCTTTTGAGTCTGCAACATA
>NZ_JBHMFT010000067.1:0-13529 GCF_051433195.1 Falsiroseomonas sp. E2-1-a20 | reverse complement strand
ACCGCTCCTGAAACCGGGAGGGAGGACCGCTGCTGCGCGGCATGCCGAGGGCCGTTGTCGCCGAGGCTCTCATCTTCAGGAAACCAGAGGCTCGCTGCACCTCGGCTTCGCAGAAGCGCCTCCTCCCAGTGCCGAACGTGCGCCTCCAGAATGCCCAGCGCTAAGGGATACTTCTGCTCCTCCGGGACCCGATGCCGTTCCACGAGATCAGCGACCACTTCTGCTACGCTACCGACGTCGCGTTCGGCCAGCGCCTCGCGTGCGCCGTGTAGAGCTTCACCTATAAAGTCCTGCTCCTCCTCTGCCGCAGTCTCGCCGTTCGGGCTGCCATAAACGGCAACTCCCGGTGGCGTCATGAGACGCAGTGATCGGTCCTGGTCCAAGACCTCCTTCAGGTGGTTCCGGAGGATGGCGTTAAGGCTGAGGCTTGCGCTGGCCATGGTCGTTATCGCTCGCGAGAGGGCGCCGCCGAAAGCATTGTCAAGTATGGCGGCGCGATGTTCGGCCTCTCGGAAGTTACGGGTTGAAAGCGAAACAGTTACTTCGCCACCAACATCTACCGGTAGACGCCTTCGATAACGGTATAGTTGATTTTTGCGTGATAGGTGAAGCCCCGTGTGGGACCTTTGTGGGACCAAGCGACGCAAATCTGCCTCCAGCGTGCTTGCCGGGCTTCGTCTGCTTTGGTTTTCAGTGGCTTAGGAAGATTTGGCTGGGGGACCTGGATTCGAACCAAGACTGCCCGAGTCAGAGTCGGGAGTTCTACCGTTAAACTATCCCCCACCGTCCCGATCCGGGCGCTTGGCCACCGATCGGCGGGAGCGGCGTGCTAGCATGCGTTTCCGGGGCAGGCAACCACGCCTCGCGCGAAATGCCTTGCCCCTCGGGCGTCCACGCCGGATCATGGCATCAGCCTGCCGTGGCCCTCGGGACTCGGGTTTGGCGGTGCGACACCCCATCTGACTGGACAATGCCCGACGACGCGCCCTGCCCTGCCACGGTCTGCACCGACTCCGCCCCGGCGGCGTTGCCCGGCCGCGTGGCCGGCGGCCAGGCGTGGCAGGGCAACCCGGCCTCGCCCGGGTATGCGGCGCTCGACCTCGGCACCAACAATTGCCGCCTGCTGCTCGGCTGCCCCACCGGCGTGGGCAGCTTCCGCGTGATGGACAGCTTCAGCCGCATCGTCCGGCTCGGCGAAGGTCTCGGCGCGACCGGCCGGCTCTCCGAAGCCGCCATGGACCGCGGCATTGCCGCCCTGCAGGCCTGCGCGCAGAAGCTGGCGCGCCGCCCGGTGCGGGCCTTGCATGCGGTGGCGACCGAAGCCTGCCGCCGCGCCGCGAACGGTGCCGAATTCGTCGCCCGAGTGGAGGCCGAGACCGGCCTGCGCCTCCGCATCATCTCGGCGCGGGAGGAGGCTGAGCTGGCCATGGAGGCCTGCGCCCCGCTGCTGGAATGCGGCGACCGGCGCGCGCTGCTGTTCGATATCGGCGGCGGCTCCACCGAAATCGCCTGGATCCGCATCCCGCCCGGCAGGCCGCAGGACCGCCCGGTGCCGGAGCTGATCGGCACCATCTCGGTTCCCGTCGGCGTCGTCACCCTCTCCGAACGCTGCGGGCCGTCCTGCTTCACCGAGGCCGGCTTCCATGCGGTGGTGGACGAGGTCGCGGCCAAGCTCCGCGGCTTCGATGCCGTGCATTGCATCGGCCATGAGATCCATGCCGGCGGCGTCCGGCTGATGGGCACCTCCGGCACCGTCACCACGCTCGCGGGCGTCGCCATGGCGCTGCCGCGCTACCGGCGGCTGCTGGTGGATGGGCAGACGCTGGATGCCGATGTCGCGGACCAAGCGCTCGGCGACCTGTTCGCGCTGGGGCGGGACGGGCTGGCGGCGCATCCCTGCGTCGGGCCGGAGCGCGTGGATTTCGTGCTGCCGGGCTGCGCCGTCTATGCCGCCATCCGCCGGGTCTGGCCGGTGCCGAAGCTGACGGTCGCGGATCGCGGATTGCGGGAGGGGATCCTGCTGCGGCTGATGCGCACCGACCGCACCCCGCGGCGGCCGTCACGCGGCTTCTGGCAGGGTTGCGGCTGAGCGCCTACACCCGCGCATGGCCAAGACCCCCTCCCCGCCCGGCGGTACGCCGAAGCGCCAGCTTGCCGACCGGCTGCGCTCCGCCAAGGGCCGCACCATCGGCAGCCAGCGCTGGCTCGAACGGCAGCTCAACGATCCCTATGTGAAGGAGGCAAAGGCGCGCGGCCTGCGCTCCCGCGCCGCCTTCAAGCTGGAACAGATGGACGACAAGTTCCACCTGCTGAAGCCGGGCAGCCGGGTGGTCGACCTCGGCGCCGCGCCGGGCGGCTGGACGCAGGTCGCATTGGCACGGAAGGCCGCGCGGGTGGTGGGCATCGACCTGCTGCCGGTGGACCCGATCGCGGGGGCCATCCTGATGCAGGGCGATTTCCAGGAGGCGGAGGCGGAACACCGCGTGCTCGCGGCGCTGGATGGCCCGGCCGACCTGGTGCTGTCCGACATGGCGCCGAACACCACCGGCCACAACGCAACCGACCACCTCCGCATCATGGCGCTGGCCGAGATCGCGCTGGACTTCGCCGGGCGGGTGCTGGCCCCGGGCGGCGGCTTCGTCACCAAGGTCCTGGCCGGCGGGTCGGAGAAGGAGTTCCTGGCGACGCTGAAGCGGGATTTCGTCACCGTCCGCCACGCCAAGCCGCCGGCCAGCCGCAAGGACAGCGCCGAGCTGTACGTGGTGGCGACCGGCTTTCGCGGCCGCCAGCAGGCCTGACACCACGCAGCCGGCATGGACACGCCACCCGGAACCGGTGTAGGCGGGGCCGCCAAGGTTGCGGATCGAGATGAGGTTCCCACCATGGCGCCCCCAGACAACGCAGTGCCCGAAACAGTGACCTCCTCCGACCGCGCGGCCGCCTTGCGCGGCCGGTTCGAGGAAGCCTACGCCTTCGACGACGTCCTGCTCGTCCCGGCCTATTCCACCGTGCTGCCCTCCGAGACCGATACCCGCACCAGGCTGACGCGGGAGATCTCGCTGAACATCCCGCTGGTGGCCGCGGCGATGGATACGGTGACGGAAGGCAACATGGCGATCGCCATGGCCCAGGCCGGCGGCATCGGCGTGATCCACAAGAACCTGTCGCCGGAGGACCAGGCGGCGCAGGTCCGCCAGGTGAAGAAGTTCGAATCCGGAATGGTGGTGAACCCGCTGACCATCCACCCCGACCAGACGCTGGCCGAGGTCCGCGCGCTGCAGGAAACCCACCACATCAGCGGCGTGCCCGTGGTGGAACGCGACAGCAAGCGGCTGGTCGGCATCATCACCAACCGCGACGTCCGCTTCGCCACCGACCCGAACCTGCGGGTCTATGAGCTGATGACGCGGGAGAACCTGGTGACGGCCGATGCCGACGTCACCAAGGACCAGGCTCGCGCGCTGCTGCACAAGCACCGCATCGAGAAGCTGCTGGTGGTGGACGAGCAGTTCCGCTGCGTCGGCCTGGTCACCGTGAAGGACATGGACAAGGCGCAGGCCAACCCCAGCGCGGTGAAGGACCCGATGGGCCGGCTGCGCACGGCCGCCGCGATCGGCGTCGGCGAGGATGGCTTCCACCGTGCAACCCTGCTGGTCGCCGCCGATATCGACGTGCTCGTGGTCGACACCGCGCATGGCCATTCCGGCGGCGTGCTGCGCGCGGTCGAGCGCATCAAGAAGATGTCGAACAGCGTGCAGATCGTCGCCGGCAACGTGGCCACGCCGGAAGGCGCGCTGGCGCTGATCGAGGCCGGGGCGGATGCGGTGAAGATCGGCATCGGCCCTGGCTCCATCTGCACCACCCGCATCGTCGCCGGCGTCGGCGTGCCGCAGTTGACCGCTGTGCTGGAATGCGCCGCCGCCTGCCGCGAACGCGGCGTGCCGGCGATTGCCGATGGCGGCATCCGGTCCTCCGGCGACGTCGCCAAGGCCATCGCGGCGGGCGCCGATTGCGTGATGATGGGCAGCGTCTTCGCCGGCACGGACGAAGCGCCGGGCGAGGTGTTCCTGTACCAGGGCCGATCCTACAAATCCTACCGCGGCATGGGCAGCCTCGGCGCCATGGCGCGCGGCTCCGCCGACCGCTACTTCCAGGCGGAAGTCGCGGACAAGCTGAAGCTGGTGCCGGAGGGCGTCGAGGGCCGCGTCGGCTACAAGGGCCCGGTCGGCACCGTCATCCACCAGATGGTCGGCGGCCTGCGCGCCGCCATGGGCTACACCGGCGCCGCCACCATCGCGGACCTGCAGACCCGGGCCAAGTTCCGCCGCATCACCAACGCCGGCCTGCGCGAAAGCCACGTGCATGACGTGGCGGTGACGCGGGAGGCGCCGAACTACCGCATCGAGGGGTAGGACGGCGCCTATGCTTCAGCGCTGCGGCGGTACCTCGGAGATCCGCAGTGTGGCGCGCTGCGGGGCCCCGCGCTCGAAGGTGCCGACCCAGATGTTGTAGTTGCCGCTGGCGGGGCGCTGGATGACGATGCCGGGGTTCACCCCGTCCAGGTCGTCGTTGCAGATCCAGTTGCCGGCGGAATCGTTCATCACCAGCGTCGTGTCCGTGTTGGCGACGACCGAGATGTAGAGCGGGTACTGCCCGCTGGTGTAGTTCAGGTCGACGTCCGGCTTGGAGAAATCGATCCAGCCGGCGCAGTCCGGGCCGACGCCGGTCGCCTCGCGGTCGCCGCCGGCCTCGACGCTCACCTCATGCGGGTCGGGCTCGAAGCCCGCGCGCAGGTCCACCGTGGCGTAGCGCGGCTGGGCGCGCCAATCCGGCAGTTGCTGCTGCTGCGCTGCGCCCTTCTGCTGGGCGATCGCCCCGCTCGACACCCCACCAGCCACCAGGGCCAGGACCGCGCCCGCGGCCAGAACGGTTTTCAGCATGTGGTCCAGGTTCCCCGAATGGCGCGCTGGATGCGGCGCCTGCGCGACTATGCCCGAGGCCCCTGCCGCGCCCCAGATCGTCGGCCACCAGGTTGCGAAAGTTTCATGTGTGACCCGGAAGGATGCGGCCGGGCGTGCGGATGGCATCGCGGAAGCGGCGCCGTCGCGCTATGATGCCGCCTCGGCCCGCGCCCGAACCGCACCGCCCGCCGCCGGGCCCTTCCGGCGCGACACCCCCTGCCCCCGGCCTTGCCGCCCGGCGGCCCGCCCGGAATGCCCCATGACCCCCGCCGCCCGCCTCTCCGCCGCCATCGACCTGCTCGCCGCCGTGGAGGCCTCGCCCCGCCGCCCGGCGGACGCCATCGCCAACGACTATTTCCGCACCCGCCGCTACATCGGCGGCTCCGATCGCCGCAACGTCTCGGAACGCGCCTGGGGCGCCATCCGCCAGCGCATCCGCCTGGCCTGGCATTTTGCCGAGTTCGGCGTCGCCGCCCCCTCCGCCCGGCTGCTGCTCGCCGCGCAGTTGATCCTGGCCGAGGGCTGGGCGCTGGACGGCGTGGCGCAGAACTACTCCGGCGAGCGCTTTGCCGCGGCGCCGCTCTCCGTCGAGGAACTCGGCCTGTTGGGCCGCCTGGTCGGCCGCAAGCTGATCCATCCGGACATGCCGGAAGGTCCGCGCCTGAACCTGCCGGCCTGGGCGCTGCCCGGCCTCGCCACCCGCTTCGGCGAGGCCCTGCCCGCCGAGGCCGCGGCGATGGAGGTGGCCGCGCCGCTCGACCTGCGCGCCAATCTGCTGAAAGGCACGCGGGCGGAGGCGATGGCGGCGCTGGCGGCGGAAGGGATTCCGACGACGCCGACCCCGCTGTCGCCCTGGGGCATGCGGATCGCGGATCGTCGCCCGGTCAGCGCCACCAAGGCCTTCCTGGAAGGGCTGATCGAGGTGCAGGACGAGGGCAGCCAGCTCGTCGGCCTGCTGACGGATGCACGCCCCGGCATGCGCGTGGCCGATTACTGCGCCGGCGCCGCCGGCAAGACGCTGGCGCTGGCCGCCACCATGGAAAATCGCGGCCACATCGTCGCCTGCGACACCTCCGCCGCCCGGCTGGAAGGCGCCGGCCGCCGGCTGCGCCGCGCCAACGTCAACAACGCGGAACGCCACCTGCTGGCGTCGGGAGACAAGTGGCGCAAGCGCAATTCGCGAAAGTTCGACCGGGTGCTGGTGGATGCCCCCTGCACCGGCACCGGGACCTGGCGCCGCAACCCGGATGCGCGAATCCGCACCAATGTCCGCGATTTGAACGAGCTGGTCCTGAAGCAGGCCATGATCCTGGACGATGCATCGGAGTTGGTGCGTCCGGGCGGCAGGCTGGTCTACGCTACCTGTTCGCTGCTGCCGGAGGAGGACGAGATGCAGATGGCGGCCTTCCTGGAACGCCACCCGGACTTCGACGTGGTGCCGCTGCCCGAGCTTTGGGCCGGCCTGCGCCCGGACGTGCCCGCGCCGGGCCCGGGCCCCTACATGGCCCTGTCGCCCGACCGCCACGGCACGGATGGGTTCTTCGCCGCCGTGCTGCAGAGGCGGCCTACATGATCTCCATCCGCCGCGCCCGTCCCGGCGATGCCGCGGCGATCGCGGCGGTGCACGTCGCCGCCTGGCGCAGCGCCTATGCCGGCATTCTCGGCGATGGCTACCTCGCCGGCCTGTCCGAACCCCGGATGGCCGCCTTCTACCACCGCGCGATCCTGGACCGGCGGGAAGGGCATGCGGTGTTCGTCGCCACCGCCGCCGAGGCCGACCAGCCTGGCGTGGCGCCGCCCCTCGTGGTCGGCTTCGCCTCCGGCGGCCGCGCCCGCCGCCGCGGCCTGGCGGAAGGCGAGGTCGAGACCCTGTATGTGCTGGACGACCATCGGGAACGCGGCTGCGGCCGGCGCCTGATGCGGGCGATGGCGGCGCATCTGCGGGCGATCGGCTGCAACTCCGCCATGGCCTGGGTGCTGGAGGCGAATCCCAACCGCTTCTTCTACCGCCACCTCGGCGGCCGCCTGGCGATGCAGGAATCGATCCGCGTCGCCGGCCAGGGCGTGCAGCAGGTGGCGCTGGTCTGGGACCCGATCGACACGCTGCTGGCCGCGACCGCGCCGGTGCAGGAAGGGCGGCTGCGGGAGGGGGGTTGACGGGGGGAGGATGATTGACGGGAAGGCTTGCCCTTCCCCCGCGTCTGTGGTCCTGACCCGCCATGACGCAGCCAGCCCCGAACCAGGCATCGGTCCTCGCCCCGATCTCCTCCCCCCTCGCCGAGCGGCACGACCGCATCCTGATCCTGGATTTCGGCAGCCAGGTGACGCAGCTCATCGCCCGGCGGCTGCGCGAATCCGGCGTCTATTGCGAGGTCTGGCCGTACAACGCGGCACCCGCCGAGCGCATCGCGGCCTTCAACCCCCGCGGCATCATCCTGTCCGGCGGCCCGGCCAGCGTGACGGAGGGCGAAAGCCCGCGCGCGCCGGAGGCGATCTTCGGCATGGGCCTGCCCATCCTCGGCATCTGCTACGGCCAGCAGACCTTGGCCAAGCAGCTGGGCGGGGAGGTCGAGGGCGGCCATGCCCGCGAATTCGGCCGCGCCTTCATCGACGTGACCGGCGATTGCGCCCTGACCCAGGGCCTCTGGGCCAAGGGCGCGCGCGAACAGGTCTGGATGAGCCATGGCGACCGCATCACCCGCCTGCCCGAAGGCTTCCGGGTGGTCGCCAGCAGCGAGGGCGCGCCCTTCGCGCTGATCGCCGACGAGTCGCGGCACTACTACGGCACCATGTTCCACCCGGAAGTGGTGCACACGCCGCATGGCGCCGCCCTGCTGCGCAATTTTTCCCACATCGTCTGCGGCTGCACCGGCGACTGGACCATGGGCGCCTTCCGCGCCGAGATGATTGCCCGGATCCGCGCCCAGGTCGGCTCCGGGCGCGTCGTCTGCGGTCTGTCCGGTGGCGTGGACTCCTCCGTGGCGGCGGTGCTGCTGCACGAGGCGATCGGCGACCAGCTCACCTGCATCTATGTCGACCACGGGCTGATGCGGGCGAACGAGTCCGAACAGGTGGTCTCCACCTTCCGCGACCGCTTCAACATCAAGCTGGTCCACCGCGACGCGACGGAGCTGTTCCTCGGCCAGCTCTCCGGCGTCACCGACCCGGAGCTCAAGCGCAAGACCATCGGCCGCCTCTTCATCGAGGTGTTCGAGGAGGAGCAGACCAAGATCGGCGGCGCCGACTTCCTGGCGCAGGGCACGCTGTACCCGGACGTGATCGAGAGCGTCTCCGCCACCGGCGGCCCCTCCGTCACCATCAAGTCGCACCACAATGTCGGCGGCCTGCCCGCGGGCATGCGCATGAAGCTGGTGGAGCCGCTGCGCGACCTGTTCAAGGACGAGGTCCGCGTGCTCGGCCGCGAACTCGGCATCCCGGAGGCGATCGTCGGCCGCCACCCCTTCCCCGGCCCCGGCCTCGCCATCCGCATCCCGGGCGAGGTGACGAAGGAGAAGGCGGACATCCTGCGCCATGCCGACAGCATCTACCTGGAGGAGATCCGCTCGGCCGGGCTGTACGACGCCATCTGGCAGGCCTTCGCCGTGCTGCTGCCGGTGCGCACCGTGGGCGTGATGGGCGATGGCCGCACCTATGACAGCGCCTGCGCGCTGCGCGCCGTGACCAGCACGGATGGCATGACGGCCGATGTCTACCCGTTCAGCATGGAATTCCTGGCGCGCGTCGCGAACCGCATCGTGAACGAGGTGCGCGGCATCAACCGCGTGACCTACGACATCACCAGCAAGCCGCCCGGCACCATCGAGTGGGAATAGCCCTGCACCCGCTCAGCCGCGCGGGAAGCTGATGGTCCAGCGCAGGCCGGGGCGATCCGCGCCTGGCGTCACGGGCGCGGCCTCGATCCGCCCACCCAATTGCCCGGCCAGCGCCCGGCTGATGCGGGTGCCGAGGCCGCTGCCCTGCGCCGGCGCGCCGAGGTCGCATCCGACACCGTCATCCTCCACGGTCAGCACGAAGTTCGCGCCGTCGCGGCGGAAGCCGATGGCGATGCTGCCGGAGTCTTCGGCGGGGAAGGCATATTTCAGCGCGTTGCCGACGAGTTCATTGACGATGAGCCCGATCGGGACGGCGCGCGACATCGGCAGCATGGTGCTTTGCGCCTGCACGGAGAGCGCCACCGGGCGCATATCCACCGCGGCATCCTCGAGATCCGCGACCAAACCTTGCAGGAATCCACGGCTTTCGACCTCCGCCCTGCCATCCTCCTCCCGGTGCCGATCAAGCCGGCCGTTGATGCGGGCCAGCGCCGCGATGCGGCCGGAGGCATCCTGCAGGGCATCGCGCACCGCGGCATCCTGCGCCATGCCGGCCTTCAGGCGCAGCGTCGCGGCCAGCCGCTGCAGGTCGTTGCGGGCCCGGTGGACCGATTCGCTCAACAGCGTGCCGACCTGGGAGGAGGTGGCGCGAAGCCGCGCATTCGCCTCGGCGAGGCTCGCGCGTTCCGCCGCCAGACGGCTGATCGCGCGGTGCAGCGCTTCCAGCACCACCGCGGTGAAGATGCCGACCGACAGGAACGTCATCACTTCCACCGCCTGCGCCGCGCCGCCCACCTGCAGCACGCCGGACGGTGGCAGGAAGTAGATGATCCCGAGCAGGGCGGAGGCCGCGGTGGCGAACAGGCCGGTGCCACGGTCGAACAACAGCCCCGCTGTGATGATGCCTGGCATGAACAGCAGGAAGGGCATGGGCGGCACCCAGCCGAGGACGGCAACCCGCACCCCGAAGCAGGCCAGAACCAGCAGGGCCGTGATGCCGTAGCGGACCGGGACGGGCATGGCGCGGGTGCCGGCCATGCGGGCGAACAGACGCTCCGAAAGCAGGCGTGGCATCAGGCCGCGCCCGCCCCGGTGTTCAAGGTCATACGGATGGGATCAGGCGGCGGAGCGGTTGACGCGCGTCTCCGCGATCATCGTCAGCTTGCGGTCCGCCGCATATTCCTCGTCCAGGTTCTGCTGCAGCACGGCCGCGCAGTCGTTGCGGCCGAGTTCCTTCGCGAACGCGACGAGCGTGCCGTAGCGCGTGATCTCGTAATGCTCGACCGCCTGGGAGGAGGAGATGATGGCGGCGTCCAGCACGTCCTTGTCCTTGGCGACGCCGAGGATGTCGTTGGCTTCCTCGATGATGCCGTCCATGGCGGCGCAGGTGGTGCCCTTCACCTTCTGGCCGTGCATCTCGAACACCTGCTCCAGCCGCCGGATCTGGCCCTCGGTCTCGGACAGGTGCATCTGCAGGCCCTGCTTGAGTTGCGGGTTGCTGGCCTTGTCGATCATCTTCGGCAGCGCCTTCAGGATCTGCTGCTCGGCATAGTAGATGTCCTGCAGGGTGTGGACGAACAGGTCATCCAGCGTGTTGATCGACTTCGAAAAAAGGCCCATCGTTTCGCTCCTTGGTCTGGCGATCGCAGTCCTGCGCGGGACCGGATGCGTCCGGCATCGCCCGGCCACACAACGCCCTTCGGCAGGCCGGGTTCGCCCGACCTTGTTGCAATAGCGCCACAGATGTCCGGTCGGCGCCGCAACGAAGTGCTGCCATGTCGCCGCCTGAACGATTTCTTGGCAAAGTCGGGGCCGGCAAACATCCTGAAATGGACGCCCTCAATGACCCGCCAGCGCGCCGTCCTTGCAAGTGCCTTCATGACAATTTTCCTGTCGGAGCCTGTACAGGCCCGCGACATCTATGAAGGCGTCTTCACGGTCGACGGCCAGACCACCCGCGCCGGCACCAACAATGCCGAGGACTTCGCCAACCTGCTCAACAACAACGGGCTGAGTTCGCTGTTCGCCAACTACTCCACCCTGTCCCAGGCCACCGTCGATGCCAGCCTGCGGGGCGTTCCGGCGCAACTGTCCTATGATTTCGCCTCCACCGCGCTGCGCCTGGTGATCCCCTCCGCCGGCGTCGACGAGACCTTCACCGGCGCGACCCGCGACGAAAGCCAGGACCTGGCGCTGGAATGGCTGAAGGGCCGGGGTGGCGATGCGCTGACGCGGGTGCTGCAGCAGGCGGTTGCGACCACCTCCATCGACCCGGTGGCCGGCAACCCGAACAGCCTGATGTCGCAGATGGGCGCCTCCGACTTCGGCAGCGCGCTCGGCCTTGGTGGCAAAGGCGGCGGGCGCTACGGCTTCGGCGCGCGGTTCGGCAGCTACAGCGCGCAGGGCTACGACACCGATGTCTACACCCTGCCGCTGTCCACCTCCTTCGACCTCGACAATGGCCGGGCGCTGCTGCTCGATGTGCCGCTGACCCTGACCTCGACCGAGGCGGCGCAGTCCTACTCAGGGTCCTTCGGCGTCGGCCTGCGGCTGCCGATCAACATCGGGCTGCCCGACACGCTGGCCTGGTCGCTGACGCCGATGCTGCGCGGCGGCGGCGTGGGGTCGGTCGACATCGGCGCGGTCGGCGGCATGTGGTCGGCCTCCCTGACCAGTTCGCTGCAATGGCAGGCACGGCCGGGCACGCGGCTGGTGCTGGGCAACATGATCAGCCGTCTGCAGACACTGCCGGTGAATGTCAGCGGCTATGGCGTCAGCTACGAACTGACCAACGTCATGTACCGCAACGGCATCGTGGCGACACAGGACATCGGCACCTGGTTCAACCGCAACGTCCAGGCCACGGTCTTCGCCGTGGATACGCGCTTCACCGGCGACGAGCTCTACATCAAGAACTACCAGGAATACGGCGGCTATTTCAGCTTCGGGCAGTCCATCGCCGGCGGCGCCAGCCTGCCGCTGTCCGTGGGCGTGACGCTGATGCAGGCGGACCAGGGCTACCGCGGCTTCTCGATCAACCTCGGCAGTTCCTTTTGAAGCTTCACGCCAACACGCCGCCGCGCGCCACGATCCGCCCGGCCTTCACCACCAGCGCCCGCGGCGGCGCCGTCGCCACCGCCTCCGCCACATGCTCCGCCGCAACCAGCACCAGGTCCGCCGCGGCGCCCTCCTCCAGCAGCGGCGGCGGCAGGCCCATGATCCGGGCCGGCGCGGTGGTGACCAGCTCCAGCGCCAGGCGCAGCTCCGCATCGGTCTGCAGGGCGGCGCGGTAGCCGACGAGGCGTGCGCGATCCAGCATGTCGCCGTTGCCGTAGGGCGACCAGGCGTCGCGGATGTTGTCGGAGCCGACGAACACCGCGACCCCCTCCGCCACCAGCCTTCGGATCGGTGGCATGGCCTCCGGCCCCGGGCCGTTGGTCATGATTGCGACACCCGCCTCGGCCAGGGCGGCGGCGGTGTGGCCCAGAGTCGCCTCCCCCACCTGGCCCAGGGCATAGGCGTGGCTGACGGCGACGCGGCCGGCCATGCCCGCCGCCCTGGCATGGGCGGCGATGCGGCGCAGCTCGAAGGCGCCGAGTTCGCCCGGGTCGTGCAGGTGGATGTCGATCGGCACGCCATGGCGCCCGGCGATGCCGAAGACCAGGCGCAGCTGCGCCTCGATGTCGGTGTCGATGCCGGCGGGGTCCAGGCCGCCGACCACATCGGCGCCGGCGCGGACCGCCTCCTCCAGCACCTGCGCATGCGCCAGCGCGCCGGATTGCGGAAAGGCCACGATCTGCATCGAGACCAGGTGCGAGACCTCCGCCCGCAGCGCCAGCAGCGCGTCCAGCCCGCGCAGGCCAAGGGCGGAGTCGACATCGACATGGGTCCGCAGCGCCGTGGTGCCGCGGGCGGCGACGTGGTCGACCAGCCGGCGGGCGCGCCGCGCCATCGGCTCCTCGATGCCGGCCATCTGCTCCTTTTCGGCGGCGATGCGGCCGGCGACGCTGGCATCCGCCCGGTGTGGCATCCAGGGCAGGCCGAGGAAGGTCTTGTCGAGGTGGATATGGCCGTCGATCAGGCCAGGCAGCGCCAGCAGGCCTCCACATTCCTCGGGCGCGGCGCTGCCCTCGATTGCAGCCAAGGTGCCGGCCGGCGCGATCCGGGCGATGCGCCCCTGGCTCAGGCCGAGATCAACGAGATGGTCGCCGAGGCGCAGGCCGGACAGCACAAGGTCGAATCGGGTCCTGGGCATGTCGGCGATCCTGCGGGGCACCACCCTGTGTCACGCGGCGCGGCGCCAGGGCAATGATCAGGGCAACGATCATGCCCGCGGCGACGGCCGCTCACTCGTAGCGTCGTTCAAACCGCATCGTGCTGCCATCCGCCCTGACAAGTTCGCGGGCATAGATTTCCTTGATGAGATCGTCATCCACGAATCCACGAACGGTCACGCGCTCGCCGACATCCGCCGGCACCCAGTTCGGGCCGACATAGACACGGATCGTGCCGCTGGGATCGCGCAGGCGGAATTCGTCGGTATCGAGGATGCGATCCACGATCCCCACGACCGTCACCATCGTGCCGCGCCGGAGATCCGCGATGGGGGTCGTGTTCGCCATGGCAAGACTGGAAGACAACAGGGTCGCAGCAAGCGTAGCGGCTGCGATCAAACCTTTCATCGATAAATGCTCCTCATCGTTTCCACCGCGGTAAGATGGACATTCTGTAATGA
>NZ_JBHMFT010000066.1:0-13616 GCF_051433195.1 Falsiroseomonas sp. E2-1-a20 | reverse complement strand
TGCCGGCCATCACATACCCACTCGATGCCGCGTTGCTGTTCGACGACGACTTCTACCTCGCTACCAACCCGGACGTGGCGGCAGCAGGAATTGATCCGCTGGCCCACTATGCGAACTTCGGATGGATCGAGGGGCGCGATCCGAATGCCTTCTTCGACACGGACGGCTACCTCTCCGTCTACAGCGACGTGGACGCGGCTGGGTACGACCCGCTCGTCCACTACGCGCTATGGGGATGGCTCGAGGGGCGCGACCCGTCCGCCTTCTTCGACACGGACAGCTACCTCTTCGCCTATCCCGACGTGGAGGCAATTGGGATCAACCCGCTCGAGCACTACCTCCATTTTGGCGCCGCGGAGGGCAGGCTTGCCTTTGCGGATGGGGTCTTCAGCTGAAGCTCGACTTCAGCCGCGGGACGCCAGAAATTCCGCCTGAGCCACGGGTTTCAATGGCATCTCGGAGGCTGGCGACATGTGCCGTACGGCGGTGATCAGCGCAGCCTTTACGTCGCCAGTGGCGACCTGTCGCTCGGTCGTGACAGGAGGCGTGGTGCGGAGGCGTCCGAAGACGTTTGCGGTGGCCGGCACGGCGCGGGCCGCGCACTCACTGTACCTACCCTACATGCCACTGACGATGCGGGACAAAGGCCAGATCCTTTGCCGACGCCGAATCAACAATCAGAAAGGCGTTGTTCGGTAGGACACCGAAACACTTTCGGGTTCACCTTTAGATGGCGAATGCTTACCGCGGTCAGTCGCCAGCGCTACTATATTTCCGGATGCAAAATAGAAATATAAAATTCGCATGATATAACCAGCCATTCGCAAGAACTTAGGGCCTGCCGAAGCGCGTCGAGTTTGTTTACAATTCGCCTCTGAAGTACTTTCATCTGCTTCGAATGTTCAGATTATAAAGAGGTTCTTGGGATGGCTTAGAACTTGCACCTCCGGATTTGCTGGATCGCGATTTCGCAATCCGGCTTCAGGAGGACTTCGTATGCGATCTAAGAATGCGCCCACACCGGCTTCCACAAAGCCTTGCTCGGCGTTACGCGGCTTTACCTTGGCTTCGACCTTGGCCGGCGCGATGATGCTCGTCGTCGCCCCTGCCCAAGCCGCGCCGATGCTGTACGAGGCCATCCTGGCACCGCTGAGCGGCTCAGGCGTCTCGGGCCTCACCAGGCTCAGCCTCGACGGCAACATGCTGACCGTCAACATCACGGCGAGCGGCCTGACCCCGAACCAAACCCATATCCAACACATCCATGGCCGCTTCGACGCTGCTGGCAATCCCGCCGACTCCGTCACGCCCACGCTTGCGCAGGACACGGATGGCGACGGCTTCATCGAACTGGCGGAGGGTCTCCCCTCCTACGGGCCGATCATCCTGAACCTCGACCAGCCGCCGGGCTCGGGCGACTTCCCCACCGCGCCGAATGGCACCATCGACTTCACCCAGACCTACGACCTGTCGAACAATGCCCTGTTCTCGCAGGACTTCACCAAAGACGATCTGCTGCCGCTAACCCTGCGCGAGATCGTCCTGCACGGTAGGCTGCTAGACTCCGGAACAGGGCTTGGGTTTGGGCCTGGCGAGGCGAACGGCACGCCGGGATACAAGGTCGTGCTGCCCGTGGCATCCGGCGAGATCAGGGCCGTGCCAGTGCCTGAGCCGGCATCCCTCGCGCTGTTCGGCGCTGGCCTCTTTGGGCTAGGCCTGGTCCGGCGCCGGCGCGCCCGGCAGGCGTGAAACTTGGCGGCGGCGCCCGCGGGTGCCGCCGCTCCTGATGCCAGCGATCGGCCCTGCCCGAAAGGCCCAAGCACGGGAGACGACATGTTTGAGCGGGCGGCGATCTGCCCATCTGCACCCATCATTGCTGTGAACAGCGCAGACCGCCCATCCCATACGCGCCTGCCTGCCGAGCGATATCGCCCTCCTCCGCGCTGGTACTGCTTCGGCGCGTGCCGGCTGCAGCGTACACCGCGGTGAGCGCCGCCTCCTGCATGACGCTGATCGAGAGTTCGCCGGCAGGGTGGGCTAATAAGTGTAGGCCCAAGAGGAACTCACGTCGTGGGCCACGCTCTACCTCCAGAACCGATATATACGCCGATGATCCGGTGATCCCGTCGGGAAGGAAGAGCTGTGTCTCAAACTCGGAACCAAGCCGTACGGCTTCGACTTATTGCGGCTGACACGCGATTGGCCGCCGAGGAGGCTGGTGCGGCTGACCGCGTCGCCCTGCTGCGGTCGGCCAGGGGTTTCGATTGGGCGGCAGACGCGATGGAGCATGCAGCGAGCGAGGACACGAGCGCCGTCCCCATCGGTTGCCGCATTTCCAGCCTCTCTCGCCGATGAACTCTACCGTAAGGCGATCAAATTTCGCCCTTATCCAGTCCCATCTCGGCTGCCGCTTAGAGGTGCGGGACGACAGCGGCGATGGATGGATCGTGTGCGTTCGCGATGCGAGAGGAAATCTCTTATTCACTCTTCGCAATCGTGTGCCGAGTGGCCTCGAGCCGCTGCTTACCGAAGCTCGGGAGCGAGTTGACCGCATAAGCGGCGTCGTTGAGGAGCCTCGCTGGTAGTTGGAAACCTTGGACGCCTCGCATCTGGAGCAGACGCAACGAGATTCTTGTAGTTGCCAGGTCGCATCGCCGGCGAGCCACTTCTACCGAGGCAGGTCACGCTCCGACGACGCCTTGCGCCGCACACCTCCGAGCATCGTCTGTCCCGCAGGCAGGTGTGGAAGCCCACTCCTCGCGGAGGTCAGGACCGCAAGCACGACGGGGAGCAGCGCGAGGACCGCGCGCCGCGCTGCGCGCTGGGCGCGGACAAGAACTACGACACGCGGGATTTCGTGACGGCGATGCGCGGCATGGGCGTGACGCCGCACGTGGCGCAGCACACCACCCGCCGGCGCTCGGCGATTGACGGGCGGACCACGCGCCACCCCGGCTACGCGGCCAGCCAGCGCATCCGCAAGCGGATCGAGGAAGTGTTTGGCTGGGGCAAGGAGATCGGCGGCATGCGCCGGACGCTGCTGCGCGGCCTCGAGCGGGTCGCATGGAGCTTCACGCTGCGGGTGGCGGCCTACAACCTGATCCGCCTGCCAAAGCTGCTGGCGGCGCCTGCCTGATCGCCGCCAGACAGGGGCCGGACACCATAGTTTCCCGCGATGAGCCGCCAGAAACCAGCCACCACCGCCCCGCTCCCGCAACCCAACCACCACCGCAAACAAGGTAAATCAGACCCGTAGCGGCAAAATTCCGCAGCCTGTTAAGAGCTTTGCCTCGGCCAACCGGTTCTGCCGAAGCCACGACGAACTCCGCAACTTCCTTCGCCCCCGCACCCGCCACAACCAGCCCGTTTCCGCCAACCGCCGACGCCTGCTGCATCTCCGTCGTGCCACCGCCGCACTCGCCATCCTCGAGGCTGCGTAGGCGAAGCTCACTCTGCAATTCATGCCGTTCATGCCAGCAGCTTTGGCGGGAATTCTAACAGAGCCCGTGTGCTGCCGCGGGAGCGACTTCGCGCCCAGGCGGCTTGCAACCGAAGCTTCACCGATTCTGCATTCCACCGTCATCGGGCACCCCGATAAGGCGCGGCATGGCGGGCATCGAAATCGCATCTGTGGCAAAGCGCTTCGGCGCCGTGATGGCGCTGGACGAAGTGTCGCTGTCCGTCGGGCAGGGCGAGTTCATCGCGCTGGTGGGGCCGTCCGGCTGCGGCAAGACGACCCTGATGCGCATCGTCGCAGGAATCGAATCCGCGGATGCAGGGCGCATCTCGGTGGGCGGGCGTGACATGACGCGGCGGCGCGCAGCGGATCGCGACATCGCCATGGTGTTCCAGTCCTATGCGTTGTACCCGCATCTGACGGTGGCGCAGAACATCGCCGTGCCGCTCGCGATGCGCCGGCTTTCAGCCTTGGACAGGCTGCCCTTGCTCGGCCGCCTGCTGCCGGGCGCCGCCACGCGCCGCGCCGCCATTGCGCAGGATGTCGCGCAGGTCGCGCTCTCCCTAGGGCTGGAGGCGCTGCTGGACCGCAGGCCGGGGCAGCTCTCCGGCGGCCAGCGCCAGCGCGTGGCGCTCGCCCGCGCCATTATCCGCAGCCCCGCTGCCTTCCTGATGGACGAGCCGCTGTCGAATCTCGATGCCGCGCTCCGTGTTCAGACGCGGCGGGAAATCGTGGACATCCACCGTGCCGCCGGGGTCGCCACGCTCTATGTCACGCATGACCAGACGGAGGCCCTGACCATGGCCGACCGCGTCGCAGTGATGATGGCGGGGCGGATCCTGCAGGTTGCGACGCCGGAGGCGATCTATGCCGACCCGCAGGATCTGCGCGTGGCCACCTTCATCGGCAGCCCACGCATCAACACTCTGCCCGCCGAGGCCGGTGCCGATGGCATGCTGCGTCTGGCGGGGGAGGCGCTGGGCATCACGACCACGCTCGGCGCGCTGACCCTGGCGCTGCGGCCGGAGGACCTGTGGCTCGCCGAGGCGGGCATCTCCGCCGTGGCGGAGGCGGTGGAGTTCCTGGGCGAGAGCGTGCTGCTGCATGCCCGCCACGCCAGCGGTCAGCCCGTCATCCTGCGCCTGCCACCGGATGCGCCGCGCCCACGGCCCGGCACCGCGCTGCGGCTGGGCTTCGACCCGGCCCGTGCGCTGCTGTTCGACGCCTCGGGCCAGCGCGTTGCCGCCCGCGCCCAGGCAGAGTGCGCCCTTGTCTGAGGTGATCGCAATGCCGGCACGCCGCGCGGCCCCGCTGGGCGAGGCACTGGCCGGGCTGCTGCTGACGGCGCCGGCGGCTATCGCCTATGCGTTGATGCTGCTGCTGCCGACGCTCGCCGCGGTGGCGCTAGCCTTCACCGACTACGAGCTCGGCATGCCCGGCTTCGCCTGGATCGGGCTCGACAATTTTTCCGAGTTGCTGGCCGATCGCGGCTTCGCCGTCTCGCTGCGGAACACCGTCATCTATGTCGGCATCGTCACGCCGCTGTCGATCGCGCTTGGCCTCGGCGCCGCGCTGCTGATCGAGGCCGGCATCCGCGGCCGGGCGCTGTTCCGCGCCGTGTTCTTCCTGCCCGTCGTATCGCTGACCGTCGCCATGGCCGCAGCCTGGCAGTATCTGCTTCACCCGACCATCGGGCCGCTGAACGCGGCGCTGCGGCGCCTAGGCATCGCCGAGCCGCCCTTCTGGCTGTCCTCCTCCGATTGGGTGCTGGCCAGCCTCGCGGCCATCGGGGTGTGGGAGAATCTCGGCTACACCATGGTGCTGTTCCTGGCCGGGCTGACGGCCATCCCGCGCGAGCTTTACGCGGCGGCGGAGATGGACGGTGCGCGGCGCGCCTCCGACCGCTTCCGCCTAGTGACCTGGCCGCTGCTCGGACCTACCACGCTGTTCGTCGTCACCATCACGCTGATCCGCAGCGTCCGCGTCTTCGACACGGTGGCGGTGCTGACGCAGGGCGGGCCGAACCGGGCGTCGGAGCTGCTGCTCTACACCATGTACCGCGAGGGCTTCACCTATCTCCGCCTCGGCTACTCCGCGGCAATCACCTTGGTGTTCCTGGTGATCGTGCTGGCGCTGGTCTGGCTGCAGACCAAGGCGTTGGACCGGAAGATCCACTATGGATGAGCGGCGCTCCTGGCTCGCAGATGCGCCGCGGCTGATCCTGCTGGTGCTGCTCGGTCTACTGGTGCTGGCGCCCTATGTCTGGATGGTCTCGGCCAGCCTGAAGCCGCTGGATGAGCTGTTCCGCGCCAGCCTGGCGCTGTGGCCGGAACGCTTCTTTGCTGTTGAGAACTACGGCAAGGTCTTCGCGCGGGTGCCCGTTTTCCAGTACCTGTGGAACGGCATCGTCGTCTGTGCCGGCATCCTGGCGTTCCAATTGCTGTTCGCAGTTCCCGCGGGCTACGCACTCGCGAAGTTACGGTTTCCAGGCCGAGACCTGGCCTTCGGCGCGGTGATGCTCGGCCTGCTGGTGCCGCCGCACGTCCCGGCGCTGCCGCTGTATGTCGCGTTCAGCGAGGTCGGCCTGCTGAACACCTATGCCGCGCTGATCCTGCCCTTCACCATCTCCGTCTTCGCCATCTTCCTGTTCCGGCAGTTCTTCAAGGCTCTGCCGGACGAGTTGATCCATGCCGCGCGTCTCGATGGCATGTCGGAGGCCGGCATCGTCTGGCGGGTCGTGCTGCCCAATGCCTGGCCCGCCGCGACCGCCTTCGCCATCTTCTCCGTCGTCGCGCATTGGAACGACCTGTTCTGGCCGCTGATCGTGGTGGAGGGTCCGTCGCGCGCCACCCCGGCGCTCGGCGTGCTGTTCTTCCGCTCCGACGAGGCCGGGGATGATTTCGCGGCGCTGATGGCCGCCGCCGTCATCATGACCTTGCCGCTGGTACTGGCCTTCCTGTTCGCCCAGCGCCGCTTCGTCGAGGGCATCGCCACCACCGGCCTCAAGGGCTGACCCTTCATCCAAGGAGATCTGCGCATGATCACTCGCCGCCTCGCATTGACCGCCGGCGCCACGGTTCTGGCCGCACCCGCCCTCCGGGCGCAGGCGAATACGGACATCACCGTCCACTACGCGCAGCCGCAGATCTACAAGGAATGCTACGACGCCATTGCCGCGGAATTCGCGAAGCGGGAGCCGGACATCCGCATCAACTTCATCACCACGCCGAACTACGAGGAAGGCACGCAGCTTGTGCTGCGCCAGGCCGCGACGAACCAGCTTCCGGACCTGTCCTACCAGGGCTTCAACCGGCTGCGGGTCTTCGCCGAGCGCGGAATCGCGCAGGATCTTGCGCCCTTCCTCGGCCGGGAGGGCGACCCCGCCGCGCAGGGCTACACGCCGGGGCTTCTGGCCCTGGCGCATTTCGGCGGCTTCCAGTCGGGCCTCGCCTTCGCGGCCTCGAACCCGATCTCCTACTACAACGCCGACCTGTTCCGTCGCCTTGGCGTCGACCCCGACCCCGCGAACTTCCCGAAGGACTGGGACGGTGTCATCGCGCTGTCCGCGCGCATCGAGGCGGAACGCGACGGCACCGACGGCATGTGGTTCCAGTGGCCCGGCGACGACTGGATGTTCTCCGCCCTGCTGTTCAGCCACGGCGCGCGGATGCTGACGCCGGATGAGCGCGATGTCGGCTTCGCCGGTCCGGAGGGCCTCGCCAGCCTGCGCCTGCTGCGCCGCATGGTGACGGAAGGCGGCATGCCCAACCTGAACGCCACCACTGCGTTGCAGGCCTTTGCCGCCGGCAAGCTCGGCATGCGCTTCGGCAGCACCGCCTTCCTGCGCAACATGATCCAGAGCACCGGCCGCAACTTCGAACTCCGCACCGCGCATTTCCCGCAGGTGGCGCCGGACGGCAAGCTGCCGACCGGTGGTGCCGCCGGCATGCTGACGGCGCGCGATGCGACGAAGCGGGAGGCGGCGTGGAAGTTCCTGCGCTTTTCCACCAGCCCGGAGGGCACGACACTGATGGCGAGGAACACCGGCTACGTGCCTGTCAACCAGATCGCGATCGACGACCCGCGCCACCTCGGCGAGTTCTACCGCGAGAACCCGCTGTTCCGCACGGCGACGGAGCAGGTGGGGCGCATGATCCCCTGGTACGCCTTCCCCGGCACGCAGAGCGTTCGCGTGACGCAGGTGATGGTGGACAGCATGGCCCGCGTGGTGGAAGGCCAGGCGACGCCCGAGGTGGTGCTGCCCGAGATGGCCGCCGAGGTCCGCCGGCTGCTGCCGCGGCGGAGCTGAGGCGGTGCCTACCATCCTCCAGCTCAGCGACGCGCATCTCTCGCCGCGGAACGATCTGTTCCGCGGCAACCTGGCCCGCATCCGCGGGCTGGCCGAGGAGGTGCCGCCCGACCTCGTCGTGGCCTCCGGCGACCTGTCGCTGGATGGCGCGGACCATGACGAGGATCTGGCGCTGGCCGCCGCGCTGCACGGCGCCTTCCCCGCGCCGCTGCTGGCGCTGCCGGGCAACCACGACACTGGCAGCCATCCCCACACCATGCCGAACCAGCCCTTCGACACGGCGCGGCTGGAGCGCTTCCGGGCGCAGTGCGGCCCCGGCCGCGGGGTGGTGGACCTGCAGGGCTGGCGCGTCATCGGCCTGAATTCGGAGGTGATGGGCACTGGGCATGCGGAGGAAGCCGCGCAGGCCGATTTCATCGCGGCGGCGGCGGCGGGAGCCGGCGAGCGACGCATTGCGCTGTTCCTGCACAAGCCGGTCTTCGTGACGGATTTTCACGACCAGACCTTCGACTACTGGTCGGTGCCGCCGCAGGCGCGCGCGGCGCTGCTGCCGGTGCTGGAGCATCCGGGCCTGCGCCTGGTCGCCTCCGGCCACCTGCACCTGCACCGGCAGGTGACGCAGGGCCGCGTGGTGTTCGCCTGGGCGCCGCCGCTGTCCTTCATCGTCGATCCATCGGAGCAGCCCGGTCTGCCCGGCGACCGCGTCTGCGGCGCGCTACTGCACCGCCTGCAGGCCGACCATGTGGAAACGGTGCTGCTGTCGCCTGCTGGGATGGAGACCCCAAGGCTGGACGACCTGCGCCATCAGACCTATCCGCGCATCGCTGCCTGAACCGCACTTGGCGGGGGCAGCGGGCGTGGCTGGCATCGCCATCTCTATGCATCAGCGCCCCGCGCGGCGGGACACAGGCCATCTTGCTAGAGCCTGATCTCCTCCACCCGCTGGCCTCGACTTCGCCGAGGGCATAACGCCGCGCCCGTCTGTCACCGCCATCGTCAAGCGCGATGGTGGCGAGATCGGTAAATGACAAGGCAGGGCGGGAACGTGACGGTGGGGGAGCTGCCGTTGAAGACGAAAATGGCATTGGAGGTGCGGTCGCCATCCCCCGCCACATCCCGCAGGCAGTAGCCGTTGCTGCCGGTTGCAAGTTGCCCCCTGTGGCTGAGGAACTGCCCCCTGCAACACGACTGCTTCGGCGGTTTCATCCGAGCCTGTTGTCCGATGAGCGGCTGAAACCAGCTTCTTGCCTAGGTGCCTCGGCGGGTTGCTTCTCCGGCCACTCCAGCGCCGCTTCCTGATAGCGAGGGTGCCGGGCGCTCCGCGGACATGGGCGAGCTGAATTCGGCGCACCACACGCGTGGTGCGCGGCCTGACCCGCAAGCTCTGCCACGGTCCGGCGCATCCCGCGCGCCATGATGCATCAGAGCCGGGCGACGTTGGGCAAGCCTCCGGCGAGGGGCGTGGCGAGCTGGGCTCAGGCAGTAGCGGCGTCTTTGGCCTGATCGCTCTTCCAATTTCGGGAGAGCAATTCGTGCAGGCGCAGGGCGGGATAATACCCTGGGATCAAACACCTGAATCGATGCTAGGCAGCGCCGGCTGGCCGTCGCAGGAGACCGTGAGGCCTCTCGGACTGACCAGCGTGTTCATGCGCCGACCCGCAGGTTGCCAGGACCGAAGACCATTGCCCAGCCCTTGGCGGCGCGCCAATCGATATCGCGCCGCTTCGCCGTGAAGACTGCGGCCTGATGCAGCACGATGTAACAAGGATCCTCGCGCTCCGCGATTGTCAGCATGCGGCGGAACAGCTCGCGGCGACGGGGGATGTCAGTCTCGGCCTCCAGCGCATCCGCGGCGGCGCTGTAGTCCGCGTTGCTCCATTCCCCATTGCGCTCGGCTTCCGTGCGGGGGCCGACGTTGCGCAGAATGCCAGCGACGGGATCCCCGAAGACCGAGGTGTTCGACCAGTCGCGCACGCCACGCCCGGGGGTGCGGGCGGTGACCTGGGAGAAATTTTCCATCATCTCGATCTGCACGTTCAGGCCGACGGCGCGCCACATCTCGATGGCGATCTGCGCGTTGGAGACCTGGTTGGTGTAGTAGTTGTTCAGCAGGCGGTAGGGGATCGGCTGGCCCTGGTAATTCGCCTCGCGCAGCAGGCGACGCGCCTCCGCCGGGTCAAAGCGAGGGTTTTCCCAATCCGGCAGGTACATGGCGCCGTAGCTTTCCAGCTGCATCCCCCGCGGAATCTGTGTGCGGCCAGCCCAAAGCGTGTCGACCAGCACTTGGCGGTCGATGGCGTGCGACATCGCGCGGCGGATGCGGGCGTCGGCCAGCACCGGATGCGTCTTGTCGAAGGCAAGCTTGCGGATGTTGTTGATCGGGCTGCCCAGCACCTCGAAGCGGCTGTTGCGTTCTACCACACCGATTTGGTCAGGCGGGATGTCGCAGGCAAAGTCGTATTCGCCGGAGAACAGCCCATTCACGCGGCTGCTGACCTCCGGCACCTCAACGAAGCGCAGGCGCCGCGCCGGTGGGCGCCCCCCCCAGTAGCCGTCGTGCGCTTCCAGAACGAGGGAAGTATCAGGGCGGAAATCAGCGATGCGGTAGGGGCCGGTGCCGATCGGCGCGCGGCCCCAGTCCAGCCAATTGCTGGCGGCCGCAAAGGCCTCCCGCGACATAATGGCGCCGACGCTCTGTGCTACGCGGCCTTCCAGAGTCACGTCGGGGGTTCGGTTGACGTAGCGGACCATGTGGCGATCCACAATCTCGATCCGCTCGAGGCCTGGGTAGGTGCGACGGCCGACGGCGATGACTTCGGCGGGCGGTTCCTTGCCGGTCGTGCCAGCCAGCAGCGTGGTTTGCCCTGCCGCGCTGGCGCCCCGCGTGCCAAAGAGCCGGTCGGCGAAGGAGAAGGCGACGTCTTCAGCCGTCATCTCCCGTCCGTCATGGAAGCGTACGCCGCGACGCAGTGTCAGTTCCAACGTCGACGCGTCCGGCCGGCGCCAGCCCGTCGCCAGGCCGGGGACTAGGTCGCCATTGCCGAGCCAGTCCGTGCCGACCAGCTGTTCTGCGTAAAGGCCGTGGACGCGGAAGCCGACATTGGATTGTTCACGCGGCGGCTCGAAGGTGTTCGAGTTGGACAGCTTCTGCACGGCGATAGTCAGTGCTGGCCGCTGGTCGCCCTGCGCCAGCGCCGGCATCGCCAGCAGCGTGGGCGCTGCGAGAAGCGCGCGGCGGGAAAGGTTCGTCATGCGCCGGTCCCCCAGTTGCTGGCGCGGAAGTCCATGACGAAGGACTGCGAGGCGCGCCAGGCGATGTTGCGGCGCTTGGCCGTGAAGTTCGCGTTGCGGTGGAGCACGACGTAGGCGGGATCCTCGCGCTCGATGATCTCGAGCATGCGGCGCCAGACGATGCGGCGGCGCGGCCGGTCCATGCTGGTTTCCAACTCGTCGGCCAGGTCGCCAAATTCCTCGTTACGGTACTGCTCGCGCAGCCAGGGCGCCCCGGCGCGGCCCCAGGTGCCGGACATCTGGATGGAGGGATCGTTCACCGCGGCCGCGGCGGACCAGTCGTGCACGCCGCGGCTGGCTGTGTCACCACCCTGGATCTGGCCCCAATTCTCCACCATCTGCAGCTCGACATTCAGGCCTATGGCGCGCCAGCCTTCGACGTTGATCTGCGCCGTGGCGGTCTGGTTGGTGTAGTAGTTGTTCAGGCAGCGATAGGGTATGGCCTCGCCGCGATAGCCGGCGCCGCGCAGCAGGCGGCGCGCTTCGGCCGGGTCGAATTTCGGCACCTCGACATCGGCGAGATACATGTCGGCATAGAACTCCCACTGCAGGCCGCGCGGCACCGTGGTCCGCCCGTCCCACAACGCGGCAACGATTGCCTCGCGGTCGATGCTGTGGCTCATGGCGCGCCGCACCAGTGGATTGGCCAACACCGGATGGGCCTTGTTGAAGACCAGGTATCGGGTGTTGTTGATGGGGCCGCCCGCCACCTCGAAGCGCGGATCGGCAGCAATGCGCCCGATCTGGTCCGGCGGAATATCGGAGGCGAATTCGGCTTCGCCTGAGACCAGCATGTTTACCCGGCTCGCCACCTCCGGCACCTCCGCGAAGCGCAGCCTGCGGATCGGCGGGCGGCCCTCCCAGTGCCCATCGAAGGCGTCCAGCGTCAGCATCTGGTCGGGCCGGTACTCCGTGATCCGGTAGGGGCCGGTGCCCACGGGCTGCCGCGCCCAATCCATCCAGGAGGGCGCTGCCATGAAGGCACGGCGGTTGGCGATGACGGCGATGGTGCGCGCCATGCGGCCTTCCAGCACGATGTCCGGCACCTTGTTCACCAGGCGCACGCGGTGCGGGCCCAGCACCTCAATCCGCTCAAAGCCGGGAAACGCGCGGCGCGCGCCCTGAATCACCGGCGTCGGCACCTCCCGCGCGCCGCCGCCCCACATCCGGTCGGGGCTAAAGGAGAAGGCGACATCCTCCGCTGTGAAGGCATCGCCATTGTGAAAGCGCACACCTTCGCGCAGCGTGAAATCGACGGTGTGGTCATCCACCCGTTCCCAGGAGGTGGCGAGCCCGGGCTTTAGCGACATGTCGCCGACCCAATCGGTATCGACCAGCGGCTCCACGTAGTTGCGGAAGATTCGGGTGCCGACATTGGACTGCTCGCGCAGCATCTCCAGCGTGTTGGAGGTGCTGATGTTTTGGA
This sequence comes from Falsiroseomonas sp. E2-1-a20, assembly GCF_051433195.1. NCBI lineage: Bacteria > Pseudomonadati > Pseudomonadota > Alphaproteobacteria > Acetobacterales > Roseomonadaceae > Falsiroseomonas > Falsiroseomonas sp. E2-1-a20. The sequence goes on along the minus strand of NZ_JBHMFT010000066.1, from coordinate 1,133 downwards.
CCGCCACCGTCACCGCGGGGCGACCATCGGCCTGCGCGATGGCTGGTGCCGGCAGGGCAAGGCTGGCTGCACCCAGCTTGAGCGCGGAACGACGAGAGACTGTCATGGGTCGGGCTCCCCAGTTTTGGCGGCGGCAACTCATCACGACGGATTTCGCCGGACGGCAGGCGATGGCGTGATGCTTGGCGGTGAAGTTCGCGGTTAGGTGGATGACGTTCACGACGGCAATTTCCCGATCCATGATCTGCAGCATCCGCGCCCAGTTGGCGGTGCGCCGAGCGTCATCCGTGCCGCTTTCCAACTGCGGGTGCGGCGCGCATCCGGCGACACCGTGTTCTGCACGGCGCGATGGTTCATCGGGTACAGGCCTATCAGCGGGCTGCCCCCCGCCGGGCCGTAGGACATGGTGTCAGTGACATGGGCGCGGACAATCATGCTTTCCTGGCACAGCCAATCCAGGTTCGGCGTGCGCTGAATGCCGGAGCACAAGGCGGACATGAAAGCCGCCTGCAACTGATCCGCGACGGTGAGAAGGACGTTCTTCCTGGCGTGCATTCTGCTTGGCTTCGATCTCGCGAAGCTGGAAATAGCCGGGTACCGACGTCGGTCTTGTGACCACTGCGCTTAGTCTTCGTGACAGAAGCTGGGGCCTGCGCGGCCCACGGCCACGTTGGGCAGCGCACTGGGTTAGCGCCCGTCAATCAGGGCGATGCCGTCAAACGGGATGGAGCCGGCGGTCGACACCTGAACAGCCGTGTCCGAGGCCCGGGTAGCCGGCGCCACATCTCTGGCAAAGACGGTGCCGCCCACGGCAAGCACTGCCGCGACCGCCCCGGCACGCGCCAAGCCGCGCGCAAACCGGCGGACACTCCGCGATGGCGCTCGCTCGCTGATCCGGCCTTGGGCGGGCGGGCCGACCGGCGTCGTGCCCGGCGCGCCGAACGGCCAGCCGCACATCGCGCACGAGATGGCCTGCCACTGATCCCGCGTGTCCTCCGCGCGGCGCCCTGGGCCGTCGGTCGGGCCAGGGTTGAGAAAGGCGCGCATAGCAAGATTCGAGTTCACGGGATGCCTCCTGCCTGCCGCTGCCACGGGCCCGGTGCCGTCAGCCGATGCGGCGATGCGCTCCCGAG
>NZ_JBHMFT010000065.1:0-13703 GCF_051433195.1 Falsiroseomonas sp. E2-1-a20 | reverse complement strand
ACTCCCGTCAAGGCCGCTGGTCCACTCCAATAACTAAAGGACGGCCTGGCGAGCGGTTCCTTCGCTGCTGCCTGTATCCTGTGGGCCGGCTACGACGCCGCCTTCCTAGCCCTCGCTGCCATAGCTGCTGTTGGTGATGTGGCCTTCTTCGCAACGGTGCCAGAGACACGTACCGTGTGAATCAGTTGCTGAAGGACCCCTTATCAGGACTAGGATCTCCGAGGGGTGTAGCTGAGGCTTGGAATTGTGGTCAAACCCTGGTTGCAGAAGCGATTTTTCGATCGCCGTTCCCACAGCAGGGCATTCAAGGCGGAATTGCACGCGCGTCCAGCAGCCCGGGTTGGAGAAGGGTAATCGCGTCGCGCGTCGCTTCACCAAGCGCCGTGTTGTCGAAGATGCACCAGGTTTCCCGATCGTTCGCAACGTCGTCCTGTAGCAACTCCGCGGTAGCCGCCAATGCCTCAACCGAATACGGCGAGTAGTAGATTTTCGGCGACCCATGCAGGCGGCGGTAGCTGATGCCGCACCAACCGGCAGGGCTCGCGGCTTGCGGGACCAAGGCAGGATCGGCGCCAACCCGAGCAATGTGAAAAGCCGCTAGTTGCGCATCTACCTCACCGGTAAACCACGTAGCGTGACGCGGCTCGCACACAACATAGCCCTCGAAGTGCTGACGTAGAAGCTCGAAAAATTTGCCGACCACATCCGCATCATATCTGGTCGATGGCGGCAGTTGAACGAGTAGCGGACCAAGAGTGGAGCCGAGCGCCTCAACTTCGTCCAGGAACCGCTTGAGCGGCTCCGATATGTCGAGGAGCCGATGTTTGTGAGTGATTGTCTTCGGGATCTTTACTGCGAACTTGAAATCCGGCGGAACGCTAGAGGCCCAACGCGCATAGGTTGCTGGCCGATGAGATCTGTAGAATGAAGAGTTGATCTCAACAGCGGAAAAGCGATCCGCATATCTCGCAAGATGACTACCGTCAGACGGGAACGCCGACGCATGCTGCTTTGGGATGCCCCATCCAGCTGTGCCGATTCTGGCATTCCTACGCATGCTTAACTCGACTTTGACAAGATTCGGCTGGAGGCCGTGGCCGCCGTGGTGTGCTGGAGGACGACCCGCATCACCTAGCTGCGCCTCGACACCGCCCTCTATCGCCCGACGCCGCTGCGGCGACCTGGGACCATCGGCTGCCCCGGACCGGATCAACGGAGCACGCCTGCCGCATCTCTCGGAGGAGCTGGCCGGCAAGGACATGCAGTGACGTACAGCGAGGATCACCCGGCGGTGGAGATCTGCGCGGGTCCCGCCGTCTGGCGCCATGCCGAGATGCTGATCGGGTCATCAGAAATTCAGCAGGATATTGAGCAGGATTTGCAGCAGCGGTCCGCCAGCGAACAGCGCAAGCAGGAACATCGCAGCAATGAAGAAAAAGACTATCATTATCAGCCGTCTGATTAAGCTGACCATCGCATTCCGCGGCGGTGGTGGGTCCGACACCTCAGGCCGTCGTGCTTCAGAATCGCCGCCGACTGCGGGTTCTCGCATGAGGATGTCGCGCAGCCGTCGCGTCATCGCCTCCCGTTCAGTCGCCCTGCGATCCTTACGCAAAGGGGTCGGCAGGGGTGGCGCTGTCGGAGGGGACACCGGCGCAGGATCCCGGCGGCGCGTGCTCCTGGCCCATGGACTCGACGACGCAGGCTCACGGACCACGTCCCACATGGGTGGTGCCGGGGCCGGCCTAACGGCCGCGGGGGGCGTTGACTTAGCAGAAGGAGACGCCTCGCCGAACCGGGCGCCGCATCCTGGGCAGGTCGCTGCTTCAAGCCAGCGGCCTGGGCTGTGGTTGGTGCAGTAATAGGCGACCTGCGCCTCGTGGCAGGCCCTGCATTCGCCAGGAGCGGCCTGAGTGGTCCCGCAGTTCTGGCATCTCAGGACAACCCTGCTCATCTCGGCGCTTCCGCGTCTTCCCCAATCGCTTCGGCCGGCTCAGGATACATCTCGTCGATAAGAGCGTCCGGGATGTGCATCCGGTACACCTGCGGCAAGGCGTCTTCAACATAGCGCGCCAGCGTCGGCACCCGCCGGTGCGGTCCGAAAGCCTCCCGAGGCAGGCGATGCGACAGCGCCACGGTCGTCAGGACGGGATGTCGGGCATAGGCAGGATGGATGGCGTAGCGGTCTTCGACATGGTCGTGGCCGCGCACCATATGCGTAACAGGCCGGCCAAGCTGGACGCCGAGTTCGCAGAAGGCCGCAAAATCCTCGTGGCCAAACTGGCTTCCGCGAGAGAAGCGGTTTGGCATCTTGCGGCGTGCGGTTGGATGACAGCGCGTCCAGACGAAGTCCGACAGGCAGGCTGGGTCATTCCAGTCTCTGGTCTCCTGCAGTCTCGAATGCAGGTCAACCAGCGGGAACCCGCCATGCACGACAAGCAGCCCGTCTGGAAAGAACAACGCGCGCGGCACTTGTGCGAACAAACGCACTGCCAGCTTGCCCGCACGCACAATCCACTCATGGGCTAAATTCGTGTTGAGGAATTCCGCAAAATCGGCGGGCGCTACACTCGAGGTGAAATGGACGCCGTTATAAGCCAGCGCCTCGTCATGATTGCCAGCAATGACACAGACATCACTGGGTGATTGCAGGACGAGCTCGAAGACGCGCAGCAGGACCTCGAGCCCGTAGCCCTCATCGTCGACAAGGTCGCCAAGGAAGATCAGCTGCGGCCTGTCAGGACCCGTGCTTTCTGCGTCGATCACTGCCAAGGCCGTTTCTAGAGCGAGCAGATCGCCATGCAGATCGCCGATGATCCAGAGCGGCGCTGCCGTGGTGCGCTGCCTGAGCTGAATCGCGCGATCCTCCGTCGTTGCACGATCTGCATCGAACAGGAGGCCGCCCCCCCCAGCACGGTCGAGCAGCGTTTCCATGGCGTCCACAGTGTGGTGCATGCGCGCGCGGATCGCGGCGGAGTCCGCCTTGTTTTGAATCGCTACCCAATCAAGGTCGCGCACATCCCTCACTGGCAATATCGCGATAGGCTTACGAGTGGGTATTGTCCTCCCCGCCGAGGGCAAAACCTCTGCTATCGGCGCCGTCACGCAGTCGACGAATGGGGCCGCGCCCGTAGGATCCGGTACCGGCTCTGTTGGGAGCTCCCGATCCTTGTCCATCAACCCGCACGCACCGTCAGCGGCAGCTTAGCAATTCCCTTTGTCTCGCGACCAACGGCGATCATGTCGCCGGAACTGAGGATGCTCGCGCCCGTCAGGGCGCGGCCATTGATCAGCGTCTCATTGGCAGTCGGGCTTACAGGGACGACGGTCCATCGGTCGTCGGCACCGCGCTCAATCACGCACTGCCGGTTGTCCCAGAACTCGGCATCGGGGCCGAACTGCCGCATCAATATCTTACCGAGCTCCGTTCGCACGCTGAGGCGCAGCGATTTTCCGTCCGGCGACTGAAGCACCAGCGCCTCCGCCACCAGGGGCGGCCGCGGCGCCCCTGCAGCGATAGGAACTCCTTTCGAGGACGGCTTCGGCGCCATTGTCGGCTTGCCGCGACCGCTCAACACTGCGCGCAACTCCGCCGCTGTGGGGCGGGCGGCGGCGTCGGGCGACAGGCAGCGGTGCAACGCTTGGCTGACTTCGGCATTCACCGCAGGCGACGGCATCAGCCCGACCAGCGCCGCCGGTACCGCCACATAAGACCGAACCAGCCTAGCATAATCCGCTTGGTCCTCGGACCAGTAGGGATGCTGCGCGGTCAGCAACTCGTGCAGCATAAGCCCGCAGGTAAAGACATCCGACGCCTTCGCTGGCACGCCGCCACGGCTCAAATGCTCCGGGGATCGGTAGTTGTCGGTTCCAATATAGCCCTGATGGCCGTGCCAGGGCGCGCGCCGATCTGCCAACAGTGAGAAATCCATATCGATCAACTTCAGCTGGTAGCCGGAGCTGATCGTGGGATCTTCGATAAGATAGGCATTAGCCGGCTTCAAATCAGCATGCACAATATCGGCTTCATGCAGCGCCGCGATGCCAGCCACCAGCACCTTTGCCCAGGTGACATGGCGTGCCCAGACTGTAGCATTCTGCGTTGGCGCTACCTTGGTTCGACGATGATGCTCGCGCTCCTCGTCGAGCACCTGCTGCAGGTCGGCACCGTTCTCGACAAACTCATAAGCCTGGAAGTAGCTGCGCCCACCCCAGACCTCCTCAAAGGCATCAACTTGACGCACGGCGAAGTTGCCGGCCCTGCCGCCGCTGACCCGGGCCGACAGCTCTTTCTGGTAGCCGACGAAATCCTTGTACCAAACCACGGTGGGTGCCGGGGATTTGTAATGCTTGAAAAACACCTTGGCACCGGCCGGCGACAACGCCGCATAGGAGATCGCCATCATGCCGGGGCCGAACACCCTGGTAATGCGATATCCCCGAATGACATCGCCGACCTTGAGCTTCTTGGCCATGTTCGTGCTCAGTCCGCTTTGCTTGTCAAAGCACGACAGTCTCAGCCGAGCGCGAAACGCTGGCCGCAAGCTGTTTCAGTGTGTTGCGAAAATTAACGGGATCGGAGGTGAACCTCTGAAGCGCAGCCTGCGGGCTTAGACCGTCGTACTCCACCACCTCCCACTCCGACTTATCGATCTGGCTGAGCCTGTCATATCCCTCGAAATTCGGCGCGAAGAGACTGAGGATGATGCGGTTCGCCATCACCACATTGGCGACATCCTGCAGTGATCCTCCCTTTGCCTCCGGGATACCCATGGTTTCTTTAAACGACGCATCAGTGAAAACGATGACCACGCGCGCCGCATCGCTGCGATAGCGCCACTTGCCGTGATCAACGGACTGCGATCCTTTTGGCATCGCCTCCATAGTGGCGACTTTGAAAAGCGCATCCAGCAAAGATTCAGGCTCATCGCCGCCGCCCATGGCGTGCAGGCCGGCGAGCTGCGCCTTCAACGCCGTGACATCGCGCACAAAGGGGTTGTCGACGATCCAGGGAATGCCTTCGCCCTCGGCGCTGTCCAGGTCTCGATAGCCCACGACCTTGGCGCGCCAGTCTTTCACGGGCGCTGCGTTGTTCGCATCGCCGCGGCTAAGCGATTCAGCGAAGGCTTCAATGTTCATGCGAAGCGCGCTGATGCAGGGCTCCATGCTGCCGCTGACGTCGATCATGAAGACGATATCGGCAATGCCCTTAGCCTTGCCTCGAGCTTGAGGAGCCTGAGTGTTAGGCGCCACCTCCGCAACCCCTGCATCCACCGGCAAAATTCCTGCCTCGCCACCGGCGGCTGTCGACCCTTCAGGTGCGTACAGAGGCGCGACCTTGGGTTCGGGAGCAGACGCTTCGGAGCCCGGATCTGCGGCCGACTCCGTGGTGCGCGTTGCGCCTGGATCTTCGGTTCCGCTCATTCTTCTGCTCCATTAAAGGGGAAACGCGGCTAGAGGCTAGAGGCCGCACCCGCGGGAACGGGCGCTGTGCGTGTAAGTTGCCGGATGACTGTTCATGGCAGAGAGACAAGCCGGGCGTGAAGCAGGTCGAGCTTGCCGGGCCGCCGCCCGCCGCCTGCAGCAATTTGTTGATGTCGTGTACGATGCCGCCCGCGCGTTGGCCGAGTGCCTCCACGCGCCGGAAGTGAACGCGCCGCGCGTCTGACCCAAATAGGCATTCCGATCACCACAGCGGAGCGTGGGCTCAGCCACCGCCGTCTATCTCGTCCTCCGTCGGCGCCTTGCATCAATTGTGGATGTGGGTGGCGGCGGCGGAGGCGCGGTGCCAGGGGTTGGGCCGCGTGGTACGCGGATCAACACCACGGGCCTGCGCCGCATCCGGGCGGCGCTGCAAGGATCGTTTCGACTTCTTTCGGCGTACTGATCTGGCTAACGGTCGGTCGCACCGCCATGCGTCGCGGGCGAGGCCAAGCGCGCGCCCGGCGTCTGGACTGATCACGATCCGTGAGATTTGGTAAAAAGAATCTCTAGGCAAGCGAACCGATACCCGCGCCCTTTTCGCAAGACGGCTCTGGGCGCCTAGGCCCGTCGCGGAACCAGTTTGCCGGTACGGCCTGAAAGTGCTTCAGGCGCCGTCCGGCTCATCCTCCGTCGGCGCCTCGCAGCGGTTGTGGATATGCGTCGCAGCGATGGCGGCATGGCCCATGCCGACCACGATCTGGTCCAGCCCTCGCACCACGTCGCCGGCGGCGTAGAGACCTGGCACCGTGGTCTGCGCATGGTCGTCCACCACCAACGCGCCGGACCCATCCTGTTCCGCCCCGAGCTTCGTCGCCAGACCGCTGCGATAGTTCAGGCCCAGGGCCGAATACAGCACGTCAAAGCGCAGAGCCTCGCCACCGCCGAAACGCAGCGCCCCGATCTGCCCCTCCTCCATCTCCAGCGCCGCGATCGGCTGTTCCACCAGACGGATGCCGCGCGACGCCGCCATCTCGCGCTGCTCCGCGTCCAGTTCGAGAGCGACTCCAAGTGTCAGCAGCGTTACGTCGTCTGCGTAGCTGCGGGCGATAAAGGCGGCCTCCGCCAGGCCATGGGCGCTGCGCGCGCCGCCGGGCGCGATCACGGCGATGCGTCGGTCGCGCGATTCGTAGCCGTCGCAGATCGGGCAGTAGCGCACCAGGCCACGGCGCACCGCATCCGGCAGGTCAGGCAGCACGGGTTCCACATCCACCGCGCCAGTAGCCAGCAGCACACGTCGTGCACGCAGCTTGCGCGGCGCGCCCTCCGCCGTCTCCAACATCGCCAGGAAGCCGCCGCGCCGACGCGCCAGCGCGGTGACGTGGCCCGGCTGGATCGCGATGCCGTAGCGGCCGATGTGATCGCGCTGCCGCGCCAGCATCTCCGGGCCCGGAATGCCATCGGCGAAGAAGGGGATATTGTGGCTGGCAGGGATCCAGGCGGCGCGCGGCTCGCCAGCATCCACCACCAACGTACGCCGCCTGAAGCGCGCGAGGTACAGTGCCGCGGTCAGCCCGGCCGGACCCCCGCCGACGATGAGACAATCCAGGTCTTCGGTCTCGGTCATGCTCGCTATCGTTCCTCCTCCTCAGGGGCGGTGCCGAAGGCGGCTAGGCCCTCCGACAGCAGTTCGCCCAGCAGCTCCAAATCCGTAAGATAGTCGGGCGCGGAGCCATGCGCTTTGCGCTCCCGCGCCAGCCGCCGCGCCTCCTCTCACTCGATCGCGTCGCTAGTAATCGCGCGACCGATTGAGACGAACGCGATCAGCGCCGCCTTCTCGTCCTCATTCAGCTCCGCGATCAGGCCCCTCAGCGTGTCGGTCATCGCATCCGGATCGACCTCGTCGGGTGTCTCCGGATCCTGCACATCCGCGTTCGTCGCCTCCTCCTGCAACTCGCCAGCGGCGCGCCCGGCGTCGATGATGCCGACGATGGTGGGCAGGCTGACGACGAGGTCACCTCGCCATCGGGGTCATAGGCTGGCTTATGCGCTGTGGCCTTCCTGCATTCAAATCCAGCATCCCCGCGCCGAGGCCGATCACGACCACGACCACGACCACGACCACGACGGTCAGCGCCGCCCAGAGCCTGAATCCCAGCCCTCGCTCGATGCGGTGCCCCGACGGCGGCTGCCGGCGAGCGGCATGCCGAAATCTTGCAGGGCCGCCTGCCCGATGGCGCGATCATACTTCAGCCGGTCGAAGGCGCTGCCGCCGACGCGGTAGTCCTCAGCGCGCAGGGCGCCCTGGATGGAGCCCCGATCGGCGCGTTCAGACACGATCAGCCCGTCGCACCCGGCCGACAGGTCGTATGCCGCAAGTCCTGACAGGTCCGACGGTGCCGCGGTGGAAGTTCTCTGCGATTGCCCAAGGGGCCGCGTCGCGCTCGTCGCCATCACCCCGCCCTCAACGCTTCCTGGTGAACCGACTTCGTCGCCACCTTGGTCAGCAGCGCGTCAGTCGCCTTCTCTTCCTCCAGCGTGGCGTGCAGGAGCTCGGCAATCTCGGTCTGCTTCTGCGCCTCGGCCCAGGTGGCCAACGCGCCGTAGCGGGCCATCTCGTAATGCTCGATCGCCTGGCCAGTGGCAATCAGGCCAGCGTCGCGCACCGCGCTCGGCTGGGGCGCCTCCTCCAGCAGTTCCTCGCCCTCCTGGATCAGCCCTTGGATCGCCTCGCAGGTCTGGCCCTGGGCGCGCTTGCCGAGAATTTGGAAGACCTGCTGCAGGCGCTCGATCTGGCCCTCAGTCTGGTCCTTGTGCTCCTTGAAGGCCTGCTTCAGTTCAGCGCTCTGCGCCGCGCGCGACATCTTCGGCAGCGCCTTCAGCAGCTGGCGCTCGGCGTAGTAGATGTCCTTGAGGGTCATCAAAAACAAATCGTCCATCGTCTTCATCATGGTCAATCTCCACGAGGTTCTTTGAAAGGATGCGGCACCGAGGTGTCGCAGTGTCGCAGCGGCAGGGTCAGCAGACTGGTAGGTGCCCTTCCGGCACAGTCTTGGGATGCAGCTCATCCACCAGTCGCAGGTGTTCACGCAGCAGCACCATCTCGGCGTCCAGTGTCACCAGTGTCAGCGCCGCTACCGCCGCTGGCTTTAGGTGCCTGTCCACTGATGTGGTCCGCCGGATTTCCTGCTGCCGGACTATCTCGCCTCCGCTTCCGCGAGGTGGCGCTGGGCTTTATCCCTCAGGCTCTCAGGCAGTTCCTGCGTCATGCCCGGATTTCGGCAAGCTGCGCATTCAAGCTACTCAGCGTCGCGTGTCGGCGTGGACGTTGCCGTCCTTCCTCATGAACAGCGGCGCCAGGCCCGCCAGCCCCAGGAGACCTAGTAGGCCCCAGTCAAAGTCGTCGTCGCGCTCATCCATCCGCACCGAGCTGGGCGCCGTGGTCGTCTGCGCCAGGGCGGTCTGCGTTAAGGCAGGCCCACTCATAAGGGCGGTCAGCATGGCAGCCGCGTAAAAATGTGTGGATGTGGCCATGGTGAACTCCCGCGTCTACGTGGCGGCCAAGGAGCAACGCTGAGTTCGCCGGATTGTTGCGCAGCCCTTCATCACTTTCGGCCTCGCGCGACTGGACCCAGAAAAGCCATGCGGGGCGGCGTCCGACGGGGCTGCTGTAGCGTGGTATGATTGCCGGCGGCTTGATGCCGTTCCTCGCCGGCCTGCTCGGGGCCGGCTCGGCGAGCGACGGCAGCGGAGCCGTGATAATATTCCGGCAACGTGTCTGGCTCGTGAAGCACGGGCGCTGCAGTGTTGAGACGCCACATGAAGGTGTGAACCCCACTCCAAACAAACCAGCGTCGGACGCAATAAATTCAGCTACCTATGGCGCCAGTCGGCACCAAATGCGTGCGCCGGCCTCGGAGCGCTGAAGTCGGCCCGCCAGTCCTCCAATTTCGGGCGGCGAGACAACCGCGTCGCAAGCGGCGCGTTGTTGCCGAAGACGCAGCAGACTATGTAATTCAGCGGATCAGATCGGACGACTGAAACTTATTGGTTCGTTCGACCTGAACGTCGTGACCCGACTTTATCACTGGCCGCGGACGAGAAACATTGCTTCCGCCAAGTGGTCGGCGGAGGCACGATTGAGCGCCAGCGGAATGTCGGCGAGCAGCGAGATGCGCACCAGGGCCTGCACATCCGCCTCGTGCGAATGGGACGACTCCGGATCGGGGAAGAAAACGAGCGCGTCGAGCTCACGTGCGGCGATGCGGGCGCCGACCTGAAGGTCACCGCCCTTTGGACCGCTCAGCAGTTCCTCCACGCGCAGCTCAGGGCAGGCCTCCATAACCTCTCCGGCTGACGTCCCGGTGCCGCAGAGGCAGTGGCCCGAGAGCGCCTCGCGCCACGCGCGCGCCCAGGTGATGAGCGCCTCTTTCTTGGCATCATGTGCGACGAGCGCGATACGCAGGATCCGTTCTGCCATCCCGGTTGCCTTCTCTTCATCTCCGGCCTCAACGCGGCGCGAACCGCTGCGTCCGCCGTGCGGACGACGGTGCAGGCAACGGCGGCCCAGTGGCAGCGTTGCAGGCTGGGCACAGCTTCTTTTCGTCAGCAGGGGCCCATCTCGCGCCGGCTTTCGTGCTTGGCGTCCCAATGGCCTTGGTGCTGCGGCGCGTCTGGTGGTGCCCTGGTCGGAGACCGGAGATCCGAAGGTGAGCAGGCAGATCGAACGGCGTGTCTTTGGTTCCGAACTGATCGAGCGGCAGTGGCGCCACGATCTCGGCGGGACGTTCGAGGTCGACTTCAACGAGTCCGGATTGCGAAGCAGGATCGACCTGCCGCTGAATGTCCTTACGGAACACAGCAGCAATCAGAAAGATTCAGGCTGAGGCCGCCGTTGCTTCGGCGCCACAGGCGGGCGTACAGCTTGCCCTCTAGAGCGGCAGTTCGCCCACATTGTTCAGGCAGCCGTGCAGCTTGGCACCGGCGGCTGGCACTCGTCGGTGCCGCTGAGCGTATGCTGGGCGGCGCGACCGGGGACAGCCATCGCATCACCCAGGGCCACATACTCGGCGGCACATTTCCGGGGCGCGCTGGTCGCGGACCAAGCCGCTTACCATCTGGGCTCGATCTCAGCTGGAGATCTGGCCGCACTTCGTCTGGTCCGTGGCTTAGTCTCTTCAGGCGTGTCCAGCGGACGAGCGTGGGAGAAACCGAAGATGTTGAGAAGCAACCGAAGCGAGGGTTTGTCCCACACGAAGTTGAACCGGCTGTTCGAGACTGAATCCTTCGCTACTGTCGTGCGGCTCCTGCGGACGGAAATACGGGCCACAGGCTCGAAGCTGCCCCGCCATGTTCTGCAGCACGCGCTTGCGCTCGCGCTGATCGGCCAGACAAACGGCGACCTCGAGCACCGCGCGGCGATGCAGCGAGCGGGCATGGAGCCGTCACTCAACCACGCCAACGCCATCAAGGAGGCGATCGCGATCTTCGAAGAGCTGATCCGCCTCGACACGAAGCGCCGTCAGGAGGCAGAGGCCTTCGGAGACATCGCCGCACACCTTGGCGAAGCATTGCAACGCGCGCGAGCCGCGGGACACCAGGAGCACCTCCTTTCGCCGCCGTCGGAGTCGGAGAAGTTGCTGCGACACCTCCTCGAGGAGGCGACGCGGCTCGTCACCGGCGGCGAGCTGGTGCATGTCGAGGCGCTGCTGACGCGCGCACACCAGATCGCGCTGACGCTGGAGGACGAGGGTGGTCCGCATGCGCGCGCCACCATCCATATCCTGCGCATCCTGCGCGAGTATCTGGGCGACAGGTGCAATGCGACTGCCGAGGTGAACAACGCTGCGCGCGAGGACGAGCTCGACGCCGGACGCTTCGCCTATACTCCGGCTGACCGCGATGCCTATCTCAACCTGTTCACTGATATCTTCATTGCAGCCTGGAAGGGCAACCGCGGCGAGATCGCGCAGCTCGTCATGTCGCGCGCCCTCGACATCCATCGCGAGCGGGCGCGCCAGACCTGCGGCCAGAACGAGCTGGCCGGCATCATCCAGGCGATCGGGCGGGCCGCAGCGCTGGCCGGCAACATGGGGCATGCGCTCTGCATGTTCGAGGAGCTTCGCCGGATGGCTGAAACCGGTGCCGTGTTCCGGTCATGGCTCGCCGCGGCCTGGGCGGGCCTCGGGCGCGCCTGGATCGGTCTGGGAGATCCGGAGATGGGTCTTCCCCTTCTGCATCGTGCCCTGGCCGAAGGGCCTGATGCGGCTCAGCCCGGTTGGCACACCGATGCGCTGGTCGACCTCTACGAGGCCTCGATCGAGGAAGGCGACGCCGCGACGGCCAGGAGATGCCATGACGTGCTGACGCGCGGCGGAGATCTGCGGGGGACGTCGCCCGATGAGATTGCGGCGCGGGCTGCCGAACAAGACGACCCGCGAAAGGCCGCGGACATCTACCAGGGAGTCCTGAACTCCGCTTCTCGTCAGCGCCTGCGCGCGGGTGCGTCGCGCAGGATCTCACTGCGTCTGACGCGGCTGCTAGCCAGGATGGGCGAAACGGAGCGCGCCTATAAGTTGATCAACGAGAAGTACCAGATCTTCAACGAAACTCTCGGGTCGCAGCATCCGGTGCTGTCGGAGGTTGAGGAGACCATCGCGACTCTCGAATGCGCGCTCGGCCGCCACAAATTGGGGCTGACGGCACTCTTCAGGGCAGTGGCTCGCGATTTCCGCTCGGTGCAGCATCTCCTACAGTTTGGCGCATCCACGCAGCAAGGCCGGTTGCTGGAGGGGATGCGCCGGCGCACGGAGGCAGCTATCGGCCTCGTTGCAGAACACTTCCCGGATTCACCCGACTTGATCGCTGGGGCTCACGCACTCGTCACCCGGAAGTCCCTGAATGTCGGCGTCGAATGGGAGAAGGCCTGCTCTGCAGCCGCTTCGGCGGACAGTAATCCGGAGGTTCGAGCGGCGCGCGACCGGCTGGCCGAGCTCCGCGCGCAGCTCGCGCGGCAGGCACTTGAAGCAGCGCGCGGCAAGGGTACGCCAGGAGACGATCCTGCAGGCACGCTCCGCCGCAAGGAGGAGCAGGAGAGGGAGCTGGCTTACCTCATTGGTGGGGTCTCGATCGCGGGCTTAGCCCAGGCGCCGGAACCAACTGCAATTTCAATGTGCATTCCCGCGCATTCCACCTATGTCGAGCTAGTTCTCTACTCGCCGATCCGCCTTCCACACGAAACGGCGCCCCGCCCACCCCGCTATTGCGCGTTCGTTCTGCATGCGCGCATGCAGCGCTGGCACATGGTGGAACTGGGGTTCGCCGCGGACATCGATAAGCTGGTCACGGCTTTTCGCGGGTACATCATGCACGAGGCCGATCCTTCTCAACGCTTCGCCACGGTAGAGGCGCCGCGTGTCGGAGCCCGGACGGTCATCTCGAAGGAGGCGAAGGAAGCTGGACTGAAGCTGCGGCGGCGTCTCTTCGATCCACTGCTGCCGGCGATCGGTGAGCGCACACGGCTCGTTGTCGTACCCGTCGGGCCGCTCTTCTTCGTGCCGCTCGAATGTCTGCCGGCGGATCACGGCGGGCGCCTCATCGACAAGTACTGCATCAGCTACGTGTCATCGGCGTGAGCGACGACGTACTTCCAGGCGAACGTCATCCACGGCCGCACGGCGGAGGATGTGACGGCGGTCACGGCGCCAATCATTATCGGCGACCCGGAGTAGGGTGAACCCCCCTGTATCGGCCGCTTCCGGCTTCTGCTTCCGCCAGCTTCCCGAATCGCGCGAGGAGACGTTGTCGGCGGGCAGGATCTTGGGGGTGAAGCCGACTTCTATTCGCGTTGTCTTCACCACCACCCTCGTGAACCAGGTACTCGCTGCTCCCCCACACCTGTGCACCAAAGGCTTGCCATATCCGCGTGTTCCAGTAGGCGCTGCGCAACGGCAGGGGCAATTCGGCCGTCACGCCAGTAGCCCCTACTCTCGGGAGAATCCAGTCGCCGACAGGCGCCGGCGGTGTCCTGGCCAAGGTGGGTGGAGATGCTGCGGCGCGAAAGTCCTCTTGCAGGGCCGTGTTCGGCCAGTGGTGTGACAGACTGTTCTACACAGAGGCTGCGACAGCGACTTCGTCTTGCTGGCGCCCATTTTCCTAACGCAGGTTGCCCACGATGACGCGATTCCGGCGCAACAGGTGAGCCGCGACCATAGTACGCCAACTGTATCTAGTGCACTGACCCAGACGGAGGATTCACAGCGGGCTGCTGCGGTGGAATTCTC
>NZ_JBHMFT010000064.1:0-13720 GCF_051433195.1 Falsiroseomonas sp. E2-1-a20 | reverse complement strand
GGGGCCGGCCGATGATGGGGGGAGACATGTCCATCATCCTGCCAGGGTTGTTCAACGCTCTGGAACGCGAAGGCAGTTCTGGGGCTGGCTCTCGGACCGTGTCGGCGGGTTGTGGACCGTGTTCATCGGCGGCCTGACGCAGACGGTGGGGATGCTGGGCTTCCTGGCGACGCAGGACGAGGCGGGGCTGTTCTTCGCGGCGGCCGCCTATGGGCTTGGCTTCGGCGGGATCGTGCCGGCCTATGTGCTCGCGGTGCGGGAATTGTTCCCCGCCGTGGAGGCGAGCTGGCGCGTGCGCCACGTCATCCCAAATACATGCCTTAGGATAGCCGCTTTCCGGTCGAATTTTTGGTTTGATCCAGGGGCATACCTCGAGAACTGGAGAGATACGTCATGCTCGTCTCGCCGCCCGTAGCATTCGCCAGGGCGGTGCGGAGGAGATGCGTGATCTAATCTGCGCGAGAATGGGAGCCGCGACATGCACACCTTCTACGAGCCCGACCCGTTCTATTATGATTCGGATTATTATTATGAACCGGAATTCTATTACTTTGAGCCCGATCCAATCTATGTAGATCCGGAGCCAATGTATGTTGAGCCGTATCCCTATTATGAACCGGATCCAATCTACTATTACGAGCCTGCGCCGATCTACTACGAGCCGATTCCATTCATCGAGCCAGTAATAATTGTCGAGCCTGTCGCAATTTTGGTGCCGGCCGTCGCGTATCCACTCGATGCCACGTTGCTGTTCGACGACGATTTTTACCTTTTCACGAATCCGGACGTTGCGGCGGCAGGAATTGATCCGCTTGCCCACTACGCGAACTTCGGATGGATCGAAGGGCGCGACCCAAATGCCTTCTTCGACACGAGCGGCTACCTCTTCGTCTATAGCGACGTGGACGCAGTTGGATTAGACCCGCTGGCCCACTACGCACTTTGGGGATGGCTCGAGGGGCGCGACCCGTCCGCCTTCTTCGACACGGACAGCTACCTCTTCGCCAATCCAGACGTGGACGTAGCTGGTGTCAACCCGCTCGAGCACTACCTCCATTTCGGCGCCGCGGAGGGCCGGCTTGCCTTTGCTGATGGGGTCTTCAACTGACGCGCCAAGCGGGAGCGGGTCAGATTCTTGGCGCAGGTGGCGCTGATCGGGGCGCTGTTGCTGTGGCAGCGTCGAGGAATGCAGCCGTTGCGCGCGGTGGTCTGACACGATGGAGGGACTATCGGCCTCACGGCTTGCCGCGTCGCCGGTTGGGTTCGTCAGCTCCGCGCCACGCTGCGAGCACGGCACTGGCCAACGGCCTTCAGCTACAAGCCATGACCAAACCTGACCGGAGTCGGCGAGGCTGTGCGGCTAAGTTCTGAGGGATGACTGGCTGGGTCCGAATGATTCCGATGTTGCGACAAATTCTTTTGGCCCTCGCCATTACAGCGTCGCTGCCTACTGCATCCCAGGCGCAATGGCGCGAGCCACCGCGGACGATGGAGGCGGGGCCGCAGCGCTACACGGGATGTCGGGCGGTGGACGGTGATACCCTGGCATGCCGACAGGGCCGTGTGCGCCTTCGCGGTGTCGACACGCCGGAGCGGGGCGAAAGCGGCTATCGGGCTGCGCAACGTGAGCTTGATCGTCGCACGCGAGGCGGCACGGTCACCGTGGTGCCGCACCACCGGGACCGCTACGGCCGGGTGGTGGGCGACGTCCATTCGCGCAGCGGCAACGTCGGACGTTCTATGGAGGCGGATGGCTACTCGAAGCGGCGTGGTGCCCGCCGCTGACTGCTGCCTTCGTTTAAGCCGGTCCCGCTCGCGTTGCTGCTGATGGCTCGCGAGGTCGTAGGCGGGCGCTGGTCGGTCGGCGCAGCCCGCAACTTGCCCCGATGGCCTCTTGAGCCGCCTACGACCCCCGCAGGCCCGTTGCCGCGGGATATCAGCGCGAGGTGCCGACCCGGCGCCGCGCGCGCGGGGCCTCGCCGCCGGTTCCGCTCTCAGCATCGACGCCGAGCACCAGGCTTTCGTCATGACAGTTTCCTGTATGCCCGACCTTCAGTAGAAGCCCGCGACGGACAACAGCACCGCCACCAGGCCGTTCAGCAAGCTCAAGGGCGATCCCTACCAGGCTTACGACGATCTACCTGTGGAGGTGCGTCGCGCGCTTCAGGAAGCCCTGGTGGACTGGTGCTCGCTGCGGGCGCGTGAATGGCATCTCCGCCTGCAGCGCGAGCAGCGGATGCGCCCTGCCCAGGCGACGTCGTTCCTGGTTCAGAGGCCGAAGCAGCGCTTCGACCGCCTCTCCGGCTTCAACCAGGAGCCCACGGTCTCGAACAGCTTGGGCCAATCCGCCGCGTCCGCATGCGCAGCGCGCGTCGCATTGGGTCCGGTCTTGTCGGGCGGTAGGCCAGCGAGCAGCTGGGCTGCCAGAGCCATCGGCGAGATTTCGGACGGCTGCAGCAGGCCCATGCCAAGCGCCTCGGTCACCTGCAGCAAGCCAAACGGCGGCGGGGTTCGCTGCGAGAGATTGGTCGCCAGTGCGTCGGCCAGCCGAACCTGGACGAAGCTGATCGGTACCGCGACCGCCTCGGTCGCGTCGGTGATCTGGGCGATGATGCCGTCGGCCTCGCGCTTCGGCATGTCGTCGCGAACCCAGGCATCCGCCACGCCCGCATCCACCTTGATGAGCACGGACGCCAGGGCGAAGCGCCGTCCGGTCTTGAGCAGGGCGAACAGGCTTTGCGACCCCGCCCCGTCGCACAAGGATGCAAGTAGCTTCGTGACTTCGATGCGGGGTGCGGGCACAGGGGCGGCCGCGTTGGCGCGGAGCGCTCGTATTGCGGCGTCCAGATTGGCTTGGCGCGCCGACGGCAACCACGGACGAATGCTGATGAGTCGTTCGACCAGGCGGCTCGGCACGGGGTGGCGGCGCGCCTGCGCGACCAGCGCCTCCAGCACCGCGGAGCCTGGCGCAGGATCGGCATCGAGCAGGAAGCCGAGCGCCGCGTCGCGCACAGCGGGGATCGTTGCGGTGGCAAGTTCCGCAGCCATGGCCGCGCGATGCTCGGACGGAAATGCCGCGCCCGTGGTGGCCAACTCTGCGTGGACGGCGAAGGGGTCCTGACCAAGCGCTTCAGCGAGGGGCGCGAGACTTCCTGCCAATTCGCCGGGCCCCGGCGGCGTTGGGTCGTGAGGCAAGCCCGCCTCCATACCCAGGATGGTTGCCTCTTTCAGCGCGGGCCCAGGGTCGAGCCCAGCCTGCGCAAAAGCCCGCGCGATCAGCATGAGCACGTACGGGGCAAGGCTGTTGGCCGTGACCGCCGTCTCCACCGCCCGGCAGGCATCCGCAAGACCTGCACGTGCCGTGGTGTCTCCGCCATTGCCGGCGATGCGCAAATCGGTGAGCGCCGCTTCCAGCAGGAAGCAGCAGGCTTGGACGATTCGATCTGCCGGCCGCTTCTTGGTGGCTTCAGACACCAAGCAGGCGACGAGATCTGGTGTGGCACCGGCCTGAGCCAGCATCGGACCGGCATCCATGGCTCCTCGACTTAGCGCGCCGCGGGCCATGTCCTGACCGACCATCTTCGCAATCTGCAGGATCGCTCCTCGTGGCGTCACTGTGAGGTCCTCGTCCAGTCAGCTGCATGGGGCGCGGCCGCCACAGGGAGAGGATACTTCACCCTGTCGTCACGCGCATCGCAACCTGTGTCATGCGAAAAGCGCCAGTTGAATGATCCGGGGCAGGCTGGGTCGGGCGGTGTGGTACGACGTTGCTCTGCCCACTCCACCGGAAACGGCTCCATCAGCCCCGGCAGGGTCATCCCCCCGGCTGCCGCGCTCCAGGATCGCCTCCACGATATCCGGCGCCAGCAGCGTCAGGCGGAGCAGCCGCGAGACGTAGGACGAGTTGATCTTCTCGGTCGCCGCCAGCTCATTGATCGTGCCGTAGCGTTTCGTCTCCATCATCTGCCGCCACCGGAACGCCCGGGCCAGTGCCTTCCCTGGCATGGTGTCCGTATCCGAAAGCCGCCAGATAATGGTGCTGCTCGGCGCGAACATGAGCTTCCGCCGGCCGATTCTCGGTCTGAATGTGCGCCGGCCTCGGCAGTGATTCGCCTTCGATCTCGCGCACCACCGTCGCGGACCCGGCAGGCGGATGACTCACGGAATTAGCGCCAGTTTCCCGAAGTGCTGGTTGGCCTTCATTCGTGCCAGCGCTTCGTTCACCTCGTCCAGCTTGTACGTGCGGTCCAGCGGCAGCGTGAGGTTCCCAGCCTCCACTGCCTCCCACAGGTCGGCGCGGGTCCGGCGCACGATCTCCGCGACCTCCTCCGCGCTTCGGGTCCGGAAGGTCACGCCGACATAGGTGATGCGCCGCGCCGCATGGGTGTCGAAGTCGAACTCCGCCACGGTGCCGCCGAGACGGCCGACGTTGACGATGCGTCCGAGAACGGCTGTGACCCGAAGTGTCGGCGAGACAAGCGGGCCGCTGATCATGTCGACCACTGTGTCCACACCGCGCCCACCGGTTGCCTCCAGCACCTGGTCCACCCAGCGCGGGTCCGAGGTGTCGACCGCGTGGGTGGCGCCGAATGCTGCAAGCCGCGCGCGTCGCTCCGCGTTCGTAGAGGTGCCGATGACCGTGGTGGCGCCCAAAAGCTTCGCCACCTGAAGCCCCATCAGCCCGACGCCCGAGGAGGCGCCCTGGATGAGGATGCTGCGACCCGGACCGCAGTGGCCGTGAGTGACGACGGCGTCGTGCATGGTCTGCAGGGCGATGGGCAGAGTCGCTGCAACCTCCCAGGGCATATTGTTGGACGGCACCGGGAACAGCCGCCCCCAGTCTGCGGTGCAGTACTCGGCATAGGAGCCGGAGATCGACGCCATCACGCGCATGCCCGGCGCGATGTGGGACGGCACATCCTGGCCGACCTCCACAACCTCACCCGCACCCTCGATGCCGGGAATGGTGCCGGGGCCGCCCTGGTTGCCGTGCTTGTGGCCTGAAGCCACGCCCAAATCGGCTCGGTTCAGGCCGATTGCTCGCAGCCGGATTAGCACCTGACCTGGGCCGGGGCGCGGGTCCGGCACCTCCCTGACCACCAAGCCACCCTCGGCCACGACTGCTGCGTGCATCTTTCTTCTCCCACGAATGCCTGCCCAGTTCCTGCTGGAGGCAAGCCGTTACCTGAGGACTTAGCCTGCTGCGCGATGGAGAACCAATCACGCCCCCAGGGCCGCTTACGCAGCGTCACGGCAACCTTCTATGGCTATGCCGAGCACATGCTGCGCACCTCCAGCACCTGCCTCGTGGCGCTCGACCGCAATCGCTACTGGGCCAGCTTCCGCCAGGTGCCACGGCGGATCGTGCTCAACCTCGACGACACCTTCGATCCGGTACATGGCGGACAGCAGTTGCGGCTGTTCAACGCCTACCACAACGCATACGGCTTCCAGCCGCTCCTGGCGTTTGACGGCGAGGGCCGGCCCGTCGCCTTCAGCCGCCCCGATCCCGGCTGGAACAGCGGCTGCGCTGCGGCACGATCCGATGCGGCGAGCCACTGGTGGGCAAGAGCGTGGCATAGCTGTCTTGATCTACGCCACGAACGGCGTTGGGCCAACGACAACGGGTATGGCCGGTGCGGCGACCCGGGCAGCCGCCTCGCGTCGAAGGATAACCAGTGCTCCTCGCCCGATCTGCCGGCTCCACGCGAGGCTCAGGCGCATAAGCAGCTTGTGGACAACGAACGCCAGGGGAATGGTGAGGATAAGTCCGAGCGGCCCGAGAGCAATGACGGTGAGGACTGGCCGTCGGCAAATGCAAGGATTTGGTCCTGCAGGCGTTGCCAGACATCCAGCCCCCGAAGCCGGACGGAACCTTGGTCAGGTCCGTTTGTCGCCGCGCGCCTCAGCGTCCCGCCCAACGAAGAAGCTTGCGAAGGCAGCGGTGATGTAGCCGAACACGGCGAAGGCATAGACCGCGAGCAGCAGGCAGAGTACGCGCCCTTCGGCGGTGACGGGCCAATAAGCCGAGCCCATCGTGCTCAGCAGCATCGCCGTCCACCACAGCGCGTCGCCGAAGCTGGTAAAGCCGCCCTCCACCTCGGGCGCCCGCTCAAAGGCGTACATGCCGGCAGCTCCCAGCAGGTTGACCAGAGTGGTGAGCGCCAGGACGTAGCCAAGGCCCCGGCGGTGCATCGTCGCGCGCAGCGCGTTCATGGTCCGGTTCGCCGTACCCACGACCCGCACCAGCCGCAGCCCGCGTGCCGCGCGCGCGGCACGCAGCAGGCGGAACCCTCGCAGCAGCCGGAAGGCCGGCGCGACGAGGGCAATCACCGACAGCCAGTTGGTGCGAAGGAATACCGCCTTGTCTGGCGCAAGCCACAGCCGCAGCGCGAACTCGGCAAGGAAGATCATCCAGATGACGGAGCCAAGAGTCTCCAGCAGACGGCTCACGCCGAGCGCGAGTTCCGCGACGACCAAGGCAAGCCACACCGCGCTCAGCACCAACATCGGCGTCCGGAGCCATTCCTCCAGCTCCACGAGCGTAAAGAGCCGCTCCTCGGCCTCTTCTTTTGAAGGCTGGTTTTCGGAGTCCGTCATTGCGCCTCGTCCCTGATCGTTTGAAGGAAGCAACCGTCTCATCTGACGGCACCTTGTTGCATGGGTCGGTGGTATGGGCCCACTGAGCATGATCTATGTTCCTGTTCATGCGATCCGGACGTGGTTCGGGCAGACTTGATTCGGCCGCTCGCCATGTTGCCCGGCTTCACGACCCATTCTCGTCCGCTCATTCTCGGCAACAACGTCCGCCGAGAGCCGCCGAGGCCCGCCGGCGTTCAATAGAATTGTTTGATAACAATGCGATAGATGCGCTATACTGCCCCTGCCGGTAGGCTGCCGCTCGCTGCCGCTCGCTGCCGCTCGCTGCCGCTCGCTGCCGCTCGCTGCCGCGCCCTTCTCTTCAGCCCTCGCGGCGCCCCAGCAGCAGTTCATGTCCCTCACCGACACCAAGCCTCGCGCGGTGCCATCCGCCGGCGCGCGCGCGCTCGACCCTGGCCAACCCGCCGTCCGACCCAAAGGGCCGCTTTCCGACACCAAGCTCCGCGCGGTGCGACCCACCGGGGAGCGTTTCGACCTGCCCGACCGCGACGGCCTGGTGCTGCGGGTCGGCACGAAGGGCTCCATGACCTGGACGCTGACTTATCGGGTCGCCGGCATCGGCGATGCCGGCACCCTCCGTGCGGCACGCCTCGCCGGCCCCAAGTGCCGCATGACCCTCGGCGCCTACCCCGACATGACCCTCGGCGAGGCCCGTGGGGCGGCCCTGGCGGCCCGGCGGGCTGCGCGGCAGGGCGTCGACCCTGCTGCCGCCCAGCGCGCCCTGGCGGCCCCTGGCGAGGCCCCGGTGACCGTCGCCGACCTAGTCGAGCGCTACGCCGCCGGCCACCTGCGCCGAAACCTCCGCTCGGCGCCCGTTGTGGAGGCCCTGCTGACCCGTCACGTCGTTCCAGCCTGGGGTGACCGCCCTGTGGTCGACCTGACCCGCGGCGACCTCCTGAAGCTGCTCGAAGAGGTGCGAACGCCCCGCGAGGTGGAGGTCACGACGCGGGGGCGGGGCACCTTCACCAGCATGCGGGGCGGCACCGGCGCCGCGACCGAGGTCCGCAAATGGGTGCGGGCGATGTTCCAGTATGCTCTCGAGGCGGAGTTACGGCCCGACAACCCCTTCACCGGGGTTCGGAACTGCGACCGGGCGCAGCCGCGCGACCGCGTGCTGTCCATGCCCGAGCTGACGGCGGTGTGGAATGCGGCGTGCCACATGAGCTACCCTTGGGGGCCGTTCTTCCAGCTGCTGATCCTCACCGGTGACCGGCGGGGCGAATGGGCTGTGGCGCGTTGGGACTGGCTTGACGCTGGCTGGTCGCAGATTGAGATCCCGGCCGAGCACTACAAGACGGGCCGGCCGCACATCGTGCCGCTCAGCGCCGTCGCGCGAAACATCGTCGCCGCGCTGCCGGCGCCGGTCACCGGGTCGCACCTGTTCTCGTCGGATGGCGGGCATACGGCGATTGCCGGGTTCAGCGACGCGAAGAAGGTGATCGACGGCCTGACAGCGCGGTGTTTTCGGCGGGCCGATGCAGCCCTGGGTCGTGCATGACCTGCGGCGATCTATGGCGACCCACATGGAGAGGCTGGGCGTGGCGCCGCACGTGATCGAGGCCTGCCTCGGGCATGTCCTGAAGGGCGTGGCCGGCACCTATCGCCGCTACAACTTCCTGCCGGAGAAGCTGGCCGCGTTGCAGCTTTGGGCGAACGAAGTCGTTGGGGAGAAGCGCGCCAGGCTTCGCGACGCGGCTTAGTGCCCCACTTCACCCCGTCTATCCGAGCGCGCGCCGCGCGAGGCTCCGGATGAGCGCGAAGGGAGGCGTCCGCGTCACGGGTGCGATATAGGCACCCGAGAAAATCTTGCGAATGATGGCTTCCCGCTCAAAAGACGATGGCTCGAAAGCCAGGTTCACCACGCCGGGGCCCGAACGCCGCACCGTCACCGGTATGTCCGGCAGACCTGCCCCTCGGAGCAACAGGAGCCGCTCTGCCAGCGGTGGTGTCGCTGCCATCTCAAGCTGTGCGCCGACGATTGAGATGTCCCGCATCTGCGCGGGCCAGCAGATGCCGGCGGAATCGATCAGTGTCACCTGCTCATCCGCGATGAAGCGTTCCTCCGCCCGGAAGCGCGGCTGCTCGACGCAGATCATACAGGCAATGAATAGCACCAGGCAGTTGTAGAGGCTCCAGAACAGGTTCATCGCCTCGATATCCGGCGGTGTGCCTGGCAGGGGGCCCATCAGCACGCGCCAGCCGAGCCCGCCCAACGTGGCAAGGACCAGCAGGAGATACGGCATGATCAATGGCCACTGGACAACCACCTGGTCGCGGTTCGTGCCCTTGGCGGTAACCTGGAATTTCTGGTTCCTCGAGCCGAAAAGCCCGATCCAACTGGCCTTCAACGCTTCCTTGGCGACAAGCAGGCCGACCGCCTCTGCCATCACCGGCAGGTTGGTGCCGCGGCTGACCCAGCCGAGGAAGACTACGCAGCCAACCCAATAGGGCCCGAGATGGGAGATGATGCTGGGCAGGTCGGTCTGGATGACCGTCAGCCCGAACCACCAGTAGAGCACGGGCACCAGCAGCCCGAGGATCTTCACCAGCGATCCAACGGTCCAGAACAGGACCGTGTCCATGGTGTGGAAGCGCATCAGCCAGGGCGTCGGACCTTTCGAGAAGGGACCCCAGGGCGTGCGCACGATCTGCATCGTGCCGAGGCACCAGCGGCCGCGCTGCGTCAGGTATTCACCCATCCCCTCCGGCGCCAGACCGGCTGAGAGCGGTTCGTTCAGATAGACGGTCCGGAAGCCCTGCCCGCTGAACTTGATGGAGAGCAGCAGGTCCTCCGTCACGCTCTCGGTCGGGAACAGCCCGATCCCCTCCAGCGCCGTGCGGCGCACCAGGGCCGACGTGCCGCAGGAGAAGGCGGTGCCATGTGCATCCTTTGAAGCGAGGATGACATCGAAAAAGAAGCGCTGCTCGTCCGCGACCACGCCGGTTGCGCGAAGGTTCAGCTGGATCGGGTCCGGATTGAAGAAATACTGCGGCGTCTGGACGCAGGCCACGACCGGGTCGTGCATCAAGGCGACGGTTCGGCGCAGGAAGACGGGCGTCGGCACGAAATCCGCGTCCAGCACCGCGAAGAAGCCCGGTCGATCCGGCCGTTGCAGCAGCTTGCGGATGGCGGCGTTCATGTTGCCGGCCTTGCCGTGGCTGTTTTCATCGCGCGTCAGGTAATGGGCGCCCAGCTCCTCGCTCATTTCCTTGAGCCAGGGACGCCGGCCGTCATCCAGGATTCAGACCCGATAGTTTGGGTAGTCCTGTGACAGAGCACCGACCAGCGTGCGCAGAAGTATCTCGCGCTTTTCGTTGTAGGTTGGGATCAGAACGTCGACCAGGGGTGCTCCACCTGGGAATTCCTCGGGGGGGTGGGCCTCCACCTCCGCGCTTCGGTTGGTGGTTCGCGACAGGGCATGCAGCATCAGCATCCCGGCGAGGCAGGAGAACATCTCGACGACCAGGAAGACGATTGCGGCGAAGAAGTTGAAGTCCATCCCCGCCGGGGGCAGCGTTTCCGTAACGCGCCAGACCATGTAGCGCAGCAGCATCGCCGTCACGAATATGGCGCCGAGCAGCCGCGGCCAGCGCCCATCGGGGTTGAGATGGGGCAGGGCTAGCAGCGCGAAGCCAGCCAGGATCAGCGTGGGTGCCGCTGCGGTGGCCAGTTCTCCCATTTTTCGTCAGTCAAAAACCAGCCGGCCGAGCCGGCCCGTGTCGCAGGTCAACTGGCCATCAGGTCGCGGCAAAAGACGCGCCACCACCTGGTAGCGCCCGCCGGTGCCATCAGCGGCTGGCGCCTCGGCATGCAGCGCCGTCACATGCCCCACCCGCCACTCGCTCTCGCCTTCCGCGCGGAAGCGGACCGGGTCGCCAGGGGTGAGGCGACCCAATACGCGCGGCTCGACGCCGCCCGTCACCTCGGGCTGGCCACAATTGGCCAGTAACACGATGTCCTGTCCGGCACGTATTTGCTCGCCGGGCTGTGCAAGCCACCGCACCACGCGCGCCTGTGCGGGTGCCGTCAGCGTGGCTTCCCGCAGCAGGTCCATGCGCGTCTCCTCCGCCTCCTCCTGCACGCGCAGGGCCGCAACGCGGGCAGCAATTTCGTCACGCTGAGCAACAAGATCGGCCAGGAGCAGACGAAGCCTGTCCTCGGTCTGGGCGGAGGTAGAGCGGTCGTTGGTGGGGTCACTGGCGAACACACCGGAAAGCGCCGCGTCGCGCTCTGCCTGTGCGCTGCGGCGCCGGTCTCTGGCGGCGCGTAGCTCGGCCTGCGCCACCGTTGCGCTACGGCGGGCTGTGTCCAAGGCAGCCCGTGCCTGAACGCCGCTTGCGGTGAGCGTCGTGGTTCGGCGCAGTGTCGCGCCCGCCTCCTGCGCGCGGCTTACGGCAGCAGCTTCGTTGGCTTCCATTTCCAGCACGCGAGCTGTCAGCATCGCGCGCCGCGCGACGCTGAAGGCTTCGGCACGCCGGGTGGCTATCGAGACGGCCTGGGCTGTTTCGCCTGCGCGGCGGGTGAGGGTTTCGTGTTCTGCTTCGGCAAGTCGTCGCTGTCGGGTGAGATCGCTGAGGCGCGTGGTATCAACTCGAGGGTTTCGCACCTGCGCCAAGCGGGTACCAGTTGGAAGGATTAGACCAGCCTCTGAATCCGGGTTGATAGCTAGCACGCCCTCGATTGGCGTGCGCAACGTGACCAGAGCTCCTGAGAGTACGGCTTGACGCACTTCCGTGGCCAAAAAGCGGTCCTGCAGGAAGACGCCACCGATGCCGATGAACAACAATCCGAGGACTACACGGAACATTCTGCCGGGCGAAGGTAGGCGCTTCCGTAGGTTCAGTATGCGACGCCTAGCCAACTGGCTTGTACCAATCGGCGCCATGTGAGGGAGTCGCACTTCGTCGGGCAAGAGGTAAACGCCTTGTACTCTACCACCATTTTTATGGCAGAATTATAATTTCATCAACCGAAGATTTAACTGACTGCGATTAAGTTGCTGCCGGGCGGCGTACGCTATGACCAGCACGCGCGGTGAGGAGGTGCTGCAGGTGGGCCTGAGTTCACCGGTGCAGCTATTTGGCCAGCCGTTGACGAGGCAGGTAAGCAGGTCGGAGAAGGAGAGCTGTCCGGCTCAACACCGCTGCGCTTCACGTCCTGAGCAGGAAGGCCGTACGTCAGATGGCTTCGGCTGCTGCCGGTCCGAGGTTGCCTCGACAATTTCCCGGGTCGGCAGCGTGAGGCGTAGCAGGCAGTAGGCGTAAGACGAGTTGATCTTCCAAGCCGCCGCGGGTTCGTGAATTTAGTGCAACGACCACCTTCATCATCCGCCGCCAACGGATGCTTGGGCCAGCGACTTCACCAGCGGAATGTCCGCAGCCGAGGCGCCCAAGTTCGCCATGCCGCCCGGCGTCAGCACCAGCTTTGCCCGCCCCGCGGCTTCCGGTCCGCCAGCGGTACCCGGACTGTAAGCATCTGCACGGCATCTTTGATGCCCGACGACATCGGGCGAGAAGCTTCTCGCAGAATTGGCATCCTGCGCAGCACGCATGCGCGGAATGAAATCCTTCGTCCCGCATATTGGTCCAGATTGTGAACGTTGCGAGCTATGCTGGAATCTGGGTGACGCCGTGATCAGGCGGCGTGTGGTGCTGGCGTGTTGCTGACCTCGACGCCATTCTTGAACGTGACGCCTTGGGATGACTTTGGGCAACTGGTTCTCGCCCTTCAGCTTGTGCCAAGTTTTGGCGGCAGCCGTGACCAGCTTGAACACCATCAGCCGGGCGGTGTCCTGCGACAGCGCGCCCTTGGTCCTCACCGTCCTATGCCGCACGGTGGCGAACACGCTCTCGATCGGGTTCGAGGTGCGCAGGTGGTCCCACTGCTCGGCGGGGAAGTCGTAGAAGGTCAGCAGGGCGTTGCGGTCCTTCAGCAGGCAGGTGGCCGCCTTCTCGTATTTGGCCCCGTACTTCTCGACAAAGGTGGTGATCGCCGCTTCGGCCGTCGCGCGGTCCGGCGCCATCCAGACCTCGCGCAGGTCGGCCTTGGCCGCTGGCTGGACCGACTTCGGCAACTTGTCCAGCACGTTGACCGTCTTATGCACGGTACAGCGCTGATGCCGGGTCGTGGGCCAGACCTGCTCGAGCGCCTTCCAGAAGCCGAGCGCCCCGTCGCCGGTGGCCAGTTCCGGGGCGGTCGCCAGGCCACGTGCCTTGAGGTCGACCAGCAACTCCCGCCAGCTCTGCATGCTCTCGCGCAGGCCGACCTGGAAGCCGACCAGTTCCTTCCTGCCCTCCGGCGTGGCGCCGATCAGCACCAGCATGCATTCGGCCTGCGGCTCCATCCGCGCCTGCAGATAGACCCCGTCCGCCCAGAGGTAGACGTAGCGCCGAGCCGACAGGTCGCGCCGCTGCCAGCGTGCGTGGTCCGCTTCCCATTCGCCCCGCAGCCGCGTGACCACCGACGGCGACAGGTTCGGCGCATCCTTGCCCAGCAGCGCCCCGAGCGCCTCCTGGAAGTCACCCATCGACACCCCGCGCAGGTAAAGTACCGGCAGCAGCGCATCCAGGCTCGGCGTCCGCCGCGCCCAGCGTGGCAGGATGCTCGAGGTGAAGCGGATCCGCTCAGCCGGCTCGCCGGGACTGCGGTCGCGTAGCTTCACCCGCCGCACCACGACCGGGCCGATACCGGTCTGCACCTGGCGCTCGGGGCCATGCCCGTGCCGCACCAGGCGCTCGCGCCCGTCCGGCAGCGGCACACCCTTCATCGCCGCCGGGAACGCCTCGGCTTCCGCCTCGATGGCCTGGGCCAGCAGCCGCCGGGCGCCGCTCCGCAGGATCGCTGTCAGCGCATCGTCGACCTCGTCGGGCCGCCGGAGGGGGATAACTGTGGTATGGCTCATCTTGGCGTATCGCTCCTTCGGGAGGTTCTGGCAGGCTCGTCACCCGCCTCGATACGCCGCCTTTCTCAAACCGCCGTCACCCAATTTCGGCCATAGCTCTACGCAGCGCCGCTGCATCCCGACCTGCGGCCATTCAGCCTGAGTGCAACGGGTCAACC
>NZ_JBHMFT010000063.1:0-14031 GCF_051433195.1 Falsiroseomonas sp. E2-1-a20 | reverse complement strand
TCCGTCTACGCGCCGCCGGAAGGTGCCAATCCCGCACGACCCCACGCTCTACCGCCAGCGCCACCGCGTCGAGAACATGTTCGGCAGACTCAAGGACTGGCGTCGCATCGCCATGCGCTACGACCGATGTGCACACACCTTCTTCAGCGCCATCACCCTCGCCGCCACCGTCACCTTTTGGCTCGGGCAATGAGTCCTGACCCTAGCATTACAGTTGCCTTTTCATCTTGAAATGGCAGGTTTGCGCTGCGGCTTGATGCGCCCTTCGCCAGAGCGACCCCGCGATGATGTGTGCGGGTCGAATGCGTCGCTGCGCCAGCCTGACGGCAATGCGTCGGATTTCCTGGATTGACCAGCGGATCAGCGCAGGCGGGACAGCGTCCTCATCCTGCCGGGTGTTTTTTGGGGCGTCGCGGCGTTCGCGCGATGCCGGATGGCAGCCATCATCGCGAAGGCCAGCATGACGAGCGAGACGTGGCGATGCCAACCATGCCACGACCGGGTTTCGTTGTGGTCGAGGCCCAACTCGTTTTTCGCAGCCTCAAAGCTCTCCTCTATGGCCCAGCGGCAGCCCTCGACCTTGACCAAGGTCTCGATGCCGGTGCCGGCCGGACACCAGGTCGAAAAGAACGCCAGTTCCTGATCGGCGATGTTGCGGCGGATCAGCAGCCCGCGCGTCCACAGGCCCGCTTCTGCGACATCGTATTCGTCGGCGTCGAGGTCAGCCAACTCGCAATAGACCCAGTCGTGCTCGCGCGCGCCCTTCGTGCCATCGCCCGCCGACAGCCTCTGCCATCTTAACGGATCGATGGTGCCCGCGATCTGTTGCGCCGTGCCGGCAACCGGCGGCTTGCCGAGCCAGGATCGGAACTGGTGATTGGAATTGACGCCCAGCACGTACCCCTTGCCCGCGCGGCGCAGGGCCATCTCCACATCACCGACGCCGTAGACGCCGTCGGCCGCAACCCAGGCGAAGGGCACGTTGGCCGCAACCGCGCGTTTGATCATGCCAACGGCAAGTCCGGGCTTGGTCGCGAAGCCCGTGGCCTGCGGCACATGGGCCGCCGCCAGCCGCGCCGTGTCATCCGTCCAGGCCTTGGGCAGATACAGCGCCCGGTCGATGAAGGCATGTCCATGCCGCGAGACGAGGGTCGCGAACACGCCAATCTGGCAGTTGGTGATCTTGCCTGCCGAGCCGGTGTATTGCCGCCCCACACCGCAGGAGGCGCGGCCCTGCTTGAGGAAGCCGGTCTCGTCGATCACCAGGACCGCATCATCCGCCGCCAGATGCTCAACGACGTAGTCACGCACAACGTCACGCAAGGCATCCGCATCCCAGCGGCCACGGCCCAGAATGGCCTGCTGACGCCACGGGCCAGGATCACCGGCCGCCTCCGCCCGCATCCATCCGGTCTTGCGCCGCTCATCGCCCAGCAGCCCATCGAGGTACAGCCCTGCCGAAGCGGCTACCCGTTCCTGCGTGAACAGCGGCCGCATCCGCCCCTTGATGTCACGCAGCGAACTCGCCCAAAGCTCCAGCGTCGCCTCTATCGATATGCCAGACATCCATGACCTCCCGAATCATGGTTGCCCATTGATTCAGAAGACGCGGAAATGCGCAACTGTAATGCTAGGCTTCGCCACATCAAACGCCCTTGAGCGTGCCGCCAACCGGCCGCGGCAGCGTTCAACCCTGACGCTTTGGGGGGAGTGGCACCTAGATGCCGAACCAGGATACGGACCAACAAGGCCCGCGCAGCCGTCGCGACCTGCTAGCGATGATCGGTGCAGTCGCCGGCAGCACCGTGATGTATGAGGCGATGACCAACCTGGGCCACGCCCAGGAATCGCCCCATCGCGGCGCACCGCGCCTCGATGGCGATGTGCGCGGTGCGAGCGTCCTCGTGCTCGGCGCCGGCTTGGCCGGCATGGTCGCCGCTATCGAGCTGCGCAAGGCGGGCTACAAGGTGCAGCTCCTGGAGTACCAGAACCGCGCTGGCGGCCGCTGCTGGACACTGCGTGGCGGCGACACCTACACAGAACTTGGCGGTGAGACGCAGCGCTGCGAATTTGACCGCAGCCAGTACCTGAACCCCGGCCCCTGGCGCATCCCCTACAATCACCACGCGGTGCTGGAGCTATGCCGCCGTCACAATGTGGCGCTGGAGCCCTTCATCCAGGTCAACCACAACGCCTGGATCCACAACTCCCGCAGCTTCGAAGGCAAGCCGAAGCGCTACCGCGAGGTGCAGGCCGACTTCATCGGCCAGACCAGCGAGCTGCTCGCCAAGGCGACGCAGCAGGACAAGCTCGATGCCGAAGTAACGCGGGAGGACAAGGAAGCCTTGCTTGCCGCCCTGCGCCGCTGGGGCGCCCTGGATTCCGATTACCGTTACAATGCCAACCTGGTCGCCAGCGACCGCCGCGGCTTTGCCAAGGATCCCGGCGGCGGGTTATCCGCCCGCCCCGAAGCCTCTCAACCGCTGCCGATGAGTGAGCTGATGCGCTCTGGCATGTGGCGCTACCTGGCCAACGGCATGCTCTACGAATTCCAGACCACCATGTTCCAGCCCGCTGGCGGCATGGATGCCATTGCCCAGGCGCTGTTCCGGGAGCTGGGGCCGGAAATCGTCCGCTTCGGTCGCAAGGTCACGGAGATCCGCCAATCCGGCTCCGGCGTCCGCGTGCTGCATGTCGATGCGGCGCAGGGCGGCAACCCGGTGGAGACCACCGCCGACTGGTGCGTGTGCACTCTGCCGCTCACCATTCTCAGCCAGATCGAGATGGATGTCGGCGGCCCGATGCGTGCCGCCATCGACGCCATCCCCTACGACGCTGCCGCCAAGGTCGGGCTGCAGTTCAAGCGCCGCTTCTGGGAACAGGACGAACAGATCTTCGGCGGCATTTCCTACACCGACCTGCCGAACTCGCAGATCTCCTACCCCTCCACCGGCTTCATGTCCCCCGGCAAGGGCGTGCTGCTTGCGGCCTACCCCTACGGCGGCGTCTATGCCTACCAGCTCTCCTCCATGTCGCCAGCCGACCGCATCCGCCACAGCCTGGACTGGGGCAGCCAGATCCACGGTCAGACGTATCGTGACGAGTTCGAGACTGGCATCTCCGTCGCCTGGCATCGCGTGCCCTGGACGCTGGGCTGCGCCGGCACCTGGACCGAGGCCAAGCGCGCCGAGCACTACGACAACCTCTGCGCCATCGACAACCGCCTGGTCCTGGCTGGCGAGCACGCCTCCTATCTTCCGGCCTGGCAGGAAGGCGCAGTGCTGTCCGCCTACGACGCGATCCAGCGCCTGCACGGGCGCGTGGTGGGAGGCTGATGCGATGAACCGGACCTGGGCCTTCATGCTGCTCGCAGCCCTTATCATTCCCGCCGCCGCGCTCGCGCAGTCGCGCGGCTCGCCCTTCGCTGCCACGCCCACCGTGCAATCCACGGACGGGGAGGGGGTGTACCGGGAGGTCTGCCAATCCTGCCATATGCCGCAGGGCCAGGGTGCCGAGGGCGCCGCCGCCTATCCCGCGCTCGCGAACAACACGAACCTCGAGGCGGCGGGCTATCCGCTGATCCTGGTGGTGCAGGGCCAGCGCGCGATGCCTGGCTTCGGGCGCATGCTGACCGACGAGCAGGTGGCGAACGTCGTCACCTACATCCGCACGCATTTCGGCAACGACTATCGTGAACCCGTTACCGCCGAGGAGGCCAAGGCACTACGATGACCCGATTCCTTCTTCTGGCCACCCTCCTCGCCACGCCTGCTTTGGCGCAGGACGTCACGCGCCACCGCATCCCGAACTCGGACTTTCCCATCGCCGCGGCGGTGGAGGTGCCGGCCGGGCTGACCATGGTGCACCTGTCCGGCGCCGTGCCGCCGCGCGCGGACCGCGAGGCGTCCGCCACCAGCCCCACCGCGTGGGGCGGCGACACCCGCGCGCAGACCGCCGGCGTGCTACGCAGCATTGAAGCTTCCCTCCGCCGCCTCGACCTCACCATGGGAGATGTCGTGCGAATGCAGGTCTTCCTGGTCGGTGATCCTGCGCGCGGCGGCCGTATGGATTTCGATGGCTTTATGGAAGCTTACCGCGAGCATTTTGGCACGCCCGCTCAGCCCAATTTGCCGGTCCGCTCCGTTATGCAGGTCGCAGGCTTGGTCAACCCCGGCTGGCTGGTCGAGATCGAGGTGAGTGCAGTGCGCGGCCGCTGACTCAGCATCCCGCGTTGTGTCGCGCTCTCACTGAGTCATCGGGCATGCGTGGTGGAGCGCCAGCAATGAACTGAACGGGTCGAAAGGACCACTTACTACGATCCATCACCGCCACGCGGTCCGCCAGTTCCATCGCATCCTCGTGGTCATGCGCCACCAGGATGATGATCAGGCCTGGTGAGGCGCGGGCGACGCCAGCATTGCAGCGCCGGCCGAGAGCAGGCAGCGGCATGTGGTCATATCGTGTCTCCTTTGCGGGAGGAGCGTTGCAGCCAATCCAGGTAGCCCGTCAGCGCCTCCACCATGCCAAACCGGGCGCGAAACCAAGATCCTGTAAGGCGCGGGAGGTGGCCAGAGGTGGGCGTTCATCCGGGCCATGGAAATCAATTGTCGTAGGCTCATCGGACCGGGCCAGGCGCCAGTCGATCTTTCGACGCAGCGCCAACGCGGCGCACCATTCCGCTACCGACCATATCCAGGGTGAGGACAGGTTGTAAACCGGGGAAGCGGGTGCCTCCGCCAGCAGTAGGCTGACCACGCCCTCCGCAATGTCAGGCGCGTAGATCCAGTCTCGGGCCCCGGGGCGCGGCAGGATGATGGGCCGGCCCTGGCGCGCCGCCTGCATCACCTGGTGCATTGGGCTGAGCGTGTCCCGCAGACCGCTGTCACGCTCGAAGCGGCCGAACACGCCGCCCAGTCGGGCGGCGAAGACCTGCACACCCCGCAACGGCCCGGCTCGCAGCGGCAGGCGCTCCGCGGCCAGCTTGGTGATGCCATAGACGGCGCCGGGCTGCGGCAGGCTCAGGGCCTCGTCCAGCAGGCCCTGCGCGGGTTCCGCGGCGCCATAGACCGAGGCGGAGCTGAGGAAGATCAGGCGCTGCACGCCCTGAGCCGCGGCGGCATCCAGCACATGCAGCGCGCCCATAATGTTGACGGCGGCGGTCGTGGTCACTGCCTCTCCGTCGCGAGTGGACGCGGTGGTGACGGCGGCGCCGTGGACCACGCGATCCGGCCTCTCCCGTGCGAACAGCGCCTGCACCGCGGCAGCATCCCGCAGATCCACGATGTGCCAGGCCACCCGATTATGACCGGGAAGCGCGGCAAGGGCCTCGGAAGGTGGCGCTGCGTGGCCAACGCCCACCACCTCCAGCCCTTGGGCCAGCAGTGCCGAGACGATGCTGAGGCCGACGAAGCCGGTGGCGCCGGTGACGAGGATCTTCATGGCCTAGTAAGCCATCCAGCCGCCATCGACCATCAGGTTGTGCCCGGTGATGTAGGTGGCGTCGTCGCTCGCCAAGAACAGTGCGGCGCTGGCGATGTCACCGGGTCGGCCGAGGCGGGGCATCGGTGTGCGGGACCGCGAGTATTCCAGAGGATCTGACCCGGCACCGCCGAGCGGCTTGCCCGTCAGGATCCGGCCCGGTGCCACGGCGTCGCAGACGATGTTGTCCTCAGCATAGTCCACCGCGACCTGCCGCGTGATGTAGACCGCCGCCGCCTTGCCGGTGCCATAGGCGATCTTGCCCGGCGCGCAGACCATGCCGTGCTGGGAGGAGATGTTGACGATGCGGCTCAGGGCGCGGAAACTGCTTCGACAATGCGATGGTCGAGACGTTCTTCAAGACGCTGAAATCCGAACTCGTCTGGCGCACCGCCTTCGAAACGCGTGCCGACGCAGCCGCCGCCATCGGCGATACATCGATGGCTTCTAAATCCTGTCCGCCGCCATTCCGCCCTCGACTTCACCGGACCGGCGCCGGAACACCAAGAGAGCTCCAGGCCAGGCTCTCCGCCTGCATCGCCGTCATCATCCTGCCGAACGGCTGCCCGATGCTGCTGCTGATCGTCGTCGCCGGCGATCAGACCGCCGCTATCGCCGTCAGCTTCGGGCCAGGACCTCAAAGCTGAACGACGACTTCATCAACGGGCTGTTAGCCGTCAGCCGCCGCTCTGCGACTGCAGCGAGGGCTTTGCCTGATGCCCGACCAGCCCGGCGCGCAGTTCCACGACCACCCGAACATGGTAGCCGGCGGCGCCACGCCACCGCGCCGAGGTGCAGCGTAACGGCCCTGAACCCGGCTTCGGCGAAGAGCGTTGCTTTGCTGCCGAGGAGGAAGCGCCCAATGAGCTACAGCAACATGACCCCCGATCGCACAGACGATCGGCATCGCGACGTTCAGAAGTACCGCCACCCGATGATCTTCCCCGCCATTGCCGGGGCAGCCATCGTCGCCGTTCTGCTGATGTACGTCCTGGAGCGCAGCTTTAATTGAGCCCAGGCGGGAGCGACGCCCGCCCCGTCCAGCATCACTTCCTGCCGTGCGCTACTTCGTCATCGCGGTACCGGAGGCGCAGTGGCAGCGCTCCCTTCTGTCGCGACGTGGAGCTTGATCCATGGCCTCGCAGAACATAGACCCGGCGACCCTGACCCCGAAGGACATGGGCCGGCTGCGCGCAGAGTTGCAGCAGCAGTACCGCATGACGCCGGCCCAGGCGGTGGAGACGGCGGACCTGCTGGCCCATATGGAGGACAGGCTACCCGCCATGGAAACCGCAATGAGCCGGATACTGGCGGACCTTGCGGACATACGGGCGACGCTGCACCGGATAGAAGCGCGAATGGCGACAACGGCAGATGGGAGCCGCGGGCCGTCCGTTTGATGGCCCGCAAGCCTGGTTACGTTCGTGTCCT
Source organism: Falsiroseomonas sp. E2-1-a20 (assembly GCF_051433195.1). Taxonomy (NCBI): domain Bacteria; kingdom Pseudomonadati; phylum Pseudomonadota; class Alphaproteobacteria; order Acetobacterales; family Roseomonadaceae; genus Falsiroseomonas; species Falsiroseomonas sp. E2-1-a20. Next base: position 7,122 of record NZ_JBHMFT010000063.1, on the reverse strand, counting down.
CAGCAGGAACCGCCGCACGAGGTTGAGGAAATCGGTTTCGGGCCAGGGCTTTGTAATCGCCTCAAGCGGTGCCGCCAGGGGGGACAACGCCGTGCGGACCTCGTGCGCCGCCCCTTTCCGTTCCCGACAATGAAGCGGCCGCTTCCTGGCCTTCCGCAAGCCACCCTCACCGCACCGAGCGCCACCGGCTCTACATCCATCGCGTACACGCAGAACTCGGGTGTGCCGGCGCTGGTGCGGCAGGTGCGGCGCCGGAACTGGTCGACGGAGGAGCGGCTGCGGATCGTCCGGGAGACGCTGGCGCCCGGCGTGCTAAATCAATCACGTCATGCCTTCAATGCGATCTAGCCATCTTGGAAAGGCGCCCAAGGGAACTGGCGGACCGCTACTCGGGCAGACCAGCCAGCAGGAGACCGTCGCGGAACAGCGTGCGATCCTCTGGTCGCGCGAAGCGCGCGACCGCAAGTGCCGAGGTTGTGGTCAGCCCAGGCGAGACGGACTGCGCGTGGTGAACGGCGATTGCGGCATCATTGCACCGTCCGAGATGGCCGAGTGCTGCGATGAGTGCGCGATGCGCCGGCGCAAAATTCGCCTGCTGCCTAAGGGACTGCTGCGCCATCGCTGCAGCGTCCCCCGACCTCCCGCTGAACAGGTGGGAGAACGGGGCCGCCGCGCGTCCGATATGCCATCGGATCCATGGGGCTAAGCCGAAGGGCACGCGCAAAATGTTCGATGGCCGTGGCATGATCTCCTGCAAACGAACGCATCCATCCTGAGAAGGTGAAACCACGTGCAGAGTTCGGATTTGGCAGCAGCCCTCGGTCAATCGCGGGAATTCCGATCTGCGGAGCGCGGCTGAAAAAGCCGAGGGCGTAGCCGCCCATGGTAAGTGCTTCTGGGTCGTCGGCTCCAACTGCGATCGCCCGCTGCGCAAGATCGCGCCCCTCGCCCTCGTCGTCAGGGTTGGCGCTCCACAACTGCGCGAGCCGGAGAGTGTGGCACCACGCAGCGAGGCCGACATCAAGGTCACAGATGGTGCATGGGTCCCGTCTTATGCCGCCGAAGTTCACAAAATTATCGAACGGCACGGCGGGCGCTATCTTTCCCGAAGCGGGAACATCCGAACGCTCGAGGGTTCGCCGAGAGACAGCACGCTGATCGCCTTAGTGGTGTTCCCTTCCATGGATGCAATCGAGCGCTTCGCTGCGGACCCGGACTACAAGCCCTATGGTAAGGCGCGTCAGACGGGAAGCGTCAGCCATTTCGTCGTCATTGACGATACCGACGTCGCCGGTGCGATCCCATATTTAGTGGCGGGGAAGATGTAGCCTGGGGCAGGCGCCCGGATCCAGATCCGCAGGCTCTGCGCCATGGCGGGACTGGTCAGCAACAGACATAGTCCGATCGCGAAGCGCGGCACGAAGCTCATGACAAATCTTCTCCAGTCCAGCCGAAGCTCAAGCAGGTGACCGGTTCTACGGCCAGGATGCCACAGTGCTTCACGAAGCGTATCCATCAGAGCGGAGCATGGGCCGAAAGGCTGGAGCTATCTTCGCCATGTCCATCAGGCGCTCGACGGCTTCGGGTGAGAACGGGAGCGGCTTGCCGGCGGCATCGCAAGTCCCCGTCCGCGGCGGTGACGGCGAGGCAGGCGTGAGCCTTGACCAGGAAGGTGAAGGCCAGGCCGCACGCGATCTTGGGGTTCGGGGTCTTCTAACCCGGCCTGCAGTACGCCGAGGCCACGGTCGGAGCCGGCCTGGGCGGCGGCCATGACGGCGGTGGTGACGGGGGGATTTCCATGCGGACGCCAGATGATCTCGGTCCTTCCATGCTGCCGCGTCAGCTACCGATAGGCTCGTGACGGTGGCTTCCACGTGCCCTGCGAGCGGGCGCGCCAGCCGAAGCGGTGGTCATCCTCCAGCAGGTGCAGGTGGTCATGAAGCCGGTTGCGGCCGAGCCATTCCAGTGCAGCCTCCAGCTCCGCCAGCGACATCGCGCCGCATCCCTTGCCGCCGGTCGCGTGCTTCAGCACCGCGTTGTAGGCGTGGTACAGCCCATTGCCGCGCGGCAGGGCGGTGGCCAGGCCATCCGCCATGTCCGTTGAGCACGCCTACTAGCGCCAGATGCCGGTCGCCATCTGATGGATCGCAGCTGACAGGTCGGTCGCCATCTGATGGATCGCAGCTGACAGGTTGTGTGTCGCTCCCGGGCGCGACGGGCGAAGGAGACCAGCCATGGCGCGCACGCGATCCTGGACTTGCGAACGCCGTCTCCCTCAAGATCACCGCGCGCGCCGCCGGGGTCTCACCAGGGGCCGCTTTCTGCCGGGAGAGCCCTCATGCGAAAGCCTGCCGCAGCCCTCGTTGCCGCCCTGCTCGCCACCACGTCCGCATTCGGACAAACTCTCACCATCGGGCTGACCACCGCGCCGACCGCGCTCGATCCGCATTACCACGCGCACGCTCAGAACAGCGCCACCGCCGCGCATGTCTTCGAGACGCTGTTCCGCCCCGACGCCGCAATGCAGCTGACCCCCGGACTTGCTGTCGCCGCCCGCACGAGCGACGCGGTGACTTGGGAGGTCACCCTGCGTGAGGGCGTGCGGTGGCATGACGGCACGCCCTTCACCGCCGAGGACGTCGCCTTCAGCCTGCGCCGCGCGCCGGATGTACCGAATAGCCCCGGCAGCTACGGCACCTACACACGTGAGATCGCCGCGGTCGAGATCACCGGGCCGCACAGCCTGCGCATCACCGCGCGCGCAACGGCGCCGCTCCTGATGTCGAATCTCGCAAACATCTTCATCGTCTCACGCCGGCACGGCGGCGGCGCGACGACCGACGACTACAACTCCGGCAAGGCAATGGTCGGCACTGGCCCCTATCGTTTCCAGCGCTGGTCTGCCGGCACCGAGATCCACTTCTCCCGTAGCGAGGACCACTGGGCAGAGCGCGAACCGTGGGAGCGCGTGCAGTTCCGCGTCATCGCCAACAACCCTGCCCGCCTCGCCGCCCTTCTCGCCGGCGACGCTGACGTGATCGCGGACGTTCCCTCGACCGATGTCGAGCGGCTGCGCGGCGACCCGCGGTTCCGCGTCCACACCATTGCCTCAAGCCGCTTGGTTTTCCTCGGCATCGACCGGACGGATGAGGCGCTATCCTCCGGCCACATCCGCGCAGTAGACGGCGCTATGCCGCCGCACAGCCCGCTGGCCGACGTCCGCGTCCGCCGCGCCCTCTCCATGGCGTTGGACCGGCGTGCCATCGTCGAGCGGGTCAACGAGGGGCAGGCCGTCATGACGGGCCAGTTCGTGCCCGAAGGCTTCTTTGGCCACTTCCCCGATATTGCGCCGGACACATTTGACCCGCAGGGCGCGCGACGCCTGCTTTCCGAGGCGGGCTGGCCCAACGGCTTCCGTCTCACGCTCGCCACCTCTAACGACCGCATCTTCAATGCACCGCGGATGGTGCAGGCCATTGCGCAGATGTGGTCGCGGATCGGTGTGCAGACCACGGTGGAGCTGATGCCGCATGCAGTCTTCACGCCACGCCGCAACCGGTACGAGATCCCGGTCTTTCTCTCGTCCTGGGGCAACCAGACCGGCGAGCCGCTCTACACGCTGGTGCCGCAACTCGGTACGCGGTCGCGCGAGAGCGGTCTCGGCGCGGCTAACCGCATCCGCTACTCCAACCTTGAACTCGACCGACTGCTCAGCGCGGCATCGGCCGAGCTCGACCGCGAGCGTCTGCTCGGGCTACTGCGTCAGGCAACTGACCTTGCACTTTCCGAGGCGGTCATGCTCCCGCTGTTGCTTCAAGTGAACAACTGGGGCGCGCGCCGCGGACTCGCCGTGCAGCCGCGCATTGACCAGTACACGCTCGCGATGAGCATTCGTCCTGAGTAGGCTCCTCCGGCGTCCAGCCGCCGCCGGCAAGCTGGTCGAGACTGGCACGGGTGCGGCACAGGGCGGCTTCGGCCTCGTGCAGGGCGTCCTCAAGATCGCTGTAGTCGAAGGCCGCGCCCGGGTTCGGGCCGGTGTGGCGGCGCCACCGCTTCGGCCCACGGCGCCAGGTTCCAGAGGCCGAACAGGCGGCGGGTGGCGCGGCCGCTGACCTCGACGGCGGCGCCGTCGCGCAGCAGGGCTTCGAGAATCGCGCCAGCGCTCTTGATCGAGAGGCCGAGCGCCCGGGCGAGGGAGGTGGCGGAGAGCAGCGGCAGCGCGGCCAGCAGGTCGACGGCGGCGGGGGTGCGGGAGTGGCCGCGGTGGCGTGGCGGGCGGCGGTCCAGCCGCGTTCGAGATCGGCGAGCAAGCCAGGGCCGCACATTTGAGGGGGCAGGGTCACGACCTTTGGCGCACTTGCACGGCTCGGAATAAGCCGTACCCGAGCACCATGGCCATGGTCGAAGCCGTCGCGACGTAGAAAGGCGTGGCCGGGTTGCCAATAAGATCCTGCAGGCGTCCAGCAAGTGCGGGCAGAGCCGCAAAGATTGCGAAGTTGCAGGTTTGGAACACGCCCATGCCGACGCCGCGGCTCTCGGGCCGTAGTACCTCGCTTGGCAGCGACAGGAGCACGCCGACCGGCAGTCCCATCATCAGCCCTGCAATCAACAGCGGTGGCGCTGGAGCGATCAGCGGCATGAGCAGCAGGCACAGGCCCCAGCCAAACAGCCCCATCAGCACCAACGCGGTCGCCCGTCCGCCTCGCTGGGCAAGAATTCCACCGGCCTGCACCGATGCGACCACCAGCCACCCTGCCGTCCCAACGACCAGGCCGGCCTGCACGACCGTCATTCCCGAGGTCACCAACAAAATGGGCGAGAAGCCCAGCATGATTGCAAAGGTGCCGTTAAAGGTTCCCCAGATGGTCCCCGCGATGCAGACAAGCCTAAGTTCACGCCTGTTGATTCCGTCACCCATCTTTTTGGTTGATGCGGGGCCACGTCCGTCGTTCGGATGACGGCGGTAAGCCACGAGAAACAGCAGCAGGCTGAGGAGGGCCAAAACGGTGGTGGCGAACATGGCCAAGCGCCACCCGCCACCCCGCGCGACGAGGCCAAGGCTCATCATCGCGAGCCCAATGCCGATCGGAAAGGAATTGATGAAGATCGCCATGGCAAGGACGATCTCGCACCCGGCGAACCAGTCCGTCACCATCTTGGTCATCAGCACGGTCAGCACGATCGCGCCCGCGCCGGAGATCAGCCGGCCAGTGAGCAGGACCGCGTGGCCCTCCGCCAGTCCTGCAAGGATCCCGCCCGCCGCCATGAGGACGAGGCCCAAGGCGACCGTCCGCTTGTCTCCATAGAGTCGTCCGATCAGCGCGCCAGGCAGCGAAAGCGCGATGCCCGGCAGCATGTAGAGTCCGATGAGGGTTCCAAGCGCGGCATAGCTCAGGCCGAGATCCTCGATGATCAGCGGAGCGACCGAGGCGATGGACTGGAACTGGAACCCCATGCTGACCCGTGCGGTGGTCAGCACCGCCAGCGCGAGCCACCGCTGGTCTAGACCTGCGCGCGTCGCGACCGGACCTGTTGGCGGTCGGGCATCATCCACCACCAACCGGCTCCCCAATCTTCCAGTAGGAGTCTTTCTTGACCACCTTGCCGTCACGGAAGTCGTAGAAGTCGCAACCGCGGACTTCGATGCGTGCACCGGTCGCCGCGATGGTGCCGCGGAGCGTCCACTTCGACATCCCGGTGTCGCCAGCCACGTAGTGGGTGTCGTCGCCATAAGCCACGTCAGGAATGCCGGTGAAACGGCTTTGAAGACCCTGCCTGACTGGGCCAAAGCCCTCGTACCGGGCGACCCACGGCTCCGGTCCGCGCGGCATGTCCAACACACAGTCCTCGGCAAAGAAGCTTATGACGCCATCCACGTCGTGAGCGTTGAACGCGGCCAAAATTGCCTTCAGCAGGTCGGTGCTGGGTGCGGGCGGCATTTCGTTGTCCCTCAAGTCAGTGCGAGAGCGCTCCGTGCGGCCAGCCTGCCCTGCTGGCAGCCTCGCATCCAAGCATGATTTGCTGGGTGTTCTGCGGCTCCCGGGCCAATTGTCGAGTTTCGATTGCCTTCACTTGGCTCGATGCGGCTGGCAAATCCTGCCAACCCGAGGATCCCGCGCGGTTTGGCGCTCGGGACCGCAAAGGAGAGCGCTGCGCCGCCGAAGCCCCGTCACACGCCCGTGTCGTCGGCAACCTTGTCTGACGGCTCCGCCTCCGGCGTGTCCCCGTCCCCGGGCTGCGGCGTCCACCCGCCGTCGGCCAGCTGGTCGAGGGGAGCGTCGGGTGCGGCGCATGGCGGCCTCGGCGTCGCGCAGGGCGGCGTCGAGGTCGCTGTAGTCAAAGACCACCCGCGCGACGGGTTCGAGGGGCGCGATCGGCCCGGTGGGCGGCGCGGGCTCGACCTTCAGCGGGATCCGCCGCGGCCGGCCGCGGCCGCGCCCGGGCTCGGGCCGGCGCGGCGGTGCCACGGCGGCGGCCAGCGGCGCCAGGCCGCGCAGGCCGAACAGGCGGCGGGCGGCGCGGCCGGTGACCTGGACGGCGACGCCGTCCTGGACCAGGCGGTCGAGGATGGCGAGCGCGCTCTTGATCGAGATGCCGAGCGCGCCGGCCAGCGAGGTGGCGGAGAGCAGCGGCAGGGCGGCCATCAGGTCGACGGCAGCGGGGGTGCGCGAGCGGCGGCGGTGGCCGGCGGTGGCGCGGCGGGCGGCGGTCCAGCCGCGCTCCAGATCGGCGAGCAGGGCCAGGGCGTCCTCGGCTTCTGTCAATGCTGAGGTCGAATTCCTCAGAAGCGCTGCGGGGACGATGCAGAGGCGTGGAGCAAGCATTGCATCGCCCCAACACCCATGAAACGCGACTGGTGCGGCGGTGTTCGGGTTCACAGGACAGCCGCCGCGCGACCGAAGGACAGCACTTCCCATGCCCAAGCTACTGCCCATCGCGGACCGACGCGTCCGCCCGGCTGGCGTGCCCAAGGATGGCGGGGCGATCGCCCAGGCCGCGCTGGTGGTGGTCGCGGTGCTGTATTTCGCGCGCGAATTACTGGTGCCGCTGGCGCTGGCCGTGCTGCTGTCCTTCGTACTGGCGCCGATCGCTGGTGCGCTGCGCCGCATCGGCATCCCGCGG
>NZ_JBHMFT010000062.1:0-14049 GCF_051433195.1 Falsiroseomonas sp. E2-1-a20 | reverse complement strand
GCCCGTGCTGCCACCGCCTCACACCAAACTACCACTAAATGACACAGTAGTATTAGGCCCTTGGCCAAGATTGTAGTCGGTGACCAGCAGGTCTGGTTGCCATCCGCTATCGTCGTCGAGGATGGCGGTCACCTCATCAGCGTCGCTGGCGTCCCTGCAGCTAAAGCCGGCTTCCTCGAGCAGATCACGGACCAACATCCGGATCAGCTCCTCATCTTCGACAATCAGTACGCGCATGAAACCCCCCACCCTTGTGAAGCCTCCCCCGAGGCTTTCATTCGGTATGCGAGAAGAATGGGCTAAACCATTGCCAAACCGTTTCACCAAAGCGTGAAAAGGCCTGGATGTCGCTTCCTTAGACCAGACTGTGTCGTTTACGCAACAAGATGCCGCGTCGGCGATCGAGGTGGCGGCGGCAAGGGCCGGTGGCGTAGTGACCAATGCGGGCTTGGCGCGGACGCTCATAAACCGTGGCGTGCCAACACCTCGGGGCGGTGCGGCCTGGACTCACACCACTTTGGCCAGGGTCGTAAAGCGGTCAGCATAGGCAAGTGGTGCGGCACCGCCCTATTTCATCTGGCTGTCCTTACTGCCCCTGCGATTAATGCCGAAAGCCACTGGTCGGCGATCCCGCGCAGACTGACAGGCAACGCAGGTCCGAACGCCAGAGATCGCAAAGCGCCTCGCTTCCGGAATCTCGTCGCCGCACTCGACGCAGTGGGTTTCGCCGGCACCGGTCGGCATTCCTGCTCGTGCCCGCAGCACGCCATCCATGACGGTGTCGTCGATCTGATCCTGAACGGCTCCATCCGGAGCCCACCCGCTCGCCATTGGCGCCTCACGCTGATGCCGGTCGTCCTTGGGTAGGAGATGGGCCTATCCCATGCCATTCCAAGCATGGCACCCAGGGTGAGGCCTGTTGCAACCGCCGCAGGCCTGTTCACCACCGATCAACGGTCGTTGGTCGGTGTTGAACAGGGCGCGGCTGATTACCGGTCCTCGGTCTGCTCCTCGGCGTCGAAGCAAACCGGGTCTGTCACGATGTACCCGGCGACTTCCAGGCATTCCTTCAGCCCCTCTCGAACGCGCTCCTCCAACACCTCATCCGAGAGCTGACGGACGTCGTCCACCTCGACGCGGACATCGTGCTTTTCACGCCAGCCCGCGCGCGCCTTCATCCAGAAGATTGCCGCCGCCGTGTTATGACCGGAGGTGGCCATGCCGAATAGGGTCTGCGCCACCTTGGTCGTAGCCTCGATGGAGCCGCGGTCCGGGTCGCGGCGGAAGTGCTTGCGGAGCGTCTTTGCGTCGATATCAAGCATCGTTGCAATATCCGCGTGCGGAACGCCATACCCGGCCATGGCGCGCACCGATCGGTGCTGTTCCTCGGTCGGCCTGAAGATCACACCTTGCATGGCTCAACCTCCTCGGCGGCGCGCGCCACCGCTATGTCCTCAAAGGACTGACCCTGAGCCTCGAGCACCGCTTGCTGACCCGTGAATGCCTGCCAGCGCAGCACGGCGACGTCGACGTAGGCGGGCGAAAGCTCAATGGCGTGGCAGGACCGCCCAGTCATCTCGGCCGCGATGATGGTGGTGCCGGACCCGCTGAATGGCTCGTAGATCGCCTGGCCCGGACTGCTGTTGTTCTCGATCGGCCGCTTCATGCACTCGACCGGCTTCTGCGTTCCGTGCGTCGTCTTGGCATCCTGGCCCGTCGTCGGGATCGACCACAGCGTCGTCTGCTTCCGATCGCCCGACCAATGGCCCGTGGCGCCGCCGCGGACGGCATACCAGCAAGGCTCGTGCTGCCAGTGGTAGTGCCCTCGGCCCATCACGAGCCGGTCCTTCGCCCAGATCACCTGGGCGCGGATCTCGAAGCCGGCGGCGTTCAGGCTTTCAGCCACGGTGCTGGAGTGCAGCGCGCCGTGCCAGACGTAGGCCACGTCGCCGGGGAACAGCGCCCAGGCTTCGGACCAGTCCGCCCGGTCGTCGTTTAGCACCTTGCCGATCCGCGCCGTCTTGCTGCCGGCCAGCGCCGCATTACGCCAGGCCGGGTCATACTCGACGCCATAGGGGGGGTCGGTGACCATCAGGTGGGGCTTCACGCCACCCAGCGCCGCGTCCACCGCCTCGACTGTCGTGGCATCGCCGCAGGCCAGCCGATGCCGCCCCAGCAGCCAGAGGTCGCCCGCACGGGCCACTGGGCTCTCCGGGACGTCGGGCACGGCATCCGGGTCGGTCAGCCCGCCAGTGGGCTCGGCGAACAACGACGCAAGCTCGTCCAGCCCGAAGCCGGTCAGCGCCAGGTCAAAGCCCTCGATCTTAAGCTCGCCCAGTTCCAGGCGCAGCAGGTCCTCGTCCCAGCCGGCGTTGAGCGCCAGCTTGTTGTCGACCAGGACGTAGGCGCGGCGCTGCGTCTCGGAGAGATGGGCGAGCTCCAGCGTCGGCACCTCCGTCATGCCCAGCTTGCGGGCGGCAAGCACCCGGCCGTGGCCGGCGATGATCCCGTGATCGCCATCCACAAGGACCGGGTTGGTGAAGCCGAACTCTCGGATCGACGCAGCGATCTGCGCGATCTGCTCGTCGGAATGGGTGCGAGCGTTGCGCGCGTAGGGGATAAGATTTTGGACCAAGGCCCTGTTGTAGGGCGGGAAACTCACGGCCTTTGCCACGCGATTGCTCACCAGCGTGCTCCCTGATTAGAAGTACCGGATGAGACTGGCGGCGCCAGCCTCCTTCTGTATCGGCCGACGAGCCGGTGCCCACCGCGGCGGGTCGACGCCGGTGCCAGCGCAGGAAGTTGCACATGTTGCTTGCGCGCGCGGGCAGATCGAGTGAAGGAGAAATAAGAGAAGATGGTGAATCGCCTTTCTCCACCCATGCGCGCAAGCAACATCTGCAACATCTGAACCTCCGAGAGCCTCGGGCGCGCCCACCGATTCAATGGCACCTGACGAATCGGCGTAGGCGCTGGGCTTTAGCGGCATGCTGGGACCGGGCTGATGCGCCGTTGCGCGAAAAGGCTCGAGCGTCCCACCATTGTGGCCAGCAACAAGTGCAACATCAGGGAGTCCTTTTGAGGAGCTCGGGGAAGCTTTCGCTAATCCGCTGCCGAGTGTGGTGACGTGACGTGCGTTCCCTTTCGGCCCGTGCGGCAAACAGGGTGTGAACCAGCGGATTCACGAGCGAGCCCGCAGGATCGCGCGCCGGGTTCGACTGAGGTTCCGGGAGTAGCCAGCCTACCGCAACAAGGCTTTCCATTACCTCCAAGCGTTCGCGCCGCGCTTCTGGCGCGCGCAGAGGTCCATACGCTTGAACCAGGTCACGCATCGCGATTCGTGGCTGACCCTTTGAGAGGATGTACCCTGCAATCCAACGCGCATGCCCAGTCTGTGCCGATGAGAACATCAGGGCTTCGGCACGAAGCAGGTGAGGTAGCAGCACGTCGCGCATCAAGGCGGCAACACGAGCGGCCGTGTCCTCGTGTAGAACCGCAATGGGCGGTCCGTCTTGGGCGTTCAAACGAGCATCCGCCGCCGCAATCATATGGAATGTCAGGCAGAGGCGGGCAAACAAGCCATTCCATTTGCCAAGCGCTGCTCGCAGCCTGTTCGTCACGTCAGGCAATGCCGCGACGGCCTCGACCATCTTGTCGACCGCATGGCGGTGCCGGTGCGCTCCACCTGCCAGAACAATGGGTGGCGTCTGTTCATCGTCGTTTGCCGTTGCGCTGCCAAACCGGCAACGGCTGGGACGAAAGGCGGCCAGCGCAGGGATCAGAGCCTCATAACGGTCGAGCGCCGCGCGCAAGGGCATGCGATCTTCACCGCGGTTCTGCGGACCGGGCACGCAGTAGATGAAGCGCTGCAGCAGGCCATCATCGGCTGCCTCCCGCGCGATGCGTTGGATTGGCTCTGGCTGAATACCGCCGAGCATGCAGGCCGACCAGCTTGGCACGGCGAAGCTCCCGCGGCCTACCCTATCCACGACGTATCTGCCGCCGTTGTAGAGCCTCAAATAGGCGCCCCGATCACCCCCGCCGCGGCCACCACCGCGATATCGGTCGAAGTTGGCAAGCCATTCGCTCATTTCATCCTGGCGCAGGAGCACACGCCCGAGCGGGGCCCGCTGCTTAGCCTCCAAGTCGTCCCGAAGTACCTCAGAAAGCGCCTCTACGGTGGTGCCTTCGACGAGGTAGCGGTTCAGGCGGGGCTGCGATGTTGCGTTTGGCTCATCACCCGCCGCCTTCGCCGCCTTCTGGTCCTGTTCATACACCCTCATGTCTTCGGCATGCTGACGCCGGGCTTCAGCGTCTAATTTATCGATTGGCCGGGTGCATGCAGTGTGTGCGGCGGAGGGAAAGTCGGCCACTGGAGCGGCGGCGTAGTGCGGCTGCGGGCGGAGTAAAACCCGGCCAGTGGGAGGCGGAAATTCGACTTCCGAAGCAGGTTTCAGTAGCGGCAGATCGAAAAGCGGAACCACGTCTGGCCCACTGTGCGGCCAAGTGTACTCGAGGCCGGTTTCTGGGTGTGTCCCGTAGGCGACGAACTGCTGGCCCTGCCCGAGCATTTCGACCTGAGCCTTTGTCTTGTCCGGCAACAGCAACTCGGGCGTTTCTGCCTTTGGCGTGGGCTTCTCCACCCTGTAGGCGAGCAGAAACTTTGGGGAGCGGCCAATGCGATAGAGAGGTGTAGGACCCAGAATGGAGTGAGCGAGATCGCGCAGCTCAGCGGCAAGGCGGACGTCAAGCACGTCAACGTCCGCAGCTCGCAGTATTCCGCATCGAATGCCTGTGTTTGTACAGAGTTCAAGGCTTCCTTCACCCCAACTGCTGATCATCCGCTCGTCGATGATCATCGACTGCCAGCCGCGAACGCCGGGACGCTTGCCGGGTGACCTGCCAGGCGCCGTTGGCCCCACAATCGGCAGCGGCTCGTACCCGTTCCGGAAAGCCTGCATCCGCAGTGCTGTTACTGAACCTTGCGAGCCCGGCTTGAATCTTTCCATCACGTTGGCAGACGGAAGGTCGAGGCGACCGCTTCGTCGATGTGGTGCTTCGCACCGCCCCAGCACCGACAGCCGCGAGGGGCACCCCCGCTAGGCAGTCTTCGCTTGCGTGGAAGGTTGGGGCTGCAGGGTGGCACGATACTCATGCCCAGAACGGTCACGCGTCTCACCACGCTGCAGGTCTCGGCGTCTACGCAATCACGGCCGCTCCAACCGAACATGCTTTGCTGGAGCGGCTCCGAGACAGGCAGCGGGCGAACCGACCACGAGCCAGGTCCGCGAAGTGAGACAGATCGGGATGCCGGATACTGAGCCATGAGCCTGGATGGCACAGGCGCGGCACCTGCACACCGACACTAAAAGCCCGCAAATGGTTCCGCGCTTTTAGGGCTTATTGTGCTGATGCGGCGCTGGCTGCGCGCTCGTAGATCTGTCGGATGCGCTTCAAAGTCGTTGACACGGCAGGAACATGCTGACCTGGATGACACTCGCGGAACAGCTTACACAGGCGCTCTGCCTCGCGCGTCCTGTTGGGGTGGCGACGACCCAAATCCGAGCGCGCTATGGCAACCATCTGCTGAAGCGGAAACCGCGGTCGTCCGTGCGGCCCTTTCGTTCGCGCGGCGCCCCAGACATCACCTCCGGCTACGCAGCGTGTTGCTGTTACTTTGTCAAAACAAGTGTGTTTTACAAATACCTCGTCCTTCAGCCAGTTGAAGGTCAGATGATGCGCCCAGTCAACTTGGAGGCGTTGCCGCTTAAGGCCGAGCATGGGTGCCACTTGCAGCCCCTCAAGCTCGATCTCTCCGCTGGCGACCCGCTGCCTAAAATCGGCTTCAAGTTGCAAGGCGGCCGCCAGCCATTTCCTGTAAGCCGGGACTGCGGGGCCGCCGCTTCCCAAGACGATGAAGCGAACGTAGGCCGCGTCTTTCTCTGTCAGAAACGGATGAAGGGCAACTCGTCGACCGCTGGCAGCAGCGAATTCAGCGTGGGCCGCCCGCAGATCGGCAACGAGCTGAGGCGTACACCACGCCAGCGCTGCCTCTCGCAGGGGCAACGCGACCTGGCCCCTGGCTGGAGGGCCCGACTTTGCGGATGAGCCCGACATGCCGACCAGATCAGCCGGACCGGCCAGCAACCGGTAAGCTAAGCGCGGCAGAGCGAGAAGCTCGACCAAGGATCGCGCCGCCACATGCAGACATGATGCTTCTCCCGCGACACCTTCATGAGGTCTGCACGATCCTCGCCGCAGGTTTGGTGCGGATGCGGCAGGTGACGGCGGAGGATTCGGCGCTCGACGCAGCCAATCCTGCCGTAGACCGAGAGAAGTTGCTACACTTCTCGCCCACCCAGAGCGTGTGTGCGAACCGGACCAACCGGAGACGCGCATGACCCGCATCAGCACCAACAACCTGCAAGTGAAGACGCCACGACGGGCCGCTACAGGCTCGCCAGCGGCCGCGGTACCCGTGGTCCCAGCTATCCCGCCCGCCGACGTGCTCGGGCGCCTGGCGGCCCTGCCGACGGCCACAACACTGGACCTGAAGCAGCAGTGGCGGGAGCTCTTCGGCACCGAGCTGCCGCCCTACAATCGGCGCTTCCTCGAGACACGCCTTGCCTACCGCGTCCAGGAACTGGTCTATGGCGGCCTGAAGTCGGAGACGGTGGCCAGGCTCACGGCGCTGGGCGAGCAGCTGGACGGCGGCAATCTGGTGGTCCGGCGCATCCGCGGCGATGATAAGCCGATGGCTGGCACCCGGCTGATCCGCGAGCACGCCGGCGTCGAGCACTGCGTCACCGTGCTGGCCAGCGGCTACGAGTACGGGGGCCGACCCTATCAGTCCCTGTCGGCGGTCGCTCGGCACATCACTGGCACCCGCTGGAACGGCTGGACCTTCTTCGGCCTCAAGACCCGTCGAGGTCTCGCATGAGACGCGCAACATCCCGGGCGCCCGAGCCGGCCCTGCCTGCCGTGGTCCGGAAACTCCGCTGCGCCGTCTACACCCGCAAGTCCAGCGAGGAGGGTCTGGACATGGCCTTCAACAGCCTCGACGCCCAGCGCGACGCGGCGGAGGCCTACATCGCCAGCCAGCGCGCCGAGGGCTGGGTGCTGGTGCGGGACCGCTATGATGACGGCGGCGTCTCCGGCGGGACCCTGGAGCGGCCTGCGCTGCGGCGCCTGCTGGCGGACATCGAGCAGGGCCTCGTGGATGTGGTGGTGGTCTACAAGATCGACCGCCTGTCGCGAGCGCTGATGGACTTCGCCAAGCTGGTGGAGGTCTTCGACGCCCACAGCGTCACCTTCGTCTCGGTGACGCAGTCCTTCAACACCACGACCAGCATGGGCCGGCTGACGCTGAACATCCTGCTCTCCTTCGCGCAGTTTGAGCGCGAGGTGATCGGCGAGCGGATCCGGGACAAGGTGGCGGCGTCGCGGGCGCGAGGGATCTGGATGGGCGGCTATGTCCCGCTGGGCTACGACGCGCGCGACCGCAAGCTGGTGGTGAACCAGGCCGAGGCGGCGTTGGTGGTGCGGGTGTTTGAGGGCTTTGCACAACTCGGCTCCGGTAAGGCGCTGATCCAGGCGCTGCGGGAGGAGGGTGTCACCACCAAGCATGGCCGGCCCTTTGGGCGGGGCGACATCTACAAGCTGCTGAACAACCGGACCTACCTCGGCGAGGCGGTGCACAAGGGGAAGTCCTACCCGGGCGAGCACGCCGCCATCGTTCCCCAGGCGCTGTGGAATGAGGCGCACGCGCTGATGGTGGAGAGCCCCAGGGCACGGGCCAATGCCAGCCGGTCGCAGACGCCAGCGCTGCTGCGGGGGTTGATATTCGGCAGCGACGGCCGGGCCATGTCGCCGACCCACACTCGCAAGTCCGGCGGGCGGCTCTACCGCTATTACGTTTGTCAGGCCGTGCTGAAGGGCTGTGCGGCGGACGGGCCGCTGATCTCGCGCCTGTCGGCCGATCAGGTCGAGGGCGCGGTGGTGGCGCAGGTGAGGGCGCTGCTGCGCCAGCCGGAGGTGGTGCTGGGGACCTGGCAGGCGGCGCGGGCCTCGGCACGGGAGCTGGCGGAGGATGAGGTGCGGCTGGCGCTGGAGCGGCTCGACCCGCTGTGGGACGAACTGTTTCCGGCGGAGCAGGCGCGGATCGTGCGGTTGCTGGTGGACCGCGTTGATGTCGGTCCCGCCGGGGCCGATGTGCGGCTGCGCCTGGATGGGCTGGCGAGCCTGGTTCGAGACCTGGCAGCGGGGCAGGGCGCTGAGGCGCAGGTGGCGGCGTGAGCAGTGCGGCGCAGATGCTGACGGTGCGGGTGCCGCTGGTCATCCACAAGCGCGGCGGGCGCAAGATGGTGCTGGCGCCGAACGGGGTGCCGTGGGCCTCGCCGCACGTTCCGCGGATCAACAGCACGCTGGTGAAGGCGGTGGCGCGAGCCTTTCGGTGG
The DNA here is from genome assembly GCF_051433195.1 of Falsiroseomonas sp. E2-1-a20. NCBI lineage: Bacteria > Pseudomonadati > Pseudomonadota > Alphaproteobacteria > Acetobacterales > Roseomonadaceae > Falsiroseomonas > Falsiroseomonas sp. E2-1-a20. The sequence goes on along the minus strand of NZ_JBHMFT010000062.1, from coordinate 5,593 downwards.
CGCCGCCTGCTGGAGAGCGGGCGCTACGGCACGATCAACGAGATGGCCGCGGCGGAGCGGATGCCGGAATCCTACATCTGCCGACTGCTGCGGCTGACGCTGCTGGCGCCCAACATTGTCGAGGCGATACTGGACGGCCGGCAGGAGGAAGGGTTGACGCTGCCGCGGCTAATGCAGCCAATCCCGGCCGTATGGGCGGATCAGCGGCGCGCTTGCGCCACCTGACGGCTGTTGCTGTTGGCCACTCAGGCACCCGAGCCCGTCTGCGTCTCAGGCCGTGGCCGCTTCTTCCGAGGAACCGAAGGTCGCAGCGGCGGCGGCATCAAGGTGCTCCTGCATGTGACGCCGCGCAGCCTCCGCATCACGGGACCGCAGAGCGGCAACCAGCCGTTCACGGAACCCTGTGCGGGCAGAGCACTGCTCGTCCGTCTCCGACTTCGCGCGAATGGTGCGCCACATCGCGTGATGTGCGCTGTCGAGCAGCCGCGGCAGGAAATCTGCAAGGGGGGCGACGCCGGCCGCCTCGGCCAATGCAATGTGCCACTCGACCGCCTCTTCCGCGAATGGCAGGCCTGCGTTGGCGGCGGCAGCAATCGCGCGGGCCTGCGCATCCAGTTCATCGATCTGCGCCGGCGTCGCGACGCGGGCGGCCTCGGCGGCAATTTCTGGCTCGATCAGGCGGCGGGCGCGAAGCTGCTCGCGAGGGCCGGGACCAGGATCACCGCGGCGGGCCCAGGGTAGAGGGGCGCCCCGGCGCGGGCGACGCAGCACAAACAGGCCGCCGCCGCTGCGGGCGATGACGATGCCGGCAGTCTCCAGCGCCACGATGGCCTCCCGCACGGCAGGGCGGCTGACGCCCAGGCTACGGGCGATTTCCCCCTCAGCTGGTAGCCGGCCACCGACGGCAATGCCGTGGTCGAGGATGTAGGCGGCGACCCGGGCGGCGATTTCCTCGTAAAGGCGGAGGCGCCGAACAGGAGCAGCGGAGGGGAAGGGGCGGAGCATGAGGAACATTGGCACGGTCAACCGCCAGTGTGAAGCATCTGGACTGCCAAGCTGTCTGACAGCATGATGACCGAAGCGGCGGGCGACACGCTGTGATGGGTGGAAGCGGAGAAGCAAGACATGCTGACGCGACGCAATCTGGCCGTCCTGGCCGCAGCTGGATTCGGTGCAGCAGGCACAGGGCCCGCCTCCGGCCAGGCTTCGACCTATCCGGCAGGACCTGTCAGGGTGGTCATACCCTTTGCCCCGGGTGCGGCGACTGACATCCTGTCCCGACTCATGGCCCAGCAATTCGCCGAGGCCTTCGGCAGCCCCTTTGTGGCGGAGAACCGCACCGGAGCCAACGGCGCCATAGCCGCCGACCTCGTCGCGCGCGGCCCGAAGGACGGCAGCCTGATTTTGATGGGCACCTTCAGCACCCATGCCACCAATCCGCACATCTACCCCCGCTTTCCTTATGACCCGATTGCCGACTTCGCTCCCGTGACCTTGGTAGCGACCGTGCCGCAGCTGCTGGCGGTGCATCCCGCGCTCGGTGTGTCCTCGGTCGCGGAACTGCGGGAAGCGGCGCTGGCGCGGCCAGGGCGGATCGTCGCGGCAACGGGCGGGCTCGGATCGTCGCAGCATCTCTCAGCCGTGCTGTTCAACCGTTCCGCAGGCGTCGAGCTCGAGATCATTCATTACACCCGCGGCTTTGCGACCGTCGTGCCGGATCTGCTGGAAAACCGCGTGAACCTGACGTTCGGCGACCCGCTTGCCCTGCTGCCGATGGTGCGCGAGGGCCGGTTGCGCGCGCTCGCCACCACCGGAGAGGACCGCAGCCCGCTCTGGCCTGACGTTCCGACCATGGCCGAACTCGGTCTGCCTGGCGCAACCTCGCTGACGTGGTACGGCCTGTTCGTTGCGGCGGGTACCGATCCGGCCATCGTGGAGCGGCTCGGCGCGGTGGCGGGCCAGGCTATCAGGAAGCCAGACGTCGCCAGACGCATTCGGGAGTTCGGTGCGATCCCGTCCGGCAATACGCCCGCCGAGTTTGCGGCTTTCCAGCGTGCCGAGTTCACGCGCTGGGGCGAGGTCATCCGCGCCGCAGGGATCCGCGTGGAATGATGGCCGCATCGGGAGTGGCGTCGCGGATCGAGCGGGTCGAGCTGCACGAGTTCACCTACGAGGCACATGGTTTCGGCCGCGACGGCCATGGGGTCCTCTGCTGCAAGCCGGGCGGCGTCGAGACGGTCGGCGCCTTCTGCCTGGTGATCGCGACGGCGGACGGCATGCGCGGCGAGTACGTGCCGATGCATAGCGGCAAGAACCCCGCCGTCGCTGCCCAGGTGGCGGCGCTGGCGCCCCGCCTGCTGGCCCAGGATGCATTTGCACGCGAAGGCATCTGGCACACGCTGCGCTGGTCGCAGCGCCACCTCGGCGCGGTGGGGCTTTCCGCCATCGACGTCTGCCTATGGGATCTGGCGGGCAAGGCCGTTGGCCAGCCCATCGCGCGGATGCTGGGCGGCTATCGCGACCGGCTGCCGGCCTATGCCAGCACCACCCATGCGGACCGCAATGGGGTTTTGTCGTCGAAGGCGGCCTTTGCGGATTTCGCGGTGAAATGCCGGGAGCTCGGCTACCGTGGCTTCAAGATACACGGCTGGGGCGAGGCCGACCCGCGTGAGGAAGCGGCCAACCTGCTGCATGTCCGCCGCGCCATAGGGCCGGATATGGCCTTGATGCTCGATCCGGCCTGCACGCTGCGGACCTTCGCGGACGCGCTATATGTCGGCGAGGCCTGCGACGAGGCGAAGTGCTTCTGGTACGAGGATCCCTTCCAGGACATGGGCACTGCGCCCACCGCGCATCGGCGCTTGCGGGAGCGCCTGCGCACGCCGCTGCTGATGACCGAGCATGTCCGCACCCTCGAGGCCAAGGTGGCCTGGGTGCAGGAAGGCGCCACGGATTTCCTGCGGGCTGACCCGGAATACGACCAGGGGATCACCGGCACGATGAAAACGGCGCATCTCGCCGAGGCTTATGGACTGGATCTCGAGATCCACGCCGCGGGACCGGCCCAGCGCCACCTGATGGCGGCGATGCGCAACTCCAATTTCTACGAGCTGTCGTTGGTTGCGCCGGGCGTGCGGAACCCGATCCCGGATATCTATGCCTGTGACTATTCAGATGAGCTTGAGGCGGTGGGATCCGATGGCTGCTTCCCCGTGCCGACGGGTCCGGGCCTGGGCGTCGAATACGATTGGGACAAGATCGGACGCAGCACGATCAACGTGCGTCGATGGTCGGCATCGGCGGTGTAGGACCTTGGTGCTTCAGGGAACGATGGACGCAGGCTGTCTGCCGCAGCAATCCTGCTGGCCAGAATAGATACGCGGGACCGACAGCGTTTTCCTGGGATGAAAGAAGCAGACCATGCGGCTTTTGCTAGCCAATCCGAACACCACGTCCGCGATTACCGATCTGATGGCGGTTGCCGCGCGTCGTGTGGCGACGCCAGGAACCGAGATCAAGGCCGTCACGGCGCAGCAGGGTGCTGCGGTGATCGGCAGCCGCATGGAGATGCTGATCGGCGACCATGCAAGCCTCGAGTTGGTGGCGCGGGAGGGCGATGGGTGTGACGCGATTATCATCGCGGCCTCCATCGACAGCGGCCTCCACGCCGTGCGGCAGATGATGTCGGTTCCTGTCATTGGCCTGACCGAGGCGGCGCTGCACGCTGCCTGCATGTGCGGTGGCCGCTTCGGCCTTGTGGTCTCCACGCCCCGCACAGGTGTGATCATGCGCGAGATGGTTGAGGGGTACGGCTTGGCCTCACGGCTTGCAGGAATACGTCATACGGGGGCGGAGCCCCAGGCGCTGATGGCAAACCCGGATGAAGCGAGACAGAGCATCCTGCGCGCGACGCGGGAGCTGGTGGAGCAGGATTTGGCCGAAGCCGTCATCCTGATCGGCGCCGTCATGGCCGGCATCCCCGAGCAGATCCGCGACGAGGTGCCGGTGCCGGTGCTGGAGGGCGTGAGCTGCGCCGTGCCGATGGCGGAGGCCCTCGTCCGAATGCAGTTGCGGAAGGCCCGCGCCGGCAGCTTCGCGATGCCGGCCGGGCGCGTGGTTACGGGGATTGCACCAGCCCTGCAGGCCCGCTTCCGCACCTGAAGGTCAGTTGGTTCGTATGCGCCCGGCGAGTGGCATCCAGCGCGCCGTTTCCGAACGCAGATGCGCTGCAGCCGCCGCGGCGGAGGGATCAGGCCAGGTGTCAACGCCGATGCGCTTTAGCCGCTCTTGGATGACCGGATCGGTCAGCACGCGTCGTGCCGTCGCCTCCAGAGATGCAAGCGTGGCGGGTGGCACATCTGCATGCGCGAAAATGATCTGCCAAGCGGTCACGTCGTAGCCGGCGACACCGACCTCTTGCAGGCTCGGCAGGTCAGGGAAAGCCTCCGAGCGGCCAGGCGAGCTGATCGCAAGGGCCCGCACCCGTCCTGTGTCAACGAGGGGTCGCAGCATGGTCGGCGTCTCAATCATCATATGCAGCCGGCCGGCGACCAGGTCCTGCACCGCGGCGGCGGAGGCGCGGTAGGGCACGATGGTGAACTCGAGGCCCAGGCTTTCCTTTAACAACTCGCCTGCCATGAAATTGGTCGTGCCCGGGGTGCCGGCGCCGTAGTTCACCTTCTCCCGCTGCGCCCGCAGCCAGGTGATGAGGCTTGGAATGTCGGTTGCCGGAACATCAGTGTGTACGGCCAGGATGAAGTTCTGCCGGGCTGCCAAGGCGATCGGTGCGAAGGCGGTGATCGGGTCATGCGGAAAGTTCGGATACAGCTCGCGCATGACCGGATGGTTGTTGGTGGCGGTCAGGAGCGTGTTGCCATCCGGGGGGCTCCGCAGCAGCGCCAGCGCCCCAAGCGTACTGCCGGCGCCAACGATGTTCTCCGGCACCACCGGTCGCCCGAGCGCGCCGGACATGCCATCGGCGAGGATGCGTCCAACTGCATCGGTCAGGCCGCCGACGCTGACGGGAAGGATCATCCGTAGCGGCCGAGCCGACTCCTGCGTGGCCGCGCCGCGCGTCAAGGCTAAGCCTGCAGTGGCGCCCAGCACGGCGCGCCTTCTGAACATCGTCATCGTCTCATCTCTCCGCAGATGGTCCTGGGTGCGTAAAGGACCGTGTGCTGGCGCGACGCGATTTCCCCTCACATTCGGTACGAGCTCGGGGCGGCAGGATCAAGCGCTTTCGCGCTTGCGCGGACCAGCCTATCCAACCTGCAGCACGCTGGACTTGCCGAACGCCTTCTCCAGCATGCTGGTCCGCGCCATGTCGCCCACACTCGCGCGGGAGGCGGCGCGGCCAGCAGTACCGCTACTATTTCAACCAGTCGGTGCTGAACGGCAGCTCCGCGGACGGTCCTGCCATCGCCCGCAGTTCGGCGGCGGAGATTGAGCGACTGTGTCGGTCGTCAAGCGCTTTGGGCGTGCCACGGCTGTTTGTCCCGGATGATGGCGTTGAGGATGGTGAGGAGCTTTCGCGCCACGGCGACAAGATCGACCATCTTGGGCTTGCCGGCGGCGAGCAGGCGGTCGCGGAAGA
>NZ_JBHMFT010000061.1:0-14511 GCF_051433195.1 Falsiroseomonas sp. E2-1-a20 | reverse complement strand
CAACGACGGAGGGGAGACCAAGCTCAATCACGGGCTCAACGGGCCCAAGGCGGATCGGCATCCCCTCCGCCACCGCGCCAGCCAGCTTATGACGGACCGACCCGGATGCTCGAGACTTACAAGGCGGTGATCGGTCACGATCACCGGGATTTGGTATTACTGCAGCACGAGGCCGATCGCGCGCACGACCGGCTCCCAGGTCGCCCGCTCCTCGCGCAGGAACGCCGCGAGCTGGTCCGGCCCCCCGCGACCGGGCGTGCTCCCCTGGCGTGCAAGGGCAGCGCGCACCGTTGTATCCTCCAGCGCTGCGGCCACCGCAGTGGCCGCGCGGCGCAGCACCGGCTCGGGCGTGCCGGCGGGCGCCATCAAAGCCTGCCAGTTGCGCACCAGAAGCTGCGGATAGCCAAGTTCCGCTGCCGACAGAATGGACGGCGCCAGGGCAGACCGCTCGCGTCCCGTGACCGCCAGCGCGCGGAGTTGGCCGGCCTCGACCAGCGGCAGAACCGCGGAGATGTCGCCGAAGATGGCGTCGATCTTCCCTACCATGACGTCCGGCAGCGCCGCTCCGGTGCCACGATAGGGCACATGCTCGAAGCGCACGCCGGCGATACGGCCGAGCAACTCCATCGCCAGGTGCGGCGTGGTGCCGATGCCGGCGGAGCCCAGGTTCAGCTCCCCCGGACGGGCGCGGGCCAGCGCCAGGAATGCGTCCAGGGTGGCGGCAGGCGATGATGAGGGCACCACGAGCAACTGCGGGCTCTCGGCAATCAATGCGATTGGCGCCAGCGCGCGCAGCGGGTCCGGCGCATCTGGGGATGCCGCGGGCGCGATAGTCAGCGGACCCGGGGAGCCAAGGAGCAGCGTGTGGCCATCCGGCCGCGCCTGTACCACTTGGCGTGTGCCCACTAGACCACCTGCGCCCGGCCGGTTCTCGACGACCACGGGCTGGCCAAGCTGCCGGCGCAGCCCCTCCGCCAAGAGGCGGGCCGTATTGTCCACTGGACCGCCCGGCGCGAAGGGCACGACGAGGGTGATGGCACGTTGCGGCCAGGACTGCTCCTGCGCGACGACCAAGCCAGGCCAGACCAGGCCGACTGCGAGGATCAGGCGGCGCGGCAATGCCGCGCTCGTAGCGCCGCCCCGAGGAAGCTGCCGGTCCATTTCGTCCTCTCTGCCTCTGTCCATCGCCGGGTTCTCTGTGAGCATAATAGGTCTCTCCTCCGACATGCGTCCGCTATGCTCCGCCCCGCAGGAAGGCGATGACGCGCGCGTTGAAGGCTTCGGGCTGTTCCCAGTTGATGGCATGACCGGCCTCCGGCAGCACCTCCCATTCGTGCGCGGGAAGATGAGCGGCCCAGCGGTGCATCAGTGCCGGTGGCGCGTAGAGGTCGGCACCCGCCGCCAGCACCAGCACCGGACAGGCGACGCCGCCGAGCTTGGCATAGGTGTTCGGGCTCCGCAGTGGCTGCGCCACCGCGTCTGGCTGCCGGGCGCCGTGCTCAATGGCGGCCCAGCGCGCGGTGCCTTCTGGATCGAAGCCGCGAAAGGTCGGGCCGAGCTCGCGCAATTCGCCTGGCAGGCGCTGGAAGTCCGGCGTGTTGAGGCGCTGGAAGACGGCCTGGATCTCGGGTTCGATGAACTGGCCGTAGCTGGCGGCAACAACCAGGCTCAGCAACCGTTCGCGTCGCCAAGCTGCGTAGTCGAGCGCAGCGAAGCCGCCGCCCGCTACACCGAGCAGATGGAAGCGCTGGAGGCCGAGATGATCGACGAGTGCGTCGAGGTCACCGGCAATGCTGCCGGGCTGGGGGCCGGTTTCGGGCATGCAAAGGCTACGTCCCCAGCCGCGTCGATCAAAGGCGATGGCGCGGAAGCCGGCCTCGGCAAGCGCGGGGATCTGCTTTTCCCAGATCGCGCTCGTCCCGGTGTTGGGATGCAGCAGAACGACGGGCGGGCCTTCGCCGCCACTGTCGGTGAACCAGAGCCGCACGCCGGGCAGCTCCGCGTGGCGGCCGGGCGCCGCATTTTCCATCTCCACCCCCGTCACGTGATCTCTGCCCAATTGCCAGCGTCTATGCTGCCCGACCCACATCGCGCATCTTGATCACTACCCGCGCTTCCTCGACATGCTCGCGCATCAGGTGTTCCGCCCGGCCTCCTTGGCGTGAGGCAATGGCATTCAGGATGCCGCGGTGCTGGGTGTTGAAGCGGCTGAGCAGGGCACGGTCATACAAGCGGGGCGCCACATGGCCGACCAGCGGCACTCGATGCACCGCCTCCAGCGCACGCAGAAAGAACCGGTTCGGCACGGTGCTGCGGAGCTGGGCGTGGAAGGCAGTATTCTGCGCCTGCCATGCCGTGCCATCCACCGATCCGCCGGCGCGCAGTAGGTCATCCACCGTCAGCACCGCGGCCAGCATCGCATGTTCCGCCTCCCGCGGCAGGCCGCGCTCCGCGGCCAGGCGCGCGGCCTGGCCTTCCAGCAGCGCGCGCATCTCATAGGCCTCCTCCACCTCGTCGGCGCTGACGACGCGCACGGAAAAGCCACGATGCGGGCCATGCTCGGTCAGGCCGTCCCGGGTCAGTGCGGTCAGCGCCTCCCGCACCGGAGACCGCGAGACGCCGAAGCCCTCTGCCAGCTCCATCTCGCGCAGCCGCATCCCGGGCGGCAGGTCGCCAGAAAGGATGCGGGCGCGCAGGGCGGATTCGATTTCCTGCGCCTCCTGGTTCATACGGCGCCCCGTTCCCGCAATGCCGCGATCTCGCCCGCGGTCATGCCGAGCCATCCCTGCAGCACGGCATCGGTTTCCGCCCCCAGCGCCTGGCCCAGATGCGCCACATGTGCTGGCGTTTCCGACATGCGCCCGACCGGCGCCGGGACCGCAAGGTTGCCCGCGCGCGCGTCCGCCACCCGCAGGATGCTGCCGCGCGCGGCGTAGTGCGGGTCGGCGAAGATCTCGTCGATCGCATAGACCGGCCCGGCCGGCACCTGTGCGGCCTCGCAGGCGGACAGCAGCGCATCGCGCGTCAGGTTCTGGGTCCAGGCGGTGACGGTTGCGTTGACTCCGGCGCGGTCGCGGACCCTGGCGGCCGTCGTTGCCCAGCGGCCGGGCTGCGCCAGTTCCGGTGCTCCGATCAGCTGCGCGAGTCGCGCGAAGATAGTGTCGGATGTGCAGGCGATGGCGACCCAGCGGCCATCCGCAGTCGGGTAGTGGCTGTGCGGCGCGACGATGGCGGTTTCCGCCCCGGCGCGTTCCCGCACATGGCCCCCGTGGTCGTAGGCCGGGACGAGTTCGTCGAGGATGCGGAACACGCCTTCATACAGCGCCACGTCCACCACCTGGCCGCGGCCGCTGCGGTCACGGTGGCGTAGCGCCGCGAGCATAGCGAAGCCGCCGAACAATCCGGCCATGTAGTCGGCGAGCGTGGCGGAACCCGGGTTCGCTGGTGGCCGGTCAGGCTCGCCGGACAGGAAGGAGATGCCGCCAAAGGCGTTGGCGATGCGCCCGAAGCAGGGGCGTGCCGCGTAGGGCCCCTCCTGCCCGTAGCCGGAGATGCGCAGCAGCACCAGGCGGGGATTGGCGGCGCGCAGCTGGTCCCAGCCCAGGCCCCACTTCTCCAGCGTGCCGACCTGGAAATTTTCGCACACAGCATCGGCCTGCGCCACCAGGCGAAGCAGCAGCACCGCGCCTTCCGGCTTGCGGAGGTCGATGGTGACGCTGCGCTTGTTGCGGCCCTCGCTCAGCCAGACCAACGTGTCGCCATGCTCGGTCGGCGTGCCGAGGCGTCGGCAGTGGTCGCCGATGCCCGGCAGTTCCACCTTCACCACTTCCGCGCCCATCTCCGCGAACATCGTGGCGGCGAAGGGCGCGGCAATGAAGGTGCCGAGGTCGAGCACCCGCAGCCCGTCCAGCGCGCCCGGAGCCTTCGGTGCGGCGGGCGTCATGCCTGGCCCGCCATAGCCAGAAGGTCCCGTGCCCGGCGCGCCACCGGCTCGTCCACCAGCCGGCCGGCGACCACGATCGCGCCGGATCCGGCAGCGCCCGCCGCGGCATAGGCTGCCACGACCTCCTGCGCCCAGACGAGTTCGGCGGCGGCGGGCACCAGCCCGGCCCGCAGCGGGGCGAGTTGTGCCGGATGGATGGCGAGCTTGCCGCCGAAGCCCATGGCGGCGGCCTGCCGCATCGCGGCTTCGGCACCCTGCGGGTCCCGCACATCGAGGTGCACGCCATCGAGCGGAGCGGCCAGGCCCGCCGCGCGGGATCCGGCGACACAGAGACGCTGCGCATGCAGGATAGCGGCGGCCGCATCAGCGGCGCCCGTGCCAAGATCGGCCATAAGGTCCACGGTGCCGAGCGCGACGCGCGCGACGGCGGCCCTGGCCCATGGCAGGTTCGGCAACGCCAGTAGGCCCCGCGCGGTCTCGACGATTGGCAGGATCTCGACCGTCGCGGGATCGCGCCGCAACGCACCGCAAATCTGCCGGACGGCCCAGCCGATGGCGTGCAGGTCTTCCGGCGCCTCGGCCTTCGGCAGCACGATGCCATCGGCGCCGGCTTCCAGCGCGGCCTGCAGATCGGCCAAGCACATCGGCGTGCCGGCGGAATTGATGCGGACATAGCGGCCTGCCGCGCCCTGCACACGCGGCAGGCCCAGCAACCGGGCCAAGGCGGCACGGGCGCCCACCTTCTCGCCCGGGGGCACCGCATCCTCCAGGTCGAGGATCGCGGCGTCGGCGGCGGCGGCCATGGCGCCCTCGGCCCGGCGCGCGACATTGGCCGGAGCGAACAGCAGGATGCGCGGCGGGTTCATGCGGCGACCCGCTGCAGGCCGAGCATGGCGCGTGCCTCGGCGGGGCTGGCGACCTCGCGTCCCACGCGGCGTGCCAGCGCGGCGACTTCCGCCACCAAGTCGGCATTGGTCGGGGTGGCACGGTTGGGGTAGGACCAGTCGCCGATGCCGATCGCGACATGGCCGCCCAGCGCGATCGCGCGTTCCGCCAGCGGCAGGGCATCGCCTTCCTTGCAGCAGACGGCCCAGTGCAGCCGGCGCCCCGCCGGCAGGTGGTCCAGGAAGGCGCGCAAGCCCGCCTCGGTCGCCGGATGGCCGCCGAGGATGCCGCCCTCGGTGTGCACCAGCAGGACCCAGCCCGGTTCCGCCACCTCACCGGTCTCCAGCAACGCGCCGAGGGTGCGCAGGAAGGGGATCGACCAACAGGCCAGCGCCGGGGCCACGCCCGCGGCACGGAAGGCGCGCAGGAAGCGGCGCAGGGTGCCGTGGGTGTTCACATAGGTCCGGTCGCCGCTGCGGAAGCCGGCGGCGGCACCTTCGAAGACATCAATGTTGGTGCTGCCGAGGTCGAGCGAGGCAAATTCGGGCCGCAACGCCTCGGTCCGCGCCAGTTCCAGGATGTGGGCGATGCGTTGTTCGGGGTCGGACTGGGTGATCTGCCCCAGGGTGGGGTGCACCAGCAGGCCCGGGGCGGCGGCGCGGATCGCGCGTAGGATCGCGGCGTAGGTCGAGGTGGCGTGGTCCGGCGCGCCGTCCGCGGCGCGGGCGTGGAAATGCACGATAGCGGCGCCGGCCTGCGCGACGGCCGCGGCATCGCGGCCGATTTCCGTGGCGGTCCACGGCACGTGCGGATTGCCGCCGCGGCTGGCGTATTCGTTGATCCGCGCTTCGATGATCAGCTTTTCCAAGCCAAGCACCCTCCTTTGTTGCATGCAATCTAGCGCCTCTGCCGCAGAAAACATAGCCGAAAGACCATCAAACTGGCGGTCAAAGGGCGCAAATGGCGGCTTCCGATGCCGTAGGCCCAAAATTCCCCGGTCGTGACGTATCAAGCTTGCATGCAATGAGGGGGTCATGCCTACTATCGGCATCGCTGCAGCGGAGGCCACAGGTGTCTTACCTCCTGACCATGCCGCCCAGCCGGCCACGATAGCCTAGCATGGCAACCGACCCCTCGCCCTGCCCCGGCGTCGTCGAAGCGGCCGCCGCCATCGCGGCAGGGTCGCTGTCGCCCGTCGCGCTGCTGGAGCAGTGCCTGGCCCGTATCGCCTCGAGGGACGGTGCGCTGCACGCCTTCCACCACCTCGACGCGGAAGGCGCCCGCAGCGCCGCGCGTGACGCCGCAGCCGGACTTGCCGCCGGCCGCCCCCATGGGCCGTTGTATGGCCTGCCCTTTGGGGTGAAGGACAATTACGATGCCGCCGGCCTGCCCTGCGCCGCCGGATCCCGCCTGCGCGCCGGCTATGTGCCGGATCGTGATGCGGCGCTGGTCGCAGCCCTGCGTGGCAAAGGCGCGGTGCTGGCCGGCAAGCTCGCCACCTGGGAATACGGCACCGGCAATGGCGGTGAATATTTCGACCAGCCCATGCCCCCAGCCCGCAATCCCTGGGACCGCGAGCGCTTCACCGGTGGCTCCTCGACCGGCTGCGGCGTCGCCGTCGCGGAAGGCATGCTGCCCTTCGCCCTGGGCTCCGACACAACGGGGTCCGTCCGCCTGCCGGCGGCGGCGACCGGCACGGTGGGCATCATCCCGACGCCGGGCACGCTGAGCCTGGATGGCATCCTGCCGAACTGCTGGTCGCTGGACGTGCCGGGCGCCTTTGCCTGGGCGGTGCCCGATGTGGCGCTGGTGCTGGAGACGCTGATGCCCGGGGCCCCGGCGCTGCATGCGGCGACGCAGACGGGCGCGCAGGGCCTGTCCGTGGCGGTAGTGCGCAGGCCTGGTGACGGGCTGCCGGACGCCGATGCGCCTCTGGCCGAAGGCTTTGAGGCCGGGCTTCGCGTGCTGTCCGGCATCGGCGTGCGGCTGACGGAGGTGGCGCTGCCCGTCGCCGCGGCGGACTGCCTGGCGGCGGCACGGCTAATTGGCCCGGCGGAATCGGCCGCCATCCACGAGAAGGAATTGCGCGAGCGGCCGGAACAAATGGGCCGTGCGCTGCGCGACAAGCTGCTCGCCGGTTCCCTGGTGCGCGCCGTCGACTACCTGGCGGCGCAGCGCCTGCGGCGGGTTGTGGCGGAGGGCATGGCGGCGCTGATGGCGCGCTTCGACGTGCTGGTCACCTACGGCACGCTGCACCTGCCGCCACGCCTCGGCGTCGAGCCTGAGAGCACCGCCTTCACGCTGGAGACGATGCTGACGCCGTTCAACCTCGCGGGGCTACCCGCCCTTGTCCAATGCACCGGCTTCTCCGCCGCAGGCCTGCCGCTGCACTGGCAGATGGCGGCGCGGCGCGGCGGGGAGGCGACGCTGCTGCGCCTCGCCGCCGCCTATGAGGCCGCGACACCCTGGCGCAGCCGGAGGCCGGCATGAGCACCGAGGCTACGGCAGCCGAGATCGCAGCCTTCGTGCAGCGGCACGGGTTGCAGAACCTGTCGGAGGTGGACCACGCGCGACTGCGTATCCTGGCGCCGGCTATCGCGCGCCTGGGCCAGGCGGTACCGCGGATCGCGCGCAAGGACTTGGCGCCGCTGCCGCCACCCAGCATCGACTGACCGATAAACAAGGAAAAAGGGGCACATCATGTCTGGACGAGCAACACCCTTCATCAGCCGCCGCGGCATCGCCGCCGCGATCGGCGCCATCGGCGCCGCGGCCGCCCTCGGCGCGCCGCAGGCGCAGTCGCAGTCGCGCAGCCTGCGTGTCCGCTTTGGCGCCGACATCTCGCAGCTCGACCCGGCCCGCATCTTCCAGATCGAGAATCAATCCATCGCTGGCCATGTCTACAACGGGCTGGTGAAGTACGACCAGGCGACGAACGAGATCGTCGACGACATCTCGACCGGCCACGAGGTGTCCAGCGACGGGAAGACCTGGACCTTCAGGCTGCGGCCCAACGTCACTTGGCACAAGAACTTCGGCGCCTTCACCTCCGACGACGTAAAGTTCACCTTCGAGCGCATCCTCGACCCGGCGACGGCCAGCGCCTATCGCGGCCAGCTCGCCGGGCTGGTGGAGGTCAGGGCACCGGATCCGCTGACGGTGCAATTTGTCCTGGAGGCGCCGAACGCCGGCTTCCTGCACAAGCTGTGCGCCTTTAACCAGGGCTGGCTGGTGTCCCGCCGCGCCGTTACCGAACTCGGCGAGCGCTACGCGCTGAACCCCATCGGCACCGGCCCCTTCATGTTCGAGCGCTGGACCGCCGGCAATGAGGTGCGGCTTTCCGCTAATGCGCAGTATTTCGGCGGCGCGCCGGCGCTGTCCGAGGTCATCTTTCGCATCATCCGGGACGAAACGGCGGCCGCAATCGCGCTGGAGAACCGCGAGATCGACATCTTCTTCTCGCTGCAGCAGCCGGAGGTGATCGATCGCCTGCGCCGCACACAGGGGGTGACCCTGCTGGACCGCGCCTCCAACAACACGGTCAACCTGGTGCTGAACACCACGGTGGGTCCGCTGCGCGACGTGCGCGTGCGCCGCGCTATGGCTCATGCGATGAACCGCAAGGCACTGGTGGACGGCTTCTTCCGCGGCACCAAGTTCGAGGCGCGCAGCGTGCTGACCTCCACCTTCCAGGATTTTACCGAGGAAGGTGTGCCCGCCTACCCCTACGACCCAGACCGGGCCCGCGCCCTGCTGCGGGAGGCCGGCGTTTCGAACTTTCGGTTCGAGATCACGACGGTCGCGCTGAACCCCTACGACCGCTTCCCCGTGCCACTGGCCAACGACCTGCAGCAGGTCGGCATCCAGGCGACGGTGCGGGTGCTAGACCGCGGCGCCTACCTGCAGGCCAGATCCTCCGGCAACGTGCAGTCCTGCGTCACCGCCGTCGTCGGGCCGCCGGACCCGGACACGCCCCTGGTCACGCTGTACCACACGCGATCCCACCCGCCCGGGCTCAACACCTCCCGCTACACCGGCGTCGATGATTTGCTGGCCACGGCCTCGGCGGAGCTGGATGCGGCGAAGCGGAAGGCGGTCTACCAGCAGATCCTGGCGCGAACGATGACGGACATCCCGGTCATCCCGCTGTTCGCAGACCGGCTGTTCGTGGCGCATGGCGCTGCGGTGCAGGGCTTCGTGCAGAACAGCCTGTTCACCGTGAACGTCGCCTCGGTCTCGCTGCGGGGCACCTGAGGGGTGCTGCGCCATATCGGCCAATGCCTGGTGCAACTGGTCGTCGCCATGGTCGGGATCGTCACGGTGGCCTTCTTCCTGGTGCGCGCCATCCCGGGCGATCCCGCACTGTACATGCTGGGCGACTTTGCGACGGCAGAGTCCCTGGCGACGCTGCGGGCCCGCCTCGGCCTCGACCTGCCGGTATGGGAGCAGTACTTCATCTTCCTGGGCCGGGCCCTGCGCGGCGACCTTGGCGCCTCGGTCGTTACCGGGCAGCCGGCGCTGGCGGAGATCCTGGCCGGCGTGCCGTCCTCGGCCTCCCTCGCCATCACCGGCATCGGCATCGCGATCCTCATCGGCGTGCCGCTCGGTATCGTCGCGGCGGTCCGGCAAGGGAGCTGGGCGGATGCGGCAGTGATGGTGGCGGCGCTCGGCGGCATCTCCTTCCCGGTATTCTGGGTCGGGCTGGTCGCGATCCTGCTGCTGTCGCATCAGGTCCCGCTGTTCCCGGCGCTCGGCGCATCCTCCGACCCCGGCTTCTGGACCGGGCTGCACCACCTGGCGCTGCCGGCGATCGTGCTGGGCGTTTCTGTGGCGGCCTACATCGCGCGCCTCACCCGATCCGCGATGCTGGAAGTGCTGGGCCAGGACTTCATCCGGGTGGCCCGCGCCATGGGCGTGCCGGAACACCGCATCGTCTGGCGGCTGGCGCTGCGCAACGCGGTCATTCCCATTCTCGCCGTCATCGGCGTCACCTTCGCCTGGTCGCTCGGCAACGCGATCCTGGTCGAGGTGGTGTTCAGCCGGCCGGGCCTCGGCTCCACCATCCTCAAGGCGATCCTGGCCCGCGACTACCAGCTCGTGCAGGCCGGCGTGCTGGTGCTGGCGGCGGCCGTGGTGCTGGTGAACGTGGCGCTGGACCTGCTGTACGGGGTGATCGACCCACGGCTGAGGGCGGCATGAGCGCCAGCATGACCGTGGCCGCGCGCAGGCGCGCAAGCCTCCGCCGCTACACCCGCCATCCCGGCTTCATGGTCGGCATCGTGCTGCTGGTGCTGCTGCTGCTGGTCGCGCTGGCCGCGCCCCTCCTGGCGCCGCATTCGCCAACGCGGACGGACCTGATGCAAACGCTGGCCGCGCCATCCGCGACCTATCCGCTCGGCACCGACCAGTTCGGCCGCTGCGTCCTGTCCAGGCTGATCTGGGGCGCGCGCATCTCGCTCCAGGTCGGCTTCTTCGTGGTGCTGCTCTCGCTGACCATCGGCACGCTGATCGGCGCCGTCGCGGGCTTCGCCGGTGGCTGGGTGGAGCGTGTCATCGTCGCCCTCAACGACATCCTGCTGGCCTTCCCGTCCTTTTTGCTGGCGCTCGCGCTGGTGGCGGCGCGTGGCAACTCGCTCGATTCCATCATCCTCGCCGTCGCCATCGCCTATACGCCACGCATCGCCGCGGTGATGCGCTCCGTCGTGCTGACGATCCGGCCGCGGCCCTTCATCGAGGCCTCGCACGCCATCGGCATGACGCCGCTGCGCGTGCTGCTGCGCCATGTCATCCCGAACGCGCTGCCGCCGGTGATCGTGGTGGCGACGGTGAGCGCGGCGACCGCGATCCTGGCGGAGGCGGGGCTTTCCTTTCTCGGGCTGGGCGTGCAGCCGCCGACGCCGACCTGGGGCAACGTGATCGCGGAAGGACAGACGGCCATCACCTCAAACCCGCTGATTTCGCTGTCCGCCGGGCTCTGCATCGCGGTGACAGTCATCGCGCTGAACCTGCTGGGCGATGGTCTGCGCGACACGCTGGACCCGCAGATGCGACGCAACACCGGCAAGCTGCTGTGATGCCGCCCATCCTCGACATCAGGGGCCTTACCACCGCATTCCCGGGCGAGACGGGCCGGCAGGTCCTGGTTGATGACGTGTCGCTGCAGGTGTCGCCGGGCGAGATCCTCGCTGTGGTCGGCGAATCCGGCTCTGGCAAGACCATGACCTTCCTTTCGGCGCTCGGTCTGGTACCTCGACCCGGGCGCGTCGTCGGTGGCCAGGCCCTGCTGGACGGCGAGGATCTGCTGCGGCTGCAGCCGGAGGCCTTGCGCCGTGCCCGTGGCGCGCGGATCGCGATGGTGTTCCAGGACCCGCTGACCGGCCTCAACCCGGTGTTCCCCGTCGGCGAGCAGATCATCGAGGTGTTGCGCGCGCACCTGCCGATCGGGCGGCGGGAGGCGCGCGCGCGCGCCATCGCCCTGCTCGGCCGCGTCCAGATTCCGGACGCATCGCAACGTGTGGATGACTACCCGCACCAGTTCTCCGGCGGCATGCGCCAGCGCGTGCTGATCGCCATGGCGATCGCGCTCGGTCCGAAGGTGCTGATCTGCGACGAACCGACCACGGCGCTGGACGTGACGGTCCAGGCGCAGGTGCTGGAGCTGCTGGCGGAGCTGCGGCGGGAAACCGGGATGGCGATGGTGCTGGTGACGCACGACCTCGGCGTCGTCGCCCGCCATGCGGATCGCATCGCGGTGATGTATGCCGGCCGCGTGGTCGAGACCGGGGCCATCGACACCGTCTTCGCCCACACCCGCCATCCCTACACCGCCAGCCTGTTCCGCAGCGTCCCCGAATTGGACGGGCCGGCCGGCGAGGCGCTGCGCCCGATCGAGGGCCAGCCACCCGATCCGGCGGCGCGCCCGCCCGGCTGCGCCTTCGAGCCGCGTTGCTTCGTGGGCCACGGCCGCGCGCGCTGCCGGACGGAGCGGCCGGCGCTGGTCGAGAGCGCCGCCTGCCACTTCTCCGCCGAGCTGGAGACCGCGGAATGACCACACCGCCGCTGCTCGAGGTCGAGGCCCTGGAAAAGCGCTTCGGCGGCGGCACCACGCTGTTCGGCGCGGCGAAGCCCGTGGTCCGCGCGGTGGACGACCTGTCCTTCACGCTTCTCCGTGGCGAAACGCTGGGCATCGTTGGCGAGACCGGCAGCGGGAAAAGCACGCTGGCCCGCCTGGTGCTGCAACTCATCCGACCGAGCGCCGGCCGCATCCGTTTCGAAGGTCAGGACGTCACCAGCCACTCGGCCGCGCAGGTGCGGGCGTTGCGACGCCGGATGCAAATGGTATTCCAGGATCCATACGGATCGCTCGATCCGCGCATGACGGCCGGCTCGATCATCGCGGAGCCGCTGGCCGTGCATGGCACGCCGAGGGGCGAGATCGCGGGACGCGTGGCGGAGGTGATGCGCCAGGTGGGGCTTTCCCCTGCCATGGCGGACCGCTACCCGCACGAATTCTCCGGCGGGCAGCGGCAGCGCATCGGCATCGCGCGCGCGGTGGCGCTGGCGCCGGCCCTGCTGGTGCTGGATGAGCCCGTCTCGGCGCTGGATGTCTCGGTGCAGGCGCAGATCCTGAACCTGCTGCGGGATCTGCAGTCGCGCCTCGGCCTCGCCTACCTGTTCATCGCGCACGACTTGGCGGTGGTGCGCCATGTCAGCGACCGGGTGGCGGTGATGTACCTCGGCCGCATCGTCGAGACGGCGCCGCGCGACGCGCTGTATGGCGTGCCACGGCATCCCTACACCGTCTCGCTGCTTTCCGCCGTGCCCCTGGCCGACCCGGTGCGGGAACGGCGGCGCAAGCGCATCCTGCTGCATGGCGAGATCGGCAGCGCGACGGCGCTGCCGAGCGGGTGCCGCTTTCACCCGCGCTGCTTCCGGGCCCGTTCGGTCGCTGCCGCCATGGCGGACACCGTGCCGGCGTCCGGCGCTATGCTGCCACGCGCCTGTGTGGAGCGGCCGCCCCAACTGGCGCCGGCCGATACGGCTGGCCACCTCGTCGCCTGCCACTATCCGGAGGAGGCCAACGCATGAGCGTAACCCGCGAGGACAACTACAAAGGCGTGTTCGACGGCCGCATCGGCTTTGGGCGCAGGCCTGCCATCGTCGTCATCGACTTCACCCTGGCCTACACTACGCCCGGCGCCCCCTTCTTCGCCGCCGGCGTCGTTGATGCGGTACGAGAGACGGTTCCGCTACTGGAGGCGGCGCGTGCGGCGGGAGTGCCGGTAATCTACACCAAGGTGCTGTACCATCCCTCGGGCCGTGACGGCGGCATGTTCATGCGCAAGGTCCCGGCCCTGGCGCTGATGGTGCCGGGCGAGAAGCTGGCCGAGATCGACCCGCTGGTGGCGCCGCAGGAGGCCGACGTCGTCATCGTCAAGCAGTACCCCAGCCCGTTCTTCGGAACGTCGCTCGGCGCGCTGCTGACGGCGGAGGGGATCGACACGCTGATCCTCACCGGCTGCTCGACCAGCGGCTGCGTGCGCGCCGGCGCCATCGACGGCGTCCAGTACGGCTTCCGCGTTATCGTGCCGCGCGAATGCGTGGGCGACCGGCATGACGGGCCGCATGACGCGAACCTGTTCGACATCAATGCGAAGTACGGGGATGTGCTGCCGAAGTCGGAGGTGATCGATTACCTCCGTGGCCTCGGCTGACGCATCGCCCACATCCGGGAGGAACACGACATGAGGAACGATGACAACATTCGCGTCTACTGGATGACCGGCTGCACGAGCTGCCTGCGCACCAAGGAATTCCTGACCCGTCATAAGGTGGCCTTCCTGTCCCGCAACGTGTTGGAGGATCCGGAGGCCTATGCGGAGCTGGAGGAGTTCGGCCTGCGCCAGGTACCCATCGTTACGCGCGGCGGCGAATGGGTGAACGGCCAGGTGCTGGCCGACGTGGCACGCATCGCCGGCATCCCATGGGGCGGATCGAAGCTGCTGCCGGTGGCGGAGCTGCGTCGGCGGCTGGAGACCATGCTGTCCGCCACCGACCGGTTCCTGGCGCAGATGCCGGAGGCGCAACTGGCGCGCAACCTGCCGAACCGGCCACGCTCCTATGCCGATCTCGCCTACCACATCTACAACATCGCCGATGCCTTCCTGGAGCACGAGGACGACATTCCCCTGACCTTCGAGAGCTACAACCGCGTGCCGATGCAGGGCGAGGGCACGCGCCAGACGCTGATCGCCTATGGGCAGGATGTGCAGGCGCGTCTGTCCGCCTGGTTCGAGGGGTCGGGCCGCGGCCGGGACTGGGCGGCGCGCGCGGATGTCTACTACGGGGAACAGACGCTGCACGAGTTTCTGGAGCGGACGACCTGGCATGCCGGCCAGCATGTGCGGCAGATCATGTGGGTGCTGGAGGGGCTCGGCATCGCACCAGACGGCAAATTGGGACCGGAGACATTTGTTGGCCTGCCGATGCCGGTCCAGATCTGGGATGACATGACTGCGCAGCCCGCCTGAGGACAAGGTGCCGGAAGCGGCAGGCCTTTGGGCGACCCAGGCCGGCGAGCGGCGGCGGCCAGAGACGGTACGAGCCGACCCAAGGGCGGTCCAGACTTAGCCGCAATGATGCATGAGGGCGGGCTTGCGGTGTCGTTCTGACACGCCGGCATG
>NZ_JBHMFT010000060.1:0-14533 GCF_051433195.1 Falsiroseomonas sp. E2-1-a20 | reverse complement strand
GCAGCCCTGGCACATCATGTCCATCGGCATCCGCGATTGGGCGCATGGGTTCTGATCAGTGGGAGTTGGTATTATTCCGCTCCGCTTAGCCAAGGGCTTCGCTATGCGCCCAAGGCTTCGTTGCTTCCTGCCGATCAAAGGGTGCTTGACATCTATATCGTGTACTATACGGTATGCAAAGCAGTACACGGAGAGTTTCGGTGCGCCTCGCTGTCTTGCCTGGGGACGATATTGGCCCTGAGATCACGGATGCCGCACTTCGTGTGCTTCGCGCCGCTGATGCACGCTATGCGCTTGGCCTGACGTTCGACGTCCATCAAGTCGGGATGGCGGCGCATCGACGCGCTGGAACGACGCTGCCCTCAGAGGCATTCGAGGCAGCGCGAGCGGCAGACGGGATCCTGCTGGGACCGGGCGGGATGACAGACTACCCGCCGCTTGCCGACGGTGGCGTGAACATTCCCGGCACCATCCGCAAGCGCCTCGACCTATTCGCCAACATCCGTCCGGCACGTTCCCGCGCCGGGGTGCCGAAAGCGATTCCGGGCCTCGACTGTGTGATCGTGCGGGAGAATACGGAAGGCTTCTATGCCGACCGCTCGCTCTTTCAGGGTACCGGCGAGTTCATGCCGACAGCGGACACGGCGCTCTCGATTCGTCTCATCACCGCCCGCGCTTCGCGCCGGATCGCGGAGGTCGCGTTCCGCGTTGCGGCGGGTCGGCGCAAGCACGTGGCAATGGTCGGCAAGCGCCACGTCCTGCAGGTGACCGACGGGCTCTTCATGCGGGAAGTGCGTGCCGTCGCGGAGCAACATCCTGACATCACGCTGCGCGAGATCGACATCGACGCAATGGCCGCTGACATCTACGCGCGGCCAGAGCTCTTCGACGTGATCCTGACGACGAACATGTTCGGCGACATTCTGTCGAACCTGGTGAACGCGCTGGCAGGCGGGCTGGGGATGGCGTCCGCGCTGAACGTCGGAGAGCGGCACGCCGCGGCTAACGCGGGCCATGGCTCGGCGCCCGATATCGCGGGGCGCGGCATCGCTAACCCATCGGGCATCATCCTCTCCGCCGCGATGCTGCTCCGCCACCTGGGCCTGGGCCAAGGCAGCAACAGCAGCGTTGCCGCCGCGGAAGCCATCGAGCGTGCGCTGGATCGCGCGATGACCGCCGCGCCGACGAGGACGCGCGACCTTGGCGGCACCGCGAGTACGGATGCCTTCGCCGACGCCATTTGCCGCTTCGTGACAGACGATGCCTGACGGCGCCGCCCCTCCCGCAGCTCGCACCGCCTACACGACGCTGCGCGAGCGTATCCTCTCCAATCACTATGCGCCGGGCCAATCCGTCTCGATCGGCGAGGTGACCGCCACGCTGGGTATGAGCCGCACGCCGCTCCGCGACGCGTTGATTCGGCTGGAGGAGGAGCGCCTGGTCGAACTGGTGCCACGCCAGGGCTTTCGCGTCCTGCCTGTGCACCCGCAGGCAATGCGGGAAGCTTATGAGGTGCTCGCGGGCCTCGAGGTGGCAGCCATCGAACTGCTGGCGATGCGCGGGATGGATGATGCAGAGCGCGCGGCCCTTGCCGAAGTCTCGGATGCTCTCGGTCAGGCGCTGGCGATGGAAGACCTCGATGCCTGGGCTCGAGCGGATGCGCACTTCCATCGCCTGATCCTCTCGGCCGCCAGGAACGACCGGCTACTGGCCATTGCTGAAGGCTTGTTGGAGCAGACGCGGCGTGCGCGAGCCGTGACGTTGCGGCTGCGGCCGCTGCCCTCAGCCTCGACACGGGCCCATCAGGCACTCGTCGCTGCGCTCGTCGCCGGCGACACGAGGCAGGCGCAGCATATCCACCTGCGTCAGCGGCTGCGCAGCGCAAGAGAACTCACGGAGATCCTCGAGAAGCTGAACATCCGCACGCTCTAAAACAACGAACAGGAGGAAACAATGAGGTTCAGGGATCTGGCTGTCGGCCGGCGAGCGCTGCTCGTGGCCGGCACCGCATTGGCATCTCCCGCGATTGCCCAGAGCGCGTGGCCGTCGCGCACCATCCGCGTCGTCGTGACCTACCCACCCGGTGGAGGGTCGGACACGGTGGCACGGATGATCTACCCGCGCGTTGCTGCCCGCCTTGGTCAGTCTATTGTAATAGAAAACCGCGGTGGCGCGACCGGATCGATCGGGCAGGCCGCCGTCGCCCGAACCGAGCCCGACGGCTATACGCTGATGCATGATGCCGCGGCGATCACAGTGAACCCTTCCCTGATGCAGGGTCTCACCTTTGATGTGCTTCGCGACTTCCAGCCCATCACGCAGGCTGTGACCTTCCCAAACTTTCTGCTGGCGCATCCCCCGGTCGATGCGCGGACGGTGGCTGACGTGATCGCGATGGCGAAGTCGACACCGCGCGGACTGGACTGGGCCTCCTCCGGTCCCGGCTCGCATCAGCACCTCTCGCTGGTGTTGTTTGCGCGGGCAGCGGGGATCTCTGTGAACCACGTACCATATCGCGGTGGTGGGCCGGCGGTGCAGGACGTTATTGCCGGCAACATCCGCTTTGTCTTCGGCAGCGCGAGCGGCACCACTGCGCATGTCCGCTCCGGCATCGTCCGAGCTATCGCTCATACCGGACCGGATCGGCTAGCTACCCTGCCGGATGTGCCCCCGATCGCCGAGACTCTGCCGGGCTTTGAGGCGATGGACTGGCAAGGGATCTTCGTGCGCCGCGGCACGCCGATGCCCATCGTGGAACGTCTGGCGGATGAGATCGGTGCCGTGCTGCGGGACCCGGAGGTCGTGGAGCGTCTAACCGGCGTCGGCGCCCCGCCTGCGCCCATGCGACCGGCGGAATTCGAGCAAATTGTGCGCGCCGACCTCGTGAAGTGGAACCGCATCATCCGCGAGAACGACATACGGCTGGAAGGGTAGAATGGCGCGCCACATCTATGTGGGCTGCCGCACCTCAGTCGAACGCCGCGCGAGGGGGCTCGGCGTAGGGGTGTGGCGCGCCGCTACGCCGGGCTGTGCGTGGGAGCAGGTGCAACTCGTCGAGGGCTACGGCAATCCGACCTGGATCACCCTCTCCGCCGATGGGCGGCGGCTCTATGCCGTTGAAGGCGATGGGGAGTGGCTGCATGCCTTTGCAGTGGCGTCCAGCGGGATGATCGAGCCGGTAGTTAGCCGTCCCCTACATGGTCGGAACCCCGTTCATGCCGCGCAGTCGCCCTGCGGGCGCTGGTTGCTGGTCGCCAACCATCTTTCCTCCGCGGTCGCCGTACTTGCGCTGGATGACGACGGATGGCCGGGAGAACTTGCGGATATCCTGCAGCTGGATGGTTCCCCTGGGCCACATCGGGTCGAGCAGCCCTTCGCGAAGCCGCACCAAGTCATCTTCGGTCTGGCAGGCCGCCTCGTCCTCGTGCCGGACAAGGGACTCGACGTACTGCATGCTTTCAGGCTGGAAACGCGGACGGGGCGGCTGGAGCACCATCCCGGCGCCCGGCTGCGGGAGGGCGCAGGACCCCGCCATGCCGCTCTCCATCCGGTGCACCCTGTCGTGTATGTGCTCGGCGAGTTAAACTCGACGATCACGGCGGTGCGGATTGACGTGGCGACCGGCACGCTGACGCCGTGGCAGGTGATCTCCTCCGTGCCAGAGGATTATCCAGCCGATTCGAGAGCGGCCGCGATCGCCGCCTCGGCCGATGGGCGCATGCTGTATGCCACCAACCGCGGGCACGACTCTGTCGTGGCTGTAGAACTGGACGCCACTACGGGCCGGATGCGGCAGCGTTGTTGGGTGCCTGCCGGCGGACGGACGCCCCGCTTCATGTCACTGGAGCCGGAAGAAGCCGTGATGCATGTGGCGAGTGAGGACGATGACCGGATCGTCGCATTCCGACGTCAAGGAGCCGGGTTGGTGGAGATCGCTTCCGTTGCTGAGACCAGTAGCCCGACGTGCATCGCCTACTCCTTGCCTCTGGGCACGCGATAAGCGGCACTTATCGGACATGATTCGGCCGGCGTTGCCCGCCACCTGTGCGCCCTCCCTGGCACGGATTCCGTCCTGTGGCGTTCTTGGTTCTATACTCCGAGGCGTGAGGCGGAGCGCCCGCCGTGACGCGGAGGACAGCCATGCTTGATCCCGACGCCTTCCACGCGACGCCAGAGGCGGCGGCGTGGCGCATTGCGCGTACCGGGCAGCCTTCGGATGCCGGCGAGCTTGTCCAGCGATCCGTGGCGGCGAGCATCGGCGCGACGCTGCCGAGCGCCTCGCCCGAGGTCCAGACAGCGGCAGCCGCCAAGGCGCTGGTGGCGCTGGCCGTGACGGAGTGGGACGCGGCGGCGAATGGGATGGCGGCGCTGGTCCTCGCTGGGCAGAACCGGCTTGTGACGATGGACGCGTTGGCCTCCGGCAACGTGGTGAACCTTCGGGATCGCCGGCCGTGACGGCGGAGGACGGGCGCCCGGGGCTCCTGTCCCCGGAGGCTGTGGCGAAGCTGCGCGCGGAACTTGAGCAGCGGCACGGTATGACAGCGGGCGAGGCGGCGGAGGCGGTGGCGCAGGTGGTGGAGCGCCTTGCGCGGATAGCGGAGGACCGCTTGCCATGACGGCGCAGGACATAGACCCGGCGAACTTGACCCCAGCGGACATGGACCGGCTGCGCGCGGAGTTGCAGCAGCAATTCATGTCGCGGGCCAATGCGGCGGAGGCGGCCGACATATTGGCCGGCATGTCGGACATGCATGCGCGCGTTCAGGGGACGCTTGAAAGGCTCCGGGTGGACGCGGCGGACATGCGGGCAACGCTGGCCCGGATAGAGGCGGAGCTTGCATCGAGGGCGGAGGGGGACCGCAGGCCGCGCGCCTGATGCCTGACCCTCCCGGTATGCAATTCGCCGATCACCCGAACCCCGATACCGATGGAATCTGACCCGCTCACGCGTGGCGCGTCAGTTGAAGACCCCATCAGCAAAGGCAAGCCGACCCTCCGCGGCGCCGAAATGGAGGTAATGTTCGAGCGGGTTGATCCCAGCTGCATCCACGTCGGGATTGGCGAAGAGGTAGCTGTCCGTATCGAAGAAGGCGGACGGGTCGCGCCCCTCGAGCCATCCCCAAAGTGCGTAGTGGACAAGCGGGTCGTACCCAGCCGCGTCCACGTCGCTATAGACGAAGAGGTAGCCGCTCGTATCGAAGAAGGCATTTGGGTCGCGCCCCTCGATCCATCCGAAGTTCGCGTAGTGAACAAGCGGATCCATTCCTGCCGCCGCCACGTCCGGATTTGTAAAAAGGTAGAAGTCGTCGTCGAACAGCAACGCGGCATCGAGTGGGTACGTGACGGCCGGCACCAAAACTGCGACAGGTTCGAAAATTATTACGGGTGCAATGACGGGAACAGGCTCGTAGTAGATTGGCGCAGGCTCGTAATAGTAGATTGGATCCGGTTCATAATAGGGATACGGCTCAACATATATTGGCTCCGGATCTACATAGATCGGATCGGGCTCAAAGTAATAAAAGTCCGGCTCGTAAAAATAGTCAGACTCATAATAAAACGGGTCGGGCTCGTAGAAGTTGTGCATGTCGCGGCTTCCATTCCGGCGCAGACTGGGTCACGTATCTCCTCCGCACTGCCCTGGCGAATGCTACGGGCGGCGAGACGAGCATAACGTATCTCTCCAGTCCCCAAGGCATAGCACTGGATCAAACCCAAAATTCGACGGGAAAGCGGCTATCCTAAGGCATGTATTCGCGATGACGTGGCGCGGCTTTTCCCCTCGCATTTATGCCAGAGCGGGGGTCTCACATCGCCGATGTAGATATCCTGTTGTCGCCGAGACCGCCTTGCCGGCTCGGGGCAGCAGACCCGCACCGCCTGGGTGCACCCGGACCGCCTGCCGGGGCTGCGCGCATGGCTAGAAGGGCTGACGGGCGCGGGGCTTGCGCACTTCGCCCCGGACCTGCCGCTAGACCCGCCTTCCCCGCCCGCACCCCCTGCACCGGAACCAGACCCCATGCCGGACGCACCCCCGCCTCCGGAGGTCGCCATGCCCCCGCCGCCTGAGCCAGAAGGCCTGCACCCCACCGCCCTCGGAATGCGGCGGGTGGGACGGGGCCTGCCGGAGCCGTTCAGCCCGCCCGGCGGGATGACCATTCACCTGCGCGGCGACATACCGCCGGGACTGTGGCCTGTGATGGAGATGCGGGCGCGGCATCCCAGACCGTGGGCGCTACTCGCCGCTGCGGAGGGCAACCGCCTGGAGCTATCGCCGTGACCTGCGGCATATCGGTGGCGCCGCGCCGAGACCCGGTAGGGGGGGGTCACCGCCGCGTTTGCCTGACCCGCGCCAAAGGCTGCGGAGCGACATCCGGCTGCGGGCATGACGACGATGAATCGCTTCGGGGCGATACCGGCCATTCCGCTCGCATTGCGAGGCGGTTTCTGAGATCGTCGAACCCGTGTAGCGACTTGAGATTGCAAGCAAGCACCATAAACCGAAGGAAACGGTCACCAAGCGCGGCTGTCGAGCTGTTTCGTCAGCGCGCGCGTAAAAAGCGAGAGAAACGCGATGACGTTGAGAGCGACTTCACATGACCTCTATCTCCGCGGCTCACAGGAGCTTGCGCTGGAGACCGCCGAGCACGATTGCAATGCCGTCGACCTTTTCTTACGCGCCTCGCAGGCAGACCCGACCTACGCGCTCCCGCAGGTCGGATTGACGCGCGCGTACTCACGGCAGAGCTCCAGGTCAAAGCTGTCGAACACGGCGGGTCACGGGGCCTCGCCGCTGTGGCGCCAGGCAATCGCCGCCGGCGAACGGGCGATCGCGCTCGACCCGGGCCTCGCCGATGCGTACGCCGCGCTTTGGAGAGCGTACTACCCGAAGCAGTGGCTCACAAAAATGCTCCCGATCGCTGAGCGCAGGGTAGAACTTGCACCCGATGACTACGACGCGCTCGACCAGCTCGGCTGGATTATGTGGTTCACGGGACATCCAGAGCGCGCGCTGCCATTCCTGAAGCGCTCGATCGTTGCGTCCCCTTCGTCCGGCTGGTCGCGGTTCTACCTCGGCAACGCCTCGCTCGCTCTCGAGCTTTTTGCGGACGCCGAGATCGCATATGGCAAGGCCGTCGCGCTGAAGAACTTGAGCTCTGCGCAGATCGGGCTGATCTGCACGCTCATCGCGCAGGACAAAGTCGAGGAAGCGGCAGTGCGGAACACTGAGTTCCGAGCGAGCCACGACAGCGACCGCTACTTCGTCAAGGCGGCGGATTGCGCGCTCCTTCTCGGCAACCGCGAGGAAGCGCGGGCGCTTGCCGAGCAGGCCGCGGCCGACTTGCCTGAGGCGCGCTATTTCCCTCGCGGCGTGCTCGCCTCGACGATCCTTGGGTATGTGCAGTGGGACGATGATCGCCCCGCGGCACTGCGTTGGCTCAAGCAGAGTGAGGACATAGACCGTCAGCGCCTTGCCGACGGCGATGAGAGCGCGATGACACGTTATAACCTCGCTGCGGTCGATGCCGTGCGCGGCGACAGCGCAGCCGCATGCGGTTGGTTGGAGGCTGCCCTGGAGGCCGGTTGGCGCGGGGCGCGGCTCGCAACGCGTGACCCGTTGCTCACGGGCATTCGCGGCTTGGCCGCCTTCGATGCCATTCTTGACGAGGCGCGCGCCCGAAGTGCCGCTTCAAGAAGCGCGATTATGTTGGACAGCTAGGCTCGTTGTTTAAGAACTCGCTTCATAACGCCTTCGCCAATCGCCTGAGCAGGACGGCGGCGGCGGCGAGGACGAAGAAGGCGATCGCCGAACTCGGCGTGGCCTCGTGGTCGCGGGCGAGGCGGCGACAGCGCGCAGTCCAGGCGAAGGTGCGCTCGCCGGCCGCGCTGCCATGCTGCGCGCGCTGGCGGACTTCGCCGCCTACGAGTTCGCGACGCAATGCCCGACGCCGGCTTGCCGGTTCCGTCGCTCCCCCGGTGCGTGTCAAAGGAGTTGTCGCGCTGGTTTGGTAATGGATTCTCCTATTTTAGGTGCGGTAGGGGTGGCCGTCTGATGGCTGGTGAGGCGGCCGCGGTGCTCGCGGCGGCGAGGACGCCAGGTCGCGACGGGGGAGCAGGTTCGCCTTTCGGACCAGAGATCAGGGTTTGTGTCGCTGCGGCCACGACGCTGTCGCGCTCGGGGTAAGCGTCAGCCGAGCCCGGCCTTGAGTTGATGGTGCTGGTTCGCTGAAGTGGTTGTCATGACGGACAGCACGACGACAGCGCCACTCGCTAACCCCTCTTACGACGGTAGTAGGAGTGGTTCCGGAGCTCGCGCGGGCCGCGGCGTCGAGGTTCGGGTGCGGGAGGTCCGGCGCCGGAACTGGTCGGCGGAGGAGCGGCTGCGGATCGTCGGGGAGACGCTTGAGCCTGGGGTGGTCGTTCAGGCGGTGGCGGACCAGCACGGTGTCAGCACGGGCCAGCTCTACACCTGGCGCAAGCAGATGCTGGCCACGGCGATGGCGGGCTTTGTGCCGGTGGAGGTGGTCCCGGATGCGCCGCAGCTCCCGCCGCCAGAAGTGGCCCCGTCGCCTGGCAGCTGCGCACCGCCTGGCGTGGTCGAGATCACGCTGCCCTCCGGCGCCAGCATCCGCATTACTGGATGCGCCGACGCGGCGACGCTGCGCGTCGTGCTGGCCGGAATGGGTGGGCGCTGATGCTGGGCCCGCCGCCGGGCACGCGGGTGTTCCTCGCCTGCGGCGCGACGGATACGCGCCGCGGCTTCGACGGCCTGGCGGCGCAGGTGCAAACGGTGCTGGCGCAGGATCCCTACAGCGGCGCGATGTTCTGCTTTCGCGGCCGCCGCGGCGACCTGCTCAAGATTTTGGTCTGGGACGGACAGGGCCTGATCCTCATCGCCAAGCGGCTTGAGAAAGGCAGGTTCGTTTGGCCGCAGACGCAGGCTGGCGTTGTCTCGCTGACCGCGGCGCAGCTCTCGATGCTGGTCGAGGGCATCGACTGGCGCATGCCCGCCTGGACCGCGCGGCCACAAGCGACGGTGTAGTTCAATTCTGCATTGCGGCGGCCATCGCGTTGCGTAGAATCGCGATGTGCAAACCGCGCCGTTCGACACGCCTGATGCTGAGATCGCAGCGCTCCGCGCGTTGCTGGCGGAACGCGACGCGGTTCTGAGCGAACGTGATGCCGAGCTGCGCAACGCGACCTTCGAGATCGAGAAGCTGAAGGTGCAGCTCGCCACGCTGCGGCGGGACCGCTACGGCAAGTCGTCGGAGAAGCTGGCCGCCGAGATCGGCCAGCTCGAGATGCTGATCGGCGATCGCGAGGAAGACCAGGCGCAGGCCTCCGCCGCAGCGGAGGCCAAGGCCAGGGCGAAGGGTCAGCCCGGCAATCAGCGGCGCTCCGCGCTCCGCAAGCCGCTGCCGGAGCACCTGCCGCGCGAGACGGTTCTGCACGAGCCGGTATTCGCCTGCCGCTGCGGCTGCACCGACCCGAAGCGCCTGACCAAGCTCGGCGAGGATGTCACCGAGGTTTTGGAGAAGATCCCAGCCCGGCTGAAGGTCATCCGCCACGTCCGGCCGCGCTATGCCTGCCGGGATTGCGAGGCCGTCCTGCAGGCGCCCGCCCCCGACCTGCCGATCGAGAAGGGGCGGCCGGGTCCTGGCCTGCTCGCCCATGTGCTGGTCTCAAAGTATCTCGACGGCCTGCCTCTGTATCGCCTCTCGGCCATCCTGGCGCGCGAGGGGGTGGAGATCGAGCGGCAGACCCTGGCCGACTGGGTCGGCCGCGGCGCCTGGTGGCTGAGCCGCCTGGCCGAGGCCATCGGCGCCTATGCCCTGCGGCACGGCATCAGCTGGACCGACGACACGCCGATCGCCGTGCTGGCGCCGGGGCGCGGCCGGACGCGCGAGGGGCGGTTCTGGGTCTATGCCATCGACCCAAGGCCCTGGAAGGGGCATGGGCCGCCCGCGGCGTTCTATCGCTACTCGCCGGACCGCAAGGGCGAGCGGCCCCGCGGGCACCTCCAGGACTTCGAGGGCTGGCTGCATGCCGATGGCTACACCGGCTACGACGCGCTGGCACGGCCGCGCGGCAACCAGCCGCCGCAGGTCATCCACGTCGCCTGCTGGGCACATGCCAGGCGCAAGCTGTTCGAGGTGTTCGAGGCCACGAAGTCGCCGATCGCCGAGGAGGCGTTGCAGCGCATCGCCGCGCTTTACGCCATCGAGGCCGAAATCAACGGCAAACCCGCCGACCAGCGCCGGGCCGAGCGCCAGGCCCGCAGCAAGCCGCTGCTCGACGACCTGCACGACTGGATGCTGACGCAGCGGCGCCGGTTGTCCGGCAAGTCGACGCTGGGCAAGGCGATGCAACGCGCTGAACCGATGGGAGGCGCTGGCGCGCTATCTCGAGGACGGCAGGCTTTCGATCGACAATAACCTCGCCGAACGGATGCTGCGCGGCATCGCTTTGACGAGGAAGAATTTTCTATTCCTCGGATCGGACGCGGGCGGCGATCGCGCCGCCATCATCTACACCGTCGCCGAGACCGCCAAGCTGAACGGCTTGGATCCAGAAGCCTACATCGCCGCCGTGCTCGACCGCCTCGCCCGCGGCCACACCATCGACCGTCTCGACGAACTGCTGCCCTGGAACTTCATGCCAGAAGCGACGCCCGTGGTGAGCGGCTGACGCTTACCGCTCGGGGTTGAGCGTCACGGCGCCAACCGGCGTCCAGTCGCGGGTCTGCCCACTCCATCGGCGCGGGTTGATCTCGCGGGCTCGCTGGTACAGGGCGTGGCGGGCGGCCAACACGGGACCGTCCTCGCCCGCATGGCGTTGCGCGGGCGTGACGTAGCGGATGCCGCTATGACGGTATTCGTGGTTGTACCAGCGCACGAAATCGGCCGCCCAATGCCGCGCCGCGGCAAGATCAGCGAAGCCTGCGGTGGGGAAGTCCGGGCGGTACTTGGCGGTGCGGAACAGCGCCTCGGCATAGGCATTGTCGTCACTTACCCGCGGGCGCGAGTGCGATGGCGCGATGCCGAGCCAGTACAGCATGGCCAGCACGGTCGTGCCCTTCACGCTGGAGCCGTTGTCGCCGTGCAGCACCGGGCGGTGCGCACGGGCATGAATGCCCTCCGCCAAGGCCGTGCGCCGGACCAGATGGGCCGCATGTTCGGCCTGGTCGGTCTCATGCACCTCATGGCCGACGATCTTGCGGCTGTAGAGGTCGAGGATGAGGAACAGGTAGAACCAGCGTCCCTGCACCCGGGCAGGCAGGAAGGTCACGTCCCAGCACCAGACCTGCCCCGGGGCGGTCGCCACATGCGTGCTGGGCGGACCTGCGGTTCGTGGCGGACGGGCCCGACCCCGGTTGTTCCGCGACAATCAGGATGGTTTTCGTATTGCCTCACCTGAGAATGCTCCCGGGCTGAATGCCCGTTGCCTCACCAGTTTGCTCCCGAGCTACGTCGCTGCCTCAGCCTGTCATACCCGTTGCCGCGTCCGCCACGCCCGTTGACGCAGCCGACGCTCCCGTTGCCTCATGACCGCTCCCGGACGCAACCCCCGATCCCGGTCCGAACACCAACTCGCGTGCCACCGCCGCCCGCCAGCCCTTCACCCGGCGCTGCAGCGTGCGCAGCAGTGTCTCGGGGTAGACCGCCGGCACCTCCGCCTGGAGGCGGGCCAGCAGCTCTCGTGCCGTCAGGGACGGCGCGGCGAGAAACCACACGTGCAACTGCGCCGTCACCTGCGCGAATGGATCCGGGCGCCGCCGCCCTCTCGTCGCCACCGGCTTCGGCTGCGCTGTCGGGCGCACCTCTCCCTCGCGCCACGCCGTCCGCAGCCCCTTCAGGAATGCCTCGAGCGCCGGCTCCGACGGCGCCGCCCGCTCCACCAGCCCTGACCGGTCGGAGATCTCCACGAGGCGCTGCTGGCCGGCACGGATGTCGTGCAGCAACCGCACGGGATCCAGACGGGACGCCGTGGCACGCAGTCCCGCCTTGCCCTCGTCCGACACGCGCTCGTCCTCCAGCAGCCGTTGGCAGGGCGTCCGCGGCGCGTGGTAACGCTTCCGGACCACCGCCCCGTCCCGCGACTTCTCCGCCAGCTTGAACGACGGCTGGAAAAAGTTCACGAACAGCCGAACCGAGCGATACAGCTCCGCCAGCGCCGCCGCCGCGTCCAGGCCCTCGTACCGCCGGTAGCCGACGATCCGTCGCACGACCGCGCCATTCTTCTGCTCGACATGCGCCTGGTCATTCTTGCGATACGGCCGGCACCGCGTGAACTCCAGCCCCGCGCCGGCACAGTAGTCCCGCACCGTCTCGTTCATGAACACGCTGTCGTTGTCCGTGTCGAAGCCGAGCGGCGTCATCGGCAACACCTTCCGGATCTCGTCGAGCACCTCCGTCAGCAGCACCTGCTCCCGCACCAGCAGCGGCGCGCATTCCGTCCAGCCGCTCGCAATGTCGGTCAGCACCAACGTCTGCACGTAGCTGCCCCGCGTCATCGGCCCGCTGTGCGACACCAGATCCGCCTCGAAGTAGCCCGGCGCCGGGTCACCCCAGTCGGAGAATGTCCGCACCGGCACGCTCCGCCTGACCGCAGCCGACGGCGGCGCTCGGCGACGCCGCCTGACCCCGGCCTTTCCACGCGGCTCCTTCAGCACGCGGTCAATCGTCGCCGCACTCATCGACAGCACGCCAGCGCGCACCTCCGCCGCCAACTGCAGATGGCCGTGCCGTTCCATCGCCTCGACCAGCATCGGCAGCAACGGCCGCAGCCGCTTGCCGCACACCCGGTCTGACGCCTCCCACAGCACGATCACCGCCTCGCGCATGGCCGCGTCATAGACGCGGTCCCGGCGCACCCGCCGCTCCGCCCGGCCAGCCCCGCCAGCTCGCAAAAGCCGCATCGCGTGCTTCCGATGGTGCCCAGTCAGCGCAACGAACTCATCCAGGATCCGCCCCCGCTCCAGCCGGGTCGACCGGACATACCGCCCTACAACCGCAGCCACGACCTCGTCCTTTGTTGCCATGCTCACCCGCCTCATCCCGTCCCTCACAGCTCCGTGCCGCTCGGGAGCATCTCAGGTGAGGCAACAGATCACCCTCGGGAGCAAATTAGGCGAGGCAATGCGGCAGCTCATCCAGATTGTCGCGCTACACCCGGTGCCGCATCTGGCCGTGCTCGCGCAGCACGCGGTGGAAGCTGGCCTCGCTGGCGAGGTAGATGCCCTCGTCGGCCAGTGCCGGGACGATGCGGGCCGGCGGCGTGCTGGCAAAGCGCGGCTGGTTGGCGAGTTCGACCATGCGCGCCCGCTCAGCCTCGCTCAGGGCGTGCTGTGGCCTGGGCCGGGCGGCCTCGGGCCGGCGGTCAGCCTGGATCTGTCTGCCGCCGGCGCGCCAGCGCTGGAAGGTGCGCAGATCGATGCCGGCCAGGCTGCAGGCTGGGGCCAGCCGGGTCCCGGCAGCGCAGGCCTCAGCGATCGCGGCCACCAGGGTCTGGCGGTCTTCCAGGCGGGTCATTCGTCCTCGCCCTCGTGGAAGACCGCGTTCAGTTTTTTTCCGAGCACCAGCAAGGCGGCCGTCTCGGCCAGCGCCTTGTCCTTGCGGTGCAGTTCGCGCTCGAGTTCCTTCACCCGCCGCCGGTCCTGCCTGGCCTCGACGGCACTGGCTGCCCGCGGCTCGCCCAGGCCGGCGATGGCGTCATGCTTCCAGGCCTCGAGTTCGGCAGGATAGAGCCCCTGCTCACGGCACCAGGCGCTGCGGGCGGCCTCGTCCATCGCCGCCGTGGTGATCACCGCCTCCAGCCGTGCCGCCGGCGTCCACCGCTGGGTGCTGGTCAAGGCACCCGGTGCCGCCAGTGCCCCGGCTCGCCAACGCTCCAGCGTGGCAACACTGACACCTGCCTCACGCGAGACCACGTCGATGACCGCGCTCTCCGGCGGCAGCAGCCGCGCCACGAGGCGATCCTTGAATGCTTGTCCATATCGAGCCACTGCTTGATGTCCACGCCCCCTCGTTGCGCGATCCTAAACACGCGACAACTCTCGTGACACAGGGGGGTAGGCCTCCTGCACCACGGCCACCAGGGCCTTTTCCGCGGTCCGGCGCGGCTCGAGGAAGCTCGGGAAGTAGGACCCCTTGCGCAGCCGCGGTATGGCCAGCTCGATCCGTCCGGCCCGGGTGTCCCAGTCCCGCTCGCGATAGCCGTTCCGATAGGCCTCGCGCAGCGGGCTGCGGGCGCCCTTCGCCGCGCCGGCCGCCACCTCGGCCTCCGCCTCCATGATCCGATCGGCGGCGAAGGCCAGCATGTCGCGCACCAGGTCGGCGTCGGCGCCCTTCTCCACCAGTTCGAGAAGCGCCATCCTTTCGTCGGTCATCGTTGGTCTCCGGTTCGGTGACAGGCCTCGCAACCCGAACCTACCTAAGATCAGCGGTGACCGCCCACGACGCCCCCGGCCGCGCGCTGCGCTACGCCAGGGGCTCCGCGCGCGGCCTCTTACACCACCCCGTGGGGCACGGCC